>JAJECF010000191.1 GCA_022822125.1 Alphaproteobacteria bacterium
GGCCCGGGCTATCAGGCGCCGCCACTGGCGATACTGTCCGTGATAGAGCGTTTCATGATCCCAGCGCGGACTGGTCGAAACCGGACGGATACCGAGGTCGGCTGCCGCGTCGTCGCCGCCCTCCAGCATGGTGGCAATGCCCCGTGAGAGGTCGTTCCAACGGTCGAGGCGGCCCTCGCAGCCGGCCTGCGTGTCCTCCAGCGCCGCTGAATCGTCCGGCGTTGCCAGCCCGCTCATCAGGAAGAAGTCGCGGAACTTGGAGAGCCTTGCCGCGCGAGCGGCGCGGCTCTCGCCCTTCGGCGCGATGCAGTGGACCGTGACTTCCGTGCGGCTCGCCGAAATCGGGCGGATGACGCGAATCTGCGTCGAGGACTGGTCCATGAGGAAGACGTTGGGGAACAGCAGGAGGTTGCGCCCGCGCGCGCACATCCAAGTCCATTTTCGCTCGCCGACGAGCGGCAACAGGCGGTCGCGTGCTTCCCAGAGCGGCGCCGACTCCGGCATCCCCCGCTCGGTCCAGATCAGGTTGTGACCGTTGCCCAGGTCGTAGCAGCCATTGCGGGTTGCGCCCATAAAGCGCGTGTTGTCGGTGCGTCCGGTCCCGGTCGCGCCCGATTTCAGATCGCGGCGCTGGACCGTGGTGACGAAGTTCCGATGGACGGTGGAGACATGGTAGCCGTCCACGCCGTTTTCGGTCTGGAGCTTCCAATTGCCGTCCACGACGTAGCTCGCCTGGCCCGGAACGACCTCCATGCCGTCGGGCGACTGGTCGGCCAGCAGGTCGATGACCGGGAGCGCCTCGCCCAGATGTTCGGCGAGCGGCGGCGCGTCCGGGTTCAGCGAGCCGAAGATGAAGCCCTTGTAGCTCTCCACCAGCGGGACCGTCTTGAGGGCGAAATCGGCGCGCGATGCACCAGGCGGCAGCGCCGAGCTGCGCTCGTCCTTGATCTTCGTGCAGGCGCCGAAGGTGTCGTAGCACCAGCCGTGGTAGCGGCACACGAACGTCGTCGCCTTGCCCTGGCGGGTAGGCGTCAGGCGCGCGCCGCGATGGGCGCAGGCGTTCAGCATGGCGCCGACGGAGCCGTCGGCCCGCCGGTTGACGATCACCGGCTGCCGGCCCATCCAGACGGCAAGGTAGTCGCCGGGCGCGGCAATCTGGCTCTCATGCGCAAGATAGATCCAGTTGCCCTCGAAGATCGTCTCGATCTCAGCGGCGAAGACCTCGGGGTCCATATAGACGGCCCGGTCCACCCTGAAGACGCCCTCGCCGGCGCGGTCGTCCACGAGCGATGCAAAGGCGCTCATCGCATTGCGTCTCCCCTGCGGATGACGCTCTATACCGCAAAACGCCAGCGACGGGGGAGGGAGGCGCATGGCGCTCCGGCTCGAAGAAGGATTGAAACTCGGTATCCAGACCATCCACCGTCAGGGGGATTTCGAAACCGGCCCGTGGCTCCCGCGCATCGACGATCTCGTGTCCTTCGTCGAGGATGTGGACGCGAAGGGGTTCGACGAGATCTGGCTGGGCGACCATGTTTCCTTTGCCATACCGTTTCTCGATCCCCTGCTGATGATCGCGCAGGCGGCGGTAGCGAGCCGGCGGCTGGTCTTCGGCACCGGCGTCTATCTGCTGCCGCTGCGCCATCCGGGCCCGGTGGCGAAAATGACGGCCACGCTCGACCACCTGACCGAAGGGCGTTTCATCTTCGGCGTCGGCGTCGGCGGCGAGTTCCCGAAGGAATACGAGGTCTGCGGCGTGCCTCGGGAGGAGCGGGGCCGCCGGTTGACCGAGAGTATCGAGGCGGTCCGCGCGCTTTGGTCGGGGAAGCCGGCAAGCTATTGCGGGTGCCATTTCTCCTTCGAGGATGTGCCGATGCTGCCGCCGCCCAGGCAATCGGGCGGTCCGCCCATCTGGTGCGGCGGCCGGCGCCCGCCGGCACTGCGGCGCGCGGGCAGGCTCGCGAACGGTTATGTCTCCTATGTCGTGACGCCGGAAATGTTCGCGCAGGCCCTGGACGAGATAGCGCAGGCAGCCGAAGCGGCCGGGCGCGGCGATGCGCCGTTCGGCACGGGCCATCTGCTGTTCGCGCGCATCGACGACAGCTACGAGCGCGCGCTCGACATCGCGACCGAGTCTCTGTCCCGCCGTTACGCCATGGACTTCCGCAAGGCGGCGGCGCGCTACGCGGCGCTCGGCACGGGCGAGCAGGTGGCCGAGCGCATAGTCGAGTTCCACCGGGCGGGCGCAAGACACATCGTCGTCGATCTCGTCGGCCCCTATGACCGGCGCCCGGAGCAGATCGAGCGCTTCGCCAGCGACGTCATGCCGCTCCTGGCCGACCTGAGGAAATGACCGGTCAGTCCCGGATCGCCTCGGTGACGGAGAGCGTGCTGCCGAAGGAGGGGATGACGCATGAGTGGCGTCCCGCCCCGCCGGCGACCATGACCATGAGCTGTTCCCGCTCGCTGACGATGCGCACGCCGTCCCTGCCGTCGGGTCCCACGAACCGCTCCGGCACCTGCTGGCCGTAAAGCGCCATCTGCGCCTTGCCGATATGCCAGCGCGGGATGATCGCGCGCTCGATGATGAACCGCTCGACATCCTCCTTCGACCAGCCCTCGCGTGCGATCACCTCGGCGTGTTCCGGGCCGATCACCACGAGATATTCGCCGTGGAAATAGGAGTTGTTGCAGCCCGGCGTTGCCATGGTGCCGCAGATCGTCAGCAGAACGTCTTCGGCCGTTTCGCTGTAGTGGTCGTTGACATTGTGCGGCCCTTCGACGCCGCAAAGCGTGACCGCATTCTGCTCCGCGCCGAAGCCGCGTTCCGTATGGAAGGCGGCCCAGGGATTGGCCTCGCCGTTCTCCGCGAAGCAGTAGCTGTATTTGGCGGGCGTGCCCATCGTTGCGCGGTCGAGCACGCCGGGCTGCGCGCCGCCGATATTGGTCAGCACCAGACGGACCGCGCGCCCGATCGCGGCGTTGGCATGGACGCCCTGGCCCATGTAGTTGGTGCCGGACGCGATGTCGAGTTCTTCCGCCAACGGCCCATGCACGACGGTCAGCAGACCGCAGGGATGGGTCGTGGACTGGAGCGCTTTCAGGTTCAGCCGTTCGGCGGTCATGGCCCGCGTCGCGGCCAGGATGACCGGCATCATGGCGGGCGTCGCACCGGCCATCACGGCGTTGGCGGCGACCTTGCCGACCGTCGCAAGGCCGAGGCGCGGCTCGATAAGCCCGATTTCCTCGTCGGGGTCGCGCCCGTCCAGCATGGCGTCGCAGCGGTCGGGCGTCGGCGGGACGAAGGGCAGGCCGTCGGTCCAGCCGCGCTGGTAGAAGACGCGGTTCAGCGCCTCCGGCGAGTCGGGACCGGAAATCCGCTCCGGCGCGCCGGGCGCGTTGAAGTCGCCCTCGAACAGCGAGCGGTAGCGCATCCGGCCCCGCTTCGGCAGCGGGCGGTTGCGGCATTCCTCCGCGAGCGCCGTCGCATCCGCCTCCAGCATGTGGACGATCTGGTCTATCGCCTCGTCGGCGATCTCCGAAACGCCGGGGGGCGGCAGTTTCGCCACCGGATGCGGCACAACCGCAATCGGCAGGCCCGCCATGCCGAGGCATTCGGCCTCCGCCTTGCCGAGAGCGAAGAACTCGTCAGTGCAGGTGACCGCCACCGGAATGCCGCGCTCTTCGAGCTTGATCGCGTCATGGATACACCACGACGTGCAGGAGCCTCAGTCCCCGAAAGCGGCGGCCACGGCGTGGACCCGGTCGAGCCAGTGCTGCGAGAAATTGGCGGGCTCGCTCGCGATCTTCTGGAAGAGCTCGAACTCCAGATGCGGGTAGCGCGCCTTCAGCCGGTGCGACAGCTCTTCCAGGTAAAGGTCTGCATTCGCCTTGAGATTGGAGAACAGGCCAACTGTCTTCACGTCTTTCAGGGACTGCCGCGGCGCCAGCGCGCCGCTATTGCGCTGGTAGATGCCGCAGGGATTGATAAGCTCTTGTGCCATGGGCGCGACCCTAGCGCCCGGATCGGGAGGAAAGCAAGAGATGGGACGCCTTGAGGGCAAGGCCGCAATCATTACCGGCGCGGGGTCCGGGATTGCCAGAGTGGCCACCGGAATCTTCATTCGCGAGGGCGCGAAGGTGATGGTTGCGGAAATCGACGAAGCGGCGGGCGCCGCGACGGCGGAAGAGACCGGCGCCGCCTTCCACCGTACCGATGTGACCGACGACTCCTCTGCCGCGGCCTGCGCGGCGGCGGCGATGGCCGAGTTCGGGCGCATCGACATCCTGTTCAACTGCGCCGGCGGGTCGGTGGTCGAGGACACGAAGATTCACGAAGTCGACCTTGATGTCTGGAACCGCACCATTCCGCTCGACCTTCAGGGGCCGATGTTGATGTGCCGGCATGCGATTCCGAACATGATCGCGGGCGGCGGCGGGGCCGTCATCAACATCTCCTCGGTGGTGGCGCTGCGCGGCAACCATCCGGCGCATATCTATTCCGCCGCGAAGGGCGGCCTGATCTCGTTCACCCGCTCGCTGGCGGGCTCCTATTCGGATGAAGGCGTGCGGGCCAATGTGATCTGCCCGGGCCTGATCCTGACCGAGCGCATCCGCGCCCGCTATCCCGGGCCGGGCGGGGAGCGGCCGAAGGAAGGGCCGTTCGCGACTTTCGAAGCCTATCCCTTCAGCATCGGGCCGCCGGAGGACATCGCCAATATCGGGCTCTTCCTGGCGTCCGACGAGTCGCGCATGGTCAATGGCGCGGTCATCCCGGCGGAAGGCGGCGTCTCCCACTACTGAGCGGCCCTTCCGGCCGTCGCCGGCATCAGCAGCCGGAACGGAACCAGCAGGGCGAGCGCGAAGGCGACCTTCCAGAGGAAGTCCCCGATCCCGAGCGTGACCCAGGGAATCCCGGTGCCGTAGAAGGCGATCGAGAAGAACAGCGCCGTATCGACCGCCGAGCCGAGCATCGAGGAGACCAGCGGCGCCTGCCACCATGCCCGCTGCCGCATCCGGTCGAACACCGTCACATCCAGAAGCTGGGCGGTCAGGAACGCCAGGCCCGAGGCGATGGCGATTCGCGGCGTCGCAAGCGCGATGGACAGGACGACCGCCGCAGCGAAACCGACATAGACGACCCGCCGCGCCGTCGCTGCGCCGTGCATCCGGTTGGTGAGGTCCGTGACCAGGAAGCAGACAGGATAGGTGAACGCGCCCCAGGTCAGCCAGTTATTGATCGGATACTGGACGAGAACATTGGAGAGCGCGACCAGCCCGGCCATCGCGACCAGCGGCAGGAGAGGAAGGTGCATGGCGACGATCCGAGAAATGAACGAGACGGGAACCTATCGGCTCCTGCCTCGCCCGGCAAGTCATGTTACGCTGGGACTTGTACAAAATACAAATCAAAGCATGTCGAAATTGTCATAACTCATATTGAGTGTCTGGGCGTTCCCGTCCATCACAGTATGTAAAGTAATTTTCCAACTTATATTGTTCGACTCAAAATCAAGCCGTTCCGAGAACTTAGACGCAGATCCTGGCTCAGAAAAAGATTTGCATCCTCTGCTGAAACGCTTTCCTGTTCCAAACACAAGCTCGTATGATCCCATCGGTATTCCGATTATACTTGCGATCAACCCTTTTGCAACAAAGAATGCAATCCTAATATCACGTCTGTCATCAATGAGCTTGACATAAGCGTCCTGCCCTGTTCCATTATTGACGATAAGATCTCTTGTCGAAGATGAACTTACTCTACCTTCTACAATCTCGTTGTGTTTTGCTCGTTGTCCAGCGATACTTTCACAATGTTCAAACCGTGCCAGTGTGCCCGATCCTCTTTCAATAAATCCGCCGAATACCCACCCGTAAAGAAGCATATTGTCCAGTGACGGATCACTCCACTCCACCTCATACCAAGGTCCCTTGGTTTTTCCAGTTGCTATCAAATCCCCCCATCGAGGCATTCGTTTAGCTTCCCTCGCATCGTCGTTTGGAGCGTTTCGAATTATAGCCGTCTGTTCTTTCACGTACATCCGCCGTGCATCCCGATCAGCTCTTGCCGCCAAAAGACGAAGTGCGCCTGCTTGACGAAGGAGTTCACGCTTTACCGACGTAAGCTCAGATTCTACGACTGCTCCATCTGTTTCTCGATAACTCTTGTTTCCACAATTATTGTTGTATGCGCGGACAATGTTATTGTAGCGATTGACTTCCCACTGCTTGCGCTGATTCAATTTGCTACTTTCCCCATCTATTCGGATGGGCTCGAATCGGCACCAGCGAAGTTCAGCTTGTGTCAAAATTTGATCTGCGTTTGGAATTGCTTCCTCTGCGGCTATCGCCGGACGGCTCCCGTAGATTGTAGCTATTACTATTCCTATCAAAATTGAGCCGAGAGTATGAGCTGACAAAAATTGCCGACAACTTGCTCGATCTCCAAGCACTTTAACATATTCTCCCAAAATCGTGCGGCAGAGTAGCTACAATATCCGCGGTACCGGTTTGCAACTCATGAAGACTGCCACTCCACCGTCGCCCCGGACCCCGATCTGGGGTTTCCTTGCAATGAATTACAGACTGCCCGAGGCCCCGGCTCGGGGGCCGGGGCGACGAACATGGTTCTACACAGACGGGTCTGCTTCAATGCACGTCTTCGGGGCCGAGCATGGCGCGTTTCAGCTTCTCGAAGGAGAAGTCCGGACCGCGGCAGACGTCCAGCACGACCTTCTCCTTGGCCGCGACCTCGGCAGCGGCCTTCGGCACCTCGCGCGCCTGGTCGATGGGAATGACCGCCGCGCCGTGCCGATCAGCATGCACGAGATCGCCGCTGTTGACGACCATGCCGGCGACGCTGACCTGCCCGCCGAAATCCACCGCATGCACATGCGCGTGGGCCGGCTTTATGGAGCCTGCGATGGCCTGGAAGCCGTCCGCCCAGTCCGGAATGTCGCGGATGCAGCCGTCGGTGACGACGCCCAGGCATCCGAGCGCCTTGTGAATGTTGGAATTCACTTCGCCCCAGAAGGCGCCGAAGCCGGCGCGCGGGCCGTCCAGGTCCTGCAGCACCACGATCTGCGGCGCGGGGCCGCCATGGGCGACATAGTCGTAATAGGCCACGCGCAGCCTCGCAGCCTCGTCGCCTGTAACGGCGCTCGGGAATTGCGAACGGATCGTGCCGGTACGCGCATAGCCGACGATGGGCGGCAGGTCCGGGAACGGGCAGACCAGCGGCTCCACGGTGAAGCCGGTGTTCAGCCGGCTGCCGGCCACGACCTCAAGCGCGTTGCAGATAGTGGGCGTGTCGAGTGCGCGTAGCGCGGCAAGGTCCTGTTCGGTCAATGTGGACAAGGCATGTGTCTCCTGACAGGGGAACAACGGATGGGCCCACTATGCCGTGAGCAGGCGGGCGCCGGAAGTGGCCCCGGCATTCATCGGCCCTTGAACTCGGGGGTGCGTTTCTCGCGGAAGGCCGCGACGGCCTCGGCATGATCCTCCGAGGCGCGCACAACGGTCATATGCGAGGAGACGAGGTCGAAACTGGTCAGCATGTCGGTGGCGAGCGAGCGATAAACCGTCCGCTTGATGTAGCGCACGGAGAGCGGCGCGGCGGCGGCGATGCGGCCCGCCAGCGCCATCGTGTCCTCGAGGAAGCTCTCGTCCGGATAGACATGGTTGACCAGCCCGATGCGCTCGGCCGTCTCCGCATCGATGAACTCCGCCGTCCAGAGCAGCTCCAGCGCCCGGGCCGTGCCGACCACGCGCGGCAGGAAATAAGCGCCGCCCGCCCCCGGAATGAGGCCCAGCCGGGAATAGGTCTCGGCGAAGCGGGCAGACGCGGCGCAGACACGTATGTCGCAGGCGAGCGCCACATCCACCCCGCCGCCCGTGGCGACGCCGTTGACGGCGGCGATTGTCGGCGTGTCCATGCCGGCAAGGCGTTTCGGCACCGCCTGGATCGTTTCCCAGATGCGGTCCTTGGTGGTCCTCGGGCTGTTGTCCCGGTCCCCGCCCATGGTCGAGACGTCGCCGCCGGTGGTGAACCCGCGCCCGGTGCCGGTGATGACGACGCAGCGGATGTCCTTGCGCATTTCCGCCTCGTCCAGCGCTTTCAGCCAGTCTTCCAGCATGGACCCGGTGAAGGCATTGAGCTTCTCCGGCCGGTTGAGGCGGATGAGGCCCACCTTGTCACGGACCTCGAAGACGACCTCGGCGCTCATCGGCCGGTGAAGACCGGCTGGCGCTTCTCGCGGAAAGCCCGCCCGCCTTCCTTCTGGTCCTCGCTGCGGCTGATCGAAAGCAGCTCGCGCCGGGCCAGCGCCTGAAGCTCCGAAGGGCCGCGCGCCACCACGGTATCGCGCACGAAACGCTTCACTGTCCGGAGCACGAGCGGCGCGCTGTCCCGCAGGATGGTGGCATAGTCCCTCGCGGCGGCCATCAGCTCGCCTTTCGGCACGGCGCGGTTGACCATGCCGATCTCCGCAGCCCGCTCGGCGTCGAAATGCCGCCCGGTCATCATGAACTCCATAGCCAGCTTGTGCGGTATGCGCGCCGCCAGCCCGGCAATGAGTCCGCCGCAGAACCCGATCTGCGCCTCGGGATAAAAGAAGTCCGCGGTCTCGTCGGCGACAGCAAGGTCGCAGAACTCCACCAGGCAGAAAGCCCCGCCAACGCAATAGCCCTGTACGGCGGCGATGATGGGCTTGTCCACCATCACACCGACCCCCGGCATGCACTCCCAGAGTTCCGGGTCGCGGGGCGGGTCGCGCAGGTCCGCGCCGACCGAGAAGGCCCGCTCGCCGGCGCCTGTCAGGATGGCGACGCGGTCATCGCCGTCCTGCAATCGTTCGAAGGCCCGGATCAGTTCGGCGACCAGTCCGTTCGACAGCGCATTCATCTTGTCGGGCCGGTTGAGCGTAATCGTGGCGATACCGTCGTCGGAGCGGTAGTCGATCAGCGGCGCGTTCACGGATGCGTTCTCCCGTTTGTGAATCCGGTATAGGATAGGCCCAGCCGCAGGGGAGGGCGACTCTTGGCCGACCGACCGCTGGTGGAGGCCCTGTTCCACGAGCCCAGTTCGACGGTGAGCTATATCGTGTCCTGTCCCGAGACCGGCCGGGCCGCGATCGTCGATCCGGTGCTCGACTACGACATCTATTCCGGGCGGACGGAAACCGTCTTCGCGGAACAGCTCGTCGAGCGGGTCAACAAGCGCGGGCTGGCAGTCGAGTGGATCCTCGAGACGCATGTCCATGCCGATCATTTGAGCGCCGGCGTGTTCCTGAAACGCGCGCTCGGCGGCAGAACGGCCATCGGCGGCCATATCGTCGATGTGCAGGCGGTGTTCAAGGATATCTACAACCTGCCGCCGGAGTTCCTGACGGACGGCTCGCAGTTCGACCGGCTTTTCGAGGACGAGGAGCGGTTCCGGCTGGGGCGGGTGCCGGCGCGGGTGCTGCATACGCCGGGCCACACGCCTGCCTGCGTCACCTATGTCATCGGCGACACCGCATTCACCGGCGACACGGTCTTCATGCCGGATTTCGGCACGGCGCGCTGCGACTTCCCCGGCGGCGACGCGACGGCGCTCTTCCGCTCGGCGCGGCGCATTTTGTCGCTGCCGCCCGAAACGCGCATTTTCGTCGGACACGACTACGCGCCGGGGGGGCGGCCCACGGCATGGGAAACGACGGTGGCCGAGGAGCGCAAGGCGAACCGCCATGTGCGCGACGGCATCGACGAGCGCGCGTTCGTCGCCATGCGCACCGAGCGGGACAGGACGCTCGGCGTGCCGGCGCTGCTGCTGCCTTCGATCCAGGTCAACATGCGCGGCGGCGACCTGCCGGAGCCGGAAAGCAACGGCCGCGCATATCTCAAGATTCCACTCAACGCCTTCTGATCCATGGCCGAACTGCTGGACGCGACGGGCCTGCGCTGCCCGATCCCGGTGCTGCGGGCCCGCAAGCGCCTCAAGGCGATGGCGCCGGGCGACAGGCTGGAAGTGCTGACCGACGATCCGGCCTCGCCCATAGACATGCGCCATTTCTGCGCCACCGAGGGCCATGACATCCTTGAAGCCCAGGAAACGGATGCACCCTACCGGTTCGTGATCGCCAGGGCCGGTTAGCCGGCTGACAGACGGGCGGCAGCAGCCCGAAGCGTCTTCCAGGCCTGCTCGACATGGATGCGCCCGGTGCTTGTCTGACCGATTGAGACGCGGATTGCATAGGCCCCGCGCACATTGCCCTGGGTCAGGTAGATGCGCCCTTCGTCGTTGACGGCGTGCAACAGCCGCTCGTTCAGTTCATCCAGACCGGCCACGCCTTTCGGCGCATAACGGATATTCAGCAATGCCAGCGACCTGGGAGCCATAAGCTCGAAATCCGGATGCGCCGTAATCTCGCCCTCCAGCCATTCGGCGAGCGCGATATGCCGCCGGACCGTTTCCCTGAGGCCCGCCAGGCCGTAGCTGCGCAGCACGAACCAGAGCTTGAGCGCGCGGAACCGTCGGCCCAACGGCACGCTCCAGTCGCGATAGTCGATGACGGCGTCGCCTTCCCGGCTTTGCAGGTAGGCGGGGAGGATCGAAAGCGTGCGGATGAGCGCGCCCGGGTCGCGAACGAAATGTGCCGAGCAGTCGAAATTGGTCAGCAGCCATTTGTGCGGATTGAAGACAAGACTGTCCACGGTCTCGATGCCCTGCAGCATCCAGCGGTGCTCCTCGCATATGAGCGCGCTGCCGGCCCATGCGGCATCGACATGGAAGAAGACATCATGCGCGCGGGCGACAGCGCCGATCTTGTCCAGCCGGTCGATGGCGCCCACGCCGGTAGTGCCAAGGCTTGCGACGATGCAGGCAGGCCGGAGGCCGGCCGACTTGTCCGCGCGTATCGCAGCGTCCAGCGCATCTGCCTTCATCGCGAAGTCCGCGCCCGTCTCGACCAAACGCACATGGTTTCGCCCGTAGCCGGCGATCTTTGCGCCTTTTTCCGTCGCCGAATGAGCTTGGTCTGAAGTGTAAGCGACGGGCGCCGGCCCGGCTTCGGCCAAGCCCAGTTCGTTCGCAGCGCCACCTGTCGCTCGCTCGCGCGCCGTCAGCAGGGCGCAAAGAATAGCTGACGATGCCGAGTCCTGTATGACGCCCGTGAAGCCTTCCGGAAGGCCGGTGGCCTGCCGCAGCCAGTCCAGCATCCGGGTTTCCATCTCGGTCGCGGCGGGTGAGGTCTGCCAGAGCATGCATTGCGCGCCGAGCGCGGCCGTCAGCATCTCGGCCAATACCGAAGGCGGACTCGAATTGGCGGGGAAATAAGCGAAGAAGCGCGGATGCTGCCAATGAGTCATGCCCGGCATCACGATGCGCTCGAAGTCTGCAAATATCGTTTCCATCGATTCGCCGGCCTCAGGCGCTATCGGGGGCAGGGCGGACGCAATCTCGCCCGGCCGGGTCTGCGCGCGGACCGGGTAGCGTTCCACGTCTGACATGTAGTCGGCCATCCAGTCCACGAAACGGTGGGCGTGCGTCCGGAACTCCTCGGGCGTCACGGGGCCCGGCGCTCCGGCGCCATTGATTCTTGAGACGGCATCGGGGTTATAGTCTCCGGCAACGAGATCGACGGGAAGAGCATGGCATGACGACCCTTTCTCCAGAAGTCCTCGACAGCCCCGCAGCCTGGCGCGGCCCGGAGATGGCGGCGCAAGGCGGCTGGGAATACCGCCTTTCAGAGTCCGAAACCGCCGAGGTCGATGCCGCAGTTGCGGCTATCGACCGGCCCTTGATCGAGGTGGACCGGGAAGCGTTCCCGTTGCCGACACTCGGTCCGAAGCTGGCGCGGTTGAGAAACGAACTGCTGGAGGGCAGGGGGTTCTTCCTGCTGCGCGGGCTGCCGGTTCGCAGGATGAGCCGTGAAGAGGCCGTGGCCGCCTTCTGGGGCATTGGCGCGCATTTCGGCAGCGCCCGCTCGCAGAACGCCAGGGGCCACCTGATGGGCCACGTCAAGGACCTGGGCCTGCACAGCAGCGATCCTAATGTGCGCGTTTACCAGACGCGGGAACGGCAGCAATTCCATACCGATTCGGTCGATATCGTGGCGCTGATGTGCCTGCAGCCCGCGCGGTCCGGCGGCCTGAGCTCTATCGTAAGCTCCGTGGCCGTCCACAATGAAATCGTGCGCCGGCGGCCGGACCTAGCCTGCGAACTCTACCGGCCGTTTCAGACGGACCGGCGCGGCGAGGTGCCGGAAGGCATGAAGCCCTGGTTCGCCCTGCCGGTGTTCAACCGAATCGGGAACGACCTCACCACGATCTATGCGCGGCGCTACATCGAATCCGCTCGCCGCTTCCCGGAAGTGCCGGCACTGACGGAAGTGCAGGTGGAAGCTCTCGATCTGTTCGACTCGCTCTGCGAAAGCAACAGTTTCCGGCTCGATATGGCCTTCGAGGCCGGCGACATGCAGTTTCTCTGCAACCACGTCATCCTGCACGACCGCACCGCCTTCGAAGACTGGCCGGAGCCCGAGCGGCGGCGCCACCTGCTCCGGCTCTGGCTCTGCCCGCCTGAGGGCCGGATGCTTCCGGAAGCCTTTGCCGTCCGTTACGGCAGCGTCCGGCCCGGCGACCGGGGCGGCATCGTGGTCAAGAACGCTGTGCCTGTTGTGCCCCTGGAGGCGGCTTAGGCCGCGCCGAGGCAAGGAACCGGGCCAGCGCGCCGTCCGGCAGGTCGCGCGGCAATTCGGCGTCTGTCTCCAGTGCGGCCTTGAGCCGGCGGCGATAGTCCGTGCGGCTGATCTCCAGCGCGCCGAATGTCGCCAGATGATCGGTAAAAAATTGCGTGTCCAGAAGGCGGTAGCCGCCAATCCGAAGGCGAGCCGCTAAGTGGACGAGCGCTACTTTGCTTGCGTCCCGCACTTGCGAGAACATGCTTTCGCCGAAAAAGGCGCCGCCAATGGATACGCCGTAGAGGCCACCGGCAAGCTGTCCCTCCACGCGGCATTCCACGCTGTGCGCGGCACCTTTCCGGTGAAGTTCGCGGTAAAGCCGCAGGATATCGTCATTGATCCAGGTATCGCCGTCGTCGGCGCGCGGCTCGGCGCAGGCGCCGATCACCGCGTTGAAATCACCATCAACCAAAACCTCGAAACGGCCTTGGCGCACCGTACGGGCGAGACGGCGCGACACGCGGAAATCATCAAGCGGAATGACACCGCGCCGGCGCGGGTCGAGCCAGTAAAGCGTATCGGAGCGCCGCCCGTCTGCCATGGGGAAAAGCCCCAAGCGATAGGCGGTTAGCAGCATTTCCGCTGAAATCCGTTTCAAGCGCCATCCATCCAGCGTTCGAGCCAATGGATGTCGCAGGCTCCGCTGTTGAAGTCCCGGTTGCGCACGATGCGCCGGTGCAGGTCGAGATTCGTTTCGATGCCTTCAATGACATATTCATCGAGCGCGCGGGCGAGGCGGGCGACCGCGGTCAGCCGGTCCGGTCCGTGCGCGACCAGCTTGGCGACCAGGCTGTCATAATGCGGCGGCACGACGCAGCCCGCGAAGAGGGCGGAGTCGACGCGGATTCCGGGTCCGCCCGGCGGATGGTATTCGCGGACCCGTCCGGGGGAGGGCACGAAGGTGCGGGCATCCTCGGCATTCACGCGGCACTCGATGGCATGGCCGTCAAAGCGTACATCCTTCTGTCCGAAAGGCAGCTTGCCGCCTGCCGCGACCGTCAACTGCTCGCGCACCAGGTCCACGCCGGTCACCATTTCGGTCACCGGATGCTCGACCTGGAGGCGCGTGTTCATTTCGATAAAGTGGAAGTCCCGGCCGTCGAACAGGAACTCCAGCGTGCCCACGCCCAGATAGCCGAGCCGGGCGACCGCCCTTGCGGCCCGCTCGCCGACCGTAGCCCGCTGAACATCGTCGAGAGCGGGGGAGGGCGCCTCCTCGATGACCTTCTGGTGGCGGCGCTGGATGGAGCAGTCGCGCTCGCCGAGATGGACGGCGTTGCCGCAGGAGTCCGCCAGCACCTGGACCTCGATATGGCGCGGGTTCTCGATGAACTTCTCGATGAACACTCGCGAATCGCCGAATGCGCCGGCGGCTTCGCGCCGGGCGAGTCCGAGCGCAGGCGCAAGGTTCGCCGGCGTGCGGGCGATCTGCATGCCGCGCCCGCCGCCGCCCGCCGCCGCCTTGACCAGCACCGGATAGCCGATCCCGTCGGCGATCCGCGCGGCTTCCGCGTCGTCGTCGACTGCGGCATCGCTGCCCGGCACTCCGGAAATGCCGACGTCCGCCATGGCCGCCTTGGCGGCGATCTTGTCGCCCATAGTGGCGATATGGTCCGGGCTCGGGCCGATGAAGGTGAAGCCGTGGTCGGTCACCACCTGTGCGAAGGTCGCGTTCTCCGCGAGGAAGCCGAGGCCCGGGTGGATCGCGTCGGCGCCGGCCACACTCGCGGCCGAGACCAGCGCGGCCATGCTGAGATAGCTGTCGCGCGGCGCGGGCGGGCCGATGCACACGCTCTCGTCCGCAAGGCGCACATGCATGGCGTCGGAGTCGATGGTGGAATGGACCGCCACCGTACGGATGCCGAGGTCCCGGCAGGCGCGGATGATGCGAAGCGCAATCTCGCCGCGATTGGCGATCAGGACCTTTTCGAACACCGGCTCAGCCGAGAATCATCAGCGTCTCGCCATATTCGACCGGGTCGCCGCTGGAGACGAGAATCTGCCGGACGATGCCGTCCGAGGGTGCGGGAATCTGGTTATAGACCTTCATCGCCTCGATAATCAGCAGAATCTGGCCCGCCTGCACGCGGTCGCCGACCTGCACGAATGCAGCCTGCCCTGGCTCCGGCTGAAGATAGACCGTGCCCACGATCGGCGCGGTGACGGGCGTGCCCTCGGCGGCGGCAGGCGCCTGTTGGGGAGGCGCAGCCGCGCCGGTTTGCGGCGTCTCCGGCATCTGCACCGCAGCCGCGTTGACGGGCTGAGCGACCTGCGCAGCGCCGAGGGCGGAGATTCTGAGGCTCCGGTCTCCGTCGCGATATTCGATTTCGGCGACGCCGGTTTCGTCGAGCAGCGCCGCCAACCGCCGGACCGCATCCTCGTCGATGGGAAAGCCGCTCATGGCGCGTCCTCTTCCGCGCGCCAGCGGTCTTCCAGGGCCAGCAGCGCCAGCCGGTATCCGACAGGGCCGAAGCCCGCGACCATGCCGAGCGCGGCGCCGGATATGTAGGAGCGGTGGCGGAAGGCCTCGCGCCGGTGGATATTCGAAAGATGGACCTCGACCACGGGGCCTTCGAACAGCGTCAACGCATCGAGCAGCGCCACCGAAGTGTGGGTATAGGCCGCGGCGTTGATGACGATGGCATCGAAATCCCCGCGCGCCTCCTGGATCCAGGTGACGAGTTCGCCTTCATGATTGCTCTGCCGGCAGATCGCCTCCATGCCGAGCCCGCCTGCAGCGGCCTCTATGGAGGCGTCTATTTCGGCAAGGGTCGTGCGCCCGTAAATCTCGGGCTGGCGCTGGCCGAGCATGTTCAGATTCGGCCCGTTCAGTACCAGCACGCGCTTGGCCATGTTCATCCCCGCTAGCCGCAGCGCGCCTCAGAAGGACTCGACCCAGGGGCGCAGATCGATCTCATGCGCCCAGGCCGAGCGATGCTGGCGATGGACATGCAGATAGGTCTCCGCAATCGAGTCCGGAACCAGCAGATGGTCCTGGGGCAGGCCGGGGTCCGGCGCATGGTGCGGGCCCAGAATGCCGCCGTCGATGACGAAATGCGCGACATGAATGCCTTTCGGTCCGAAGTCGCGCGCCATGGACTGCGCCAGCGCGCGCAGGCCGAACTTGCCGACCGCGAAGCCCGCCGATTGCGCATAGCCCTTCACCGACGCTGTGGCCCCGGTGAAGAAAATGCTGCCCGAACCGCGCGGCAGCATGGCGCGCGCAGCATCGCGTCCGACGATGAAGCCGCCGAGGCAGGCCTGCCGCCATGCCTGCTCGAATGTTTCGGTTTCGATATCCGCCACGCTCCCGCGCACGCGGCCGGATGCGTTGAAGACCACGATGTCGGGCTCCGGCACCGCCGCGAACAGCGCCTTGACGCTTGCGTCGTCCGTGGCGTCGCAGGCATGCAGGCTCACGGCATCGCCCATTTCGGCGGCGATCGGCTCCAGCCGGGCCGGCGTGCGCGCCGCAAGGGCAACCTTCATGCCGGCGCGGGAGAAGATACGCCCGAGCGAGGCGCCGAGACCTGGCCCTACCCCGACAACGATCGCGGTTTCCGTCCCGTTCATATTGGGAATGCTCCTATTCGGCGGCAGCTATTGTTCGTTTGCCGGGATTGCGGAGCGCTTCGAGATGCGCCTCCCGCTGTTTCTCCGCAGCTTCCAGATGGCGCAGCTTCACATGGCCGTAGCCACGGATATGCTCCGGCACGCTCGCCAGCCCGACGGCGGCGGAAATGGTATCCGGACCGAAGCGGCTGAGGACTTCTTCCATATCGATCTCGTATTGCGCGATCAGCGCGCGTTCGCGGCGGCGCTCCTCCGTCCGCCCGAACGGGTCGAAGGCCGTGCCGCGCAGGCCGCGCATAGCGGCGAGCAGCCGGAAGACATGTAGCATCCACGAGCCGAAGCGCATCTTGCGCGGCTCGCCGGTTACGGAATCCTTCCGGGCGAAGAGCGGCGGGGCCAGGTTGAACTCCAGCCGGTAGCTGCCCTCGAATTGGCGCTCGATCTGCTTGCGGAAATCCCCGGAGGCGTGGAGCCGGGCCACCTCATATTCGTCCTTGTAGGCCAACAGCTTGAAATAATAACGCGCAACCGCGTGGGAGAGCGGGCCGCCGCCTTCCACGCCCTCGGCCTCGCGCACCCGGTTCACAAGCGCCTTGTAACGCCCGGCATAGGCGGCGTTCTGGTAGCCGGTCAAGAACGCGACCCTGCGGGCGACCGCATCGTCCAGGCTTTCCAGGACCGGGCGCTCGGGCCTTGCTTCCGCCGGATAGGCGACCCGTTCGACGAAGGCGAGATCATGCGCCGCCCGCCGGCCCCAGTCGAACGCCGTCTTGTTCATCTCGACGGCGACGCCGTTGAGCTCGATAGCGTGCTCGATGGCCTCCGCGCCGACAGGGACGAGGCCCCTCTGATAGGCGAAGCCGGCCATGAACAGGTTGGAGCCGATGGCGTCGCCCAGAAGCGCGGTGGCGAGGCGGGTGGCGTCGATCATTTCCACGGCGTCGCCGCCGAGCGCCGCCTCGATGCGGGTGCGCAGCTCGTCCTCGGGGAAGGACATGTCGGGATTGCGCGCGAACTCGTTCGTATAGGTGCGATAGGTGTTGACGACCGCCCGGCTGGTGCCGCGCGCCAGCCGGGAGAGGGTGTCGATCTGGCTGGAGGTCACCAGGTCGCAGCCGATGAGCGCGCGGGCGCCGCCGAGGCCGATGCGCACGCTGTGCAGATCTTCAGCATTGTCGGCGATGCGCAGATGGCTCCAGACGGCGCCGCCCTTCTGGGCGAGGCCCGTCATGTCCATCACGGTGGCGGCCTTGCCCTCCAGATGCGCCGCCATGGCGAGCAGCGCGCCCACCGTGATGACGCCCGTGCCGCCGATACCGTCGATCATGATGGAATAGGGCTCGTCGGTTCCGGGCAGGTCCGGTTCCGGCAGGACCTCCAGCGGCCCCGGCGCCTTGCCGGCCGGCTTGCCCTTGCGCGGCTCGGCGTCATAGACCGTGACGAAGCTCGGGCAGAAGCCGTTCAGGCAGGAATAATCCTTGTTGCAGGCCGACTGGTCGATCATGCGCTTGCGGCCGAATTCGGTCTCGACCGGGATGACGGAGACGCAGTTCGACTTGACGCCGCAATCGCCGCAGCCTTCGCAGACGGCCGGGTTGATGAACATGCGTTTGGGCGGGTTCGGAAAGGCGCCGCGCTTGCGCCGCCGGCGCTTTTCCGCAGCGCAGGTCTGCACATAGACGAGGCCGGAAACGCCCTCGATCCCGCGCAGCGCGATCTGCACCTGGTTCATCTCCGAGCGGTGCTTGACCACGGTACCGGGCGCAAGGTCCCGCGCCTTTTCATAGGCTTCCGGCGTGTCGGTGACGAGATAGATCGGCTTCACGCCCTCGGCGGCAAGCTGCTGCGTCACCATTGCCGGCGACAGCGGCCCGTCCACCGGCTGCCCGCCGGTCATGGCGACGGCGTCGTTATAGAGCACCTTGTAGGTCATGTTGGCGCCCGACGCGACGGCGGCCCGCACCGCCAGGATGCCGGAATGGTAGTAGGTGCCGTCGCCGATATTCTGGAAGATATGCGGCGTCTCGACGAAATGGTGCAACCCGGCCCAGGTCGCGCCTTCCGCGCCCATATGGGTATAGGTCGCGGTCTTTTCCGGATCGACCCATTGCGCCATGAAATGGCAGCCGATGCCCGAGAACGCCCGCGATCCGTCCGGCAGCCTGGTGCCGGAATTGTGCGGACAGCCGGAGCAGAAGGACGGCGTGCGCACCAGGCTCGGCTGGTTGCCTCCGGATTGGCGCGTCACATTCCGAATTGCTTCCAGGCGGGATTCGAAACGGCCGGTGTCGGTCACGCGGCCGAGACGCGAAAGGATTACCTCGGCAACTTCCTCCGGCTGCAACTCCTGGTGGGTCCGCAGCAATGCACGGCCAGCCTCGTCCGTCTTGCCGACAACGCGGGGCCGGCGGTCTGCGGGCGTGCTGTAAAGCAACTCCTTGATCTGCGGCTCGATCAGCCCGCGTTTTTCCTCGACGACGATGACCTCTTCCAGGCCCTCGCAGAACGCGCGCATGCCTTCCGGCTCTATCGGCCAGGACAGCGCCACCTTGTAAACCGAGAGCCCGAGTTCGCGCGCGGTCGCGTCGTCTATGCCGAGCGCCGAGAGGGCCTGCCTGGTATCGAGATAGGACTTGCCGGTGGTGACGATGCCGATTCGCCGCCCCGGCCCGCCGACGGTCACCCGGTCGAGCCGGTTCGCGCGCACGAAAGCCACCGCCGCCGGCAGCTTGACATGGTGCAGGCGTGGCTCCTGCTCCAGCCAATTGTCCGGCCAGCGGATATTGGCGCCGCCCTCCGGCATCTCGAAATCGGTCGGAAGCCGGATCTTCACACGGTCGGGGTCAATATCGACCGTCGCCGTGGAATCGACCGTGTCCGTCACGCAAATGAATCCCGCCCAAAGACCGGCATAGCGCGACAGGGCGAAGCCGTAGAGGCCGAAATCGAGAAATTCCTGGACGCCCGATGGATTCAGGATCGGCACCATCGCATCGACGAATGCGAACTCGCTTTGATGCGCCGTCGTGGAGCTCTTGGCGACATGGTCGTCGCCGGCCAGCGCAATGACGCCGCCATGCGGATGCGTGCCGAACAGATTGGCGTGCTTGAGCGCATCGCCCGTGCGGTCCACGCCCGGTCCCTTGCCGTACCAGATGCCGAAGACGCCGTCATATCTGGCGTCGCCGAAAAAGCCCGACTGCTGCGTTCCCCAGACGGAAGTGGCGGCGAGGTCCTCATTGACGCCCGCCTTGAAGACGATGTGGTGGTCTTGAAGATGCTTGCGGGCGGCCCAGAGCTGCTGGTCGTAGCCGCCGAGGGGCGAGCCGCGATAGCCGGAAACGAAACCGGCGGTATCGAGGCCGGCGGCAAGGTCCCGGCGGCGCTGCACAAGCGGCAGCCGCACCAGGGCTTGGGCCCCGGTCAGCAGGACCCGTCCTTCGTCCAGTGTGTATTTGTCGTCCAGCTTGACTTGCGCAAGCGCCATATCGGGCTCCTGGGGCCAAGACCCGTCTGTCGGGCCACGCCCCGATTATCTATGATGAGGCGGCCTTTCGTCCATGGGCCCCTATTCGGCGTCGGGCCGGGTTCGGGCCCAGCTTTCCTTGATGACGGTCAGCAGATGGCGCTCGCGCACCGTGTCTATCGATGCGGACACGGTCATGCCCGCCCGCAGCGGCAGCACGCCGGACCGTTCCTGAAGCTTCAGGCGCACCGGCAGGCGCTGCACCACCTTGACCCAATTGCCGGTCGCGTTCTGGGGCGGCAGCACCGCGAATTCCGCGCCCGTCGCGGGGCTGATGCTTTCCACGACCGCGTTCCACAGCACGTCCGGATAGGCATCGACCACGATCGTGGCCTTCTGGCCGACGCGGACATGGGTGAGTTCCGTCTCCTTGAGATTGGCTTCGACCCAGGGCTGCCGTTCGGCGATGATGGAGAATACCGGCTTGCCCGACTCCACATATTCGCCAGCCTGCAATTTGACATTGCTGACAATCCCGCCGACCGCGGCGCGCACGACCGTGCGTTCGAGGTCCAGCCGGGCCGCATCGCGCAGCGATTCCTTCTCCCGATACATCGGATGGCTCTCGACCGGCGTGTCGAGCGCCCCGCCGAGCTCCGTCAACACCCGGCCCATCCGCTTCCGGGCAACCTCCGCCTGCTTGCGAACCACCTCCGTCCGCTGCCGGGCGACCGCCAGATCGTGCTCCGCAGCTTCCAGCCTGACGCGGGTCGTTGCGCCCCGGCGCTGCAGATTGCGCAAGCGCTTTACCTGCATCCGGTGGTAGCGAACGGCCTCGAGCGCTTCGCGCCGCTCGCCTTCCGTTACCTCTAATTCGCTTGCAGCGACATCGTATTCGGCCCGGAGGCTGCGCAGATCGTCGCGCACCATGCCCAGTTCCGCCTCGGTGCGCGCCAGGCGAATCTCGACGGGGACCGGGTCGATCCGGAAAAGGAGGTCTCCGGACCGGACTTCCTCATGGTCGCGCACGGCGACTTCCACGACCCGCCCTTCGATATCGGCGCTGACTTGGACGATGTCGTTCTTCACATAGGCGTTCTCGGTCGTCACATAGCGACCGCCGGTGAGATAGACATAGGCTCCGACCGCTATCGCGGCGAGCGGAACCACGATCAGCAGGAACAGGCGGGTCAGGGCCCGGCTTACGCGGCGCAAACTCATTGGGCTGCCATTTGTCTGTCGGCCGCGCTGGCGGCCTGGTTACTGGTCTGGAGCATTTCCTGCAAACGGGCCTTGACGGTAATCAGCAGTTCGACGGCCTTGTCGCGCTCGGCCTCTTCAAGGTCGCCCAGGGCTTCGTGGATCGTCTGGCGCGCGATCCGTCGCATGGTGCGTTCGATCGCCTCAGCTTCGGGCGTCAGGTGTATCCGCTTGACGCGACGGTCCGCCGGGTCCGCTTCCCGCACCACGAAGCCGTTGTCCTCGAGCCGGTCGATCAGGCGTCCGGCGGAGCCCTTCTCCATCTCCATGGTCTCGGCCAGTTCCGACTGCGTGCAGCCGGGCTGGCGGTAAATCCGGGTGAGCGCCAGCCATTGCGAACGCGTCAGGCCGAAATCCCGCACTCGGCGGTCGAATTCGGTGCGCAGCAAGCGGGCCACATCGGAGACCAGAAAGCCGAAATAGCGTTCGTCTTCCATGTGAATGAAAACTCGAATTTGGTTGACTAGGCGACTTTATGCAAAGATATGGTCGCCCAGGCAACGAAGTCAAGGCTTCAATTCGAAACGCCTCGCGTCGAAACGCCCCGCCCGGATTTGGGAAACCTCACGCGCCGCCGCAGGCGCCACCGCCCAGCACGCAGAATCTGGCGCAATGCACATGGTTGAGGGGCACCGATCCCATGGCCTCCGACAACGTTTCGCCCAGTTCGAAGCGCGGGTCGTAAGGCAGGAGAGTGCAGGCGACGACGACCGGTCTCGTCGCGCCCCGGCGCTTCACGACCATGCGGGAAGACGAGCACATGATATCCGAGGGCGACTTGCCGAGCGTCGCCCAGCAGGTGGAGCTGATCTCCGGCACGGAGGCGCCTTCATCCATTTCGGGAAAAAGCGTCAATGCTATCGGGTCAGTGGCGTTGCAAGCCAGGCCCAGCCGGGCGAAGAGACGCTCATAGCCCGCGCGCGCGGAGGTCTCGTCCTCTCCCCAGCAGGTTCGGCCCGCGACTTCCGGCGCGAAGCCGTGTTCGTCGAGCCAGCGCAGCCCGGCCAGGGTCGGGGCCCAGCTTCGCGTGCCGCGCTCGGTCTCGTGCAAGGCCTCGGTATAGTGGTCCAGCGAGACCCGCACGCGGAGCCGCCCGCCGTGGCGGGCCCGGAGTTCCAGTAATGCCTTGCCGTGCTTCATCATCGGGCGCATGGCGTTGGTCAGCGTCAGGGTCTCGAAGCCGCGTTCGAGCGCATCCGCCAGCATCGCCGTAAAGTCCGGATTCATGAACGGCTCGCCGCCGGTGAAGCCTATTGCGCGCGTGCCGGCGTCCATGCTGGCGATCTCGTCCAGATAGACCGCGACCTCATCGGCGCGGATATAGGCGATCCGGTCGTTGCGAGGGCTCGACTCGATATAGCAATTGCGGCAGGCGAGGTTGCAGAGCGTCCCCGTATTAATCCACAGGGTCTCCAGCCGGCGCAGCGCAACCCTTGCGCGGCGGCTGCCGTCCGCAGTGAAGTCGGGGTCCTGGAATTTCCCGCCGCCCGTTGCGCTCAACGGCGCCGAATCCGGCATGAACGCCTCCGGCCGTATCGACCCCGGTGTTATAGAAGACCGGCTGCCATCCGGTCCAGTTCGGCCTTGCTACAATCCTTCTGCCTTGCGCCTGCGCGGCCGGTTCCTATGGTGCGCCATCCGATACGAGGAGTGACTGACATGACAATTACGCAGGGAGACAAGGTTCCGGCCGCGACCTTGAAGGAGATGACCGACGGCGGACCGCAAAGCGTCGAAACCGGGGACCTTTTCGGCGGCAGGAAGGTTGTGGCCTTTTGCGTGCCGGGCGCCTTCACGCCGACCTGCTCAGCCAAGCACCTGCCGGGGTTTGTGGAAAAGGCTGACGCCATCCGCGCGAAGGGCGTGGACGACATCGTTTGCCTTGCGGTCAACGACCCCTTCGTCATGGGCGCTTGGGGCGACCAGCAGGGCGCAGCCGGCAAGGTCCGGATGCTCGCCGACGGCAGCGGCGACCTCGCAAGGTCAATGGGGGTCGAGCTGGACCTTAGCGCGCTCGGACTCGGCGTGCGGGCACGCCGCTATTCGATGATTGTCGAGGACGGCACGGTGACGCGCCTGAACCTAGAGGACGGCGGCGCCTTCGAGGTTTCCAGCGCCGAGAAAATTCTCGAGCAGCTTTAGCATTCTTCGCCCTCGCGCTTGGCCTGTCGCCGCGCGAGGGCGTCGACACGCTCGTTTTCGGCGTGGCCGGCATGGCCGCGGACCCAGATCCACTCGATTTCATGGCGGGCCGCCGCCGCGTCGAGCCGCCGCCAGAGGTCGATATTCTTCACCGGCTTTTTCGCCGCAGTGCGCCAACCGTTGCGCTTCCATACCGGCAGCCAGGACCGGATGCCGTCCATGACATAGCGGCTGTCCGTAACCAGCCGCACCGAGCAAGGCCGGGCGAGGGCCTCGAGGCCGGCGATGGCCGCCATCAACTCCATGCGATTGTTCGTTGTATGCCGGGCGCCGCCGACCAGTTCCGATTCATGCGCGCCGTAGCGCAGCAGCGCCGCCCAGCCGCCGGGGCCCGGATTGCCGAGACAGGCGCCGTCGGTGAAGATTTCAACCCCGGTCACGACAGGCCGTCCAGCTTGCGCAGATATTCGAGCGGGTCCTTCGGGGTCATCAGTGCGGCAGGCGCCGGATAGAGCCAGTCGTAAAGCCGGGTCAGAAGGAAGCGGAGCGCCGCGCCCCGCCTTAGCGCCGGCAATGCGCGCAGTTCGGCGGCTTCAAGCGGCCGGGCGGTTTCGTAGCCTTTCTCCATCTCGGCAGCGGCGCGGGTGTCGAAACGCCCCTCCGGGTCCATCGCCCACGCGACCTGGGCAATGGCAAGGTCGTAGGCGAACGCATCCGTGCATGCGAAATAGAAATCGTAAATTCCCGAGACGGCGCCGCCCCGAAACACCGCATTGTCCGGAAAGAGATCGGCATGAATGGCGCCGCCGGGCAGCCCCTCGGGCCAGATCCCGGAGAGGTCCTTCAATGTATCGGCGATGCGTGCGGCCAGGCCGGGGCCAACCTCGTCGGCGCGTCCGGATGTCAACGCGGCGAGACGGCGCCAGCCTTGCGGCCCCAAATCATTGGGCCGCGCCGCCCGGAACCCGGTTCCCGCAAGGTGAAGCCGAGCCAGCGCTTCGCCGATGGCACGGAACGCGCCGGGGCCCCGTTCTCCCTCCAGAAACGTCACGATCAGCGCTGTCCGCCCGGCCAGCGGCGCCAGGCTGGCACCGTCCTTGCGACGCATCGGGGAAGGGCAGGGAACGCCGCGGGCGGACAGATAGTCCATCAGCGCGACGAAGAACGGCAGGTCCGCCGGATCGATGCGGTTCTCGAACAAGGTCAATACATAACGGCCCGAAGATGTTTCGAGCAGATAATTCGTGTTGTCGATTCCCTCCGGTATGGGTTCGAAGCGTTGCAGGCCGCCCAGCCGGTACTCGGCCAGGAAACGCTCCAGTGCGGCTTCGCCGACCGGCGTATAGACGGCCATTCGGAATCAGGCCGCCAATCCACGCGGCAGCTTGAATTTCACGGTTTCAAGCGTGTCGACCCAATCTTCGACCGTCACGTCGAAGCGTTCGCGGCAGGCTTGTACCACTTCTTCGACAAGCGCTTCCGGCGCCGATGCGCCTGCGGTGACCGTGAGCACCCGGATATCCGCCAACGCATCCCAGTCTATCTGCGCCACGCCGTCGGCAAGAAAGGCGCGCCGGCAACCGGCAGCCTTCGCGACCTCGACCAGCCGATTGGAATTCGAAGAGTTACGTGAACCGATAACGATTACGGCGTCCGCGCCGGGCACAGCGGCCTTGACGGCAGCCTGCCGATTGGTCGTGGCATAGCAGATGTCTTCCCGCTTCGGCTCATGAAGACCGGGAAACCGCGAGCGCAACGCCTCTATGATTTCGGCGGTATCGTCCACCGAAAGCGTGGTCTGGGTGACATAGGCAAGTTCGCGTCCCGCCGGCGGTTCGACCCGCCGCGCATCCTGAACGGTCTGGATCAATTCGATGGCGCCGCCCGGCAATTGGCCCATCGTACCCACAACCTCGGGATGGCCGGCATGGCCGATCAGGAAGATGTGCCGCTTTGCCGCGAAATGCCGCTCCGCCTCGCGATGGATCTTGCTGACCAGCGGGCACGTGGCGTCGATGTAGTGCAGCGCCCGCCGTCCGGCCTCCTCCGGGACGGATTTCGGCACGCCATGCGCCGAAAAAATGACAGGCGCATCGTCCGGAACCTCATTCAGCTCCTCGACGAAAACGGCGCCTTTTTCCTCCAGCGTCTTCACAACGGAACGGTTATGGACGATTTCATGGCGCACATAGACGGGGGCACCATACCGCTCCAGCGCCGCCTCGACGATCCGGATCGCGCGAACCACGCCGGCGCAAAAGCCACGCGGACCGACGAGGCGAACCGTGACTGCCGGTTTCTCGCTTGTCATTGTGCGTGTCTCCGGTCCGTTCTAAGGTCCGTCAAGTGCGTGGCGCACAGCCGAAACCTAACGCAGAGGGCAGTCGATGGCGAGGGGATTTGCGGCCGGAGCCGCAGCGTCGATCGCGGCACTTTCGTTGTTGGCGGGTTGTTCGGGGTTCGGTGGATCGTCGGCCGCCTGTCCGACAGTCGGCGCGATCCACGATGCAAGACAGCTGACAAGATTCGCAAGCGGCGGGAGCGATCTGACGGATATCGAGTTCGAAGCGCAGGTCGGAGCCATTGCGGCGGAATGCGACTTCGACAGCGATTCGAGAATGGGCTCGATCGATCTCGACATCGTTTTCCGCACGCAGCGCGGTCCCGCGAGTTCCGCAGCCGAACATAAATTCGGCTATTTCGTCGCGGTGGTCGATCCTGACGGCGGCGTGGCGGCCCGGACTCCGTTTTCGGTGCAGGTCTCGTTCGACGGAAGCGGGACGGAAGCCGCAAAGTCGGAACGCCTGACCCTGGATATCCCGGTCAGGGAGAACACATCGCTGACCGCTTACCGCATCTATGTCGGGATGCAATTGACGAAGGAACAGTTCGAACGCAATGTCGCAGGCCGTCGTTAGTCGGTGATTCCGAAACGGCTTAGCGCGAAGGCGTAGAGTTCCGCGAGTTCGTTCAGCGCCTCGAAGCGCCCGGACGCACCGCCATGCCCGGCAGTCATGTTCGTCCGCAGCAGTAGCATGGGTTCGCCTTCAGCGGTCTCGCGGAGCGCGGCGATCCATTTCGCCGGCTCCCAATAGGTGACGCGGGGGTCTGAAATACCGGCCGTCGCAAAAATGTCGGGATAGGCCTCCGCCGCCACATTTTCGTATGGGCTGTAGGCGGCGATGCGTCGGAACGCCTCCTCATCCTCTATCGGATTGCCCCATTCCGGCCATTCGGGCGGCGTGAGCGGCAGGTCGGGGTCCGACATGGTGTTCAGCACATCCACGAAAGGTACTTCGGCCAATACGGCCCTGAATAACTCCGGCGCCCGATTGGCGGCAGCGCCGACGAGCAGCCCTCCGGCGCTGCCGCCATGGGCGACAATGCCGCCCGCATAGCCTTCGGCCGTCAGATGACGGCCGACCGCGATGAAATCGTCGAAACTGTTGGTCTTGCCGGCCAGTTTGCCGGTGCGGTACCAGCGGTAGCCGCAGTCCGTCCCGCCCCTGATATGCGCGATGGCGTAAACGAAACCCCGGTCCACCAGGCTCAACCTCGAAGTCGAGAAACCGGCGGGGATGGACATGCCATAGGCGCCGTAACCGTATAGGAGGCAGGGCGGTGGGGTAGAGAAGTCGAGGTCCGCGCGATAGAGCAGGGTGACGGGCACCGCTTCGCCGTCGGGCGCGGGCGCCGTCAGCCGCTGCGTTCGGTAGTCCCCGGGGTTGTGGCCGCTCGGCACTTCCTGGGTGCGCAGCAGCCGGCGCGTCCGCTTGGCCATGTCGTAGTCATAGACATGCGTCGGGGTCGTCGGCGAGGCGTAGCTGAAGCGCAGGATGTCGGTCGCATATTCAAAACCGGCAAGGACGCCGAGGGAATAGGCTTCCTCCTCGAAGGCGATGGCATGTTCCTCGCCGGACTCCAGGGCGCGCACAACGATCCGCGGCAAACCGTCCTCCCGCTCAAGGCGCACGGCCCAGTCCCGGAACAGGATCGTCTGGAGGATAAGCCGGCCCGGCTTGTGGGGAACCAGATCTTCCCAGGCGTCCGGATCCGGCGCGTCGAGCGGCGCGGCGGCGACGCGGAAATCCTCCGCCCCGCGATCGTTGGTGAGGATCAGCAGCCGGTCCCCCCGGTCTCCCAGCGAATATTCGACATCCGGGCGCCGCGCGGCCACGAGGCGCGGCGGGTCTTCGGGCCGGTCAGCGTCCACAAGCCGGATTTCACCGCTCGTGTGATCGTGGGAATCCAGCAGTATGAAACGCCCGCTCTCGGTCTTTCCGACTGTCAGGAAAAAACCGGGATCCGGCTCCTCGTAAACAAGCTCGGGCTCTCCTCCGAGGCTGCGGCGGTAAACCCAGCGGGGCCGCGCCTTGTCGTCGCGCACGGTATAGAAGACGGTCCGGCTGTCATTCGCCCAGACGACAGCGCCCGCCGTCCGTTCGACCCTGTCTTCGAGATCTGCGCCGCTCCGGGCGTCCCGGAAAGCTAGCGTGTAATCCTCGGAACCCGAGAGATCGACCGTATAGGCGATCAGCCTGTGGTCCGGGCTGTGGACGCAGGCGGCGATGCGGCAATAGGGTCGCCCTTCCGCCAGCAGGTTGCCGTCAAGCAGGAGCGTCTCTTCGCCTTCGCTGTCCCGTCGGCAGAACAGCGGATGCTCCCCGCCGGTCACGAACCGGGTGTAGTAGGAAAACGGCCCGTCGGGAGCCGGCGCTGTCGTGTCGTCTTCCTTGATTCGGCCCCGCATTTCCTCCTTGAGGCGCTCCTGGAGGCCGTGCAGCGGCGCCATGACCGACCGGACATACTCGTTCTCCGCCTCCAGATGCCGTCGGATGTCGTCCGGCAAAACAGCGGGGTCGCGCATCGCCTCCCGCCAGTTCCCGGCCCGGAGCCAGGCATAGGGGTCGACGCGCTCCTGTCCGTGCTGGGCGATGCTTAGCGGCCGCCGTTCCGCGCGCGGCGGATCCGCCGCGGAGTTTCCTTCGCTGATCCGGGTGAACGCCCGCAATGTTTCCTCGCTTACATGGTGCTCGATGCCCTCGGCGTCGCGCCTCGCGGTCTCGTGGCTGACGCCGATGGTCTTCAGGAAGTCGAGCACGATCTGGTGGCGCCGGCGCGAGCGGAGCGCCATCTTGCGGCCCTTGCCAGTCAGGAAGATCGAGCGGTAGGGCCGGGTCGTCACCAGTCCGTCACGCTGCAGGCGGGCGACCGCCTTGCTGGCTGTCATATGGGTGACGCCCATGCGGCGTGCGATCTCGACCAGGCGCGCCTCGCCATTCGCCTCGATCAGATCGTCGATCAGCTCAACATAGTCTTCCGCCAGTTCCTTGCGCCGCGCGCGCCGGGTGTGGGTGAAAACGGCGGCCTGTCGCTCGGCGTCCCCCAGCGCTTCGTCGGCATCGTCGCGGTCATCGTCCTGCCGGTCGCTCATCACGTACCACCTATGACGGATGCGCAGGTTCCGGGCAAGGGAGTCCCCGGTTACGCGCCGACGGCGCTTCTTCGGCGGCTCAATGCGAGTCCGCCCAGTTGTCCGCGGCGCCGGTCTCGACCACGAGCGGTATGGCGAGCTCTGCGGCGCTCTCCATCGCCGCGGCGACGCAAGCGCAGGTTTCCTCGACTTCGTCCTCCGGCGCCTCGAACAGCAGTTCGTCGTGAACCTGAAGGATCATGCGCGCTTTGAGGCCCGCCCCGGCGAGCGCATGGGGGACGCGCAGCATGGCGCGCTTGATGATGTCCGCCGCCGAGCCCTGGAGCGGCGCATTGATCGCGGCGCGCTCGGCGAAGCTGCGCCGGGCGGGGTTCCTGTCGGCGATATATGGCGTTCGGCACTTCCGCCCGAAGATCGTGGGCACGTAACCATGTTTGCGCGCGAATGCCCGCGCCCGGCCCATATAGTCGCGGATGCCGGGATAACGCTCGAAATAGGCGTCGATATAGGCTCGCGCCTCACCCTGCGGAATTGCAAGCTGGCGCGAAAGGCCGAAGGCGGAAATACCGTAGATGATGCCGAAATTGATCGCCTTGGCGCGTCGGCGCGTCATCGGGTCCATGCCTTCCGCCGGCTGTCCGAACACCTGCGAGGCGGTGAGCGCGTGAATGTCGAGACCGGCATGGAAGGCGTCCCTCAACGGCTCGATCTCCGCGACATGGGCCAGCAGCCTGAGCTCGATTTGCGAGTAGTCGGCGCTGACGAGCATGTGGCCCGGTTCGGCGATGAAAGCGCGGCGGATCTTACGGCCTTCCTCCGTGCGCACCGGAATGTTCTGGAGGTTGGGGTCGTTCGAGGAAAGACGCCCCGTGCCTGCAACCGCCTGGGAGAAGGAGGTATGGACGCGCTGCGTACCGGGATGGGCGGCGGCGGCCAGCGCCTCCGTATAGGTGCTGCGCAGCTTTGACAATTGCCGCCAGTCCAGCACCCGGGCGGGCAGGTCGTGCCCCTGGGCGCGCAGGTCCTCCAGGATTTCGGCGCCGGTTGCATAAGCCCCCGTCTTGCCCTTCCTGCCGCCCGGAAGGCCCATCTCGTCGAACAGGATTTCCCCGAGCTGTTTGGGCGAGCCGATATTGAAGGACTGGCCGGCGAGGCCGTGAATGTCTCCCTCAAGGTCGCCGATGCGGCGCGCGAAGTCGTTCGACAGCGCCTTCAGCGCCGCGACATCGACCTTTATGCCCGCGTTCTCCATGCCGGCGAGCACCGGAATCAGCGGCCGTTCGATGGTCTCATAGACGGCCGCCATGCGCTCCTCGCGGAGCCGTGGACGCAGGACCCTGTGCAGGCGCAAGGTGACGTCGGCGTCTTCGGCCGCGTAGTCCAACGCCTTGTCGAGCGCCACCTTGTCGAAGGTGACCGCGTTCCTGCCCTTGCCGCAAACGCTTTCGTAGCTGATGCACTCATGGTCCAGATGCAGGCGTGCAAGCTCGTCCATGCCGTGGCCGTGGCTTGAGCCGTCGAGCACATAGGACAGCACCATCGTGTCGTCGATGGGCGACACGCGAATGTCATGTCCGGCAAGGACTTCCATGTCGTATTTGATGTTCTGTCCGACTTTCAGCACGGCGTCGGAGGCCAGCAGCGGCTCCAGAACAGCGAGTGCTGTCTCGGGAGAAAGCTGGCGCGGCGCCTCGGCTTCCAGCAATTCCGCCGCCAGTTCATGCCCGACGGGGATGTAGCAGGCCTTGCCGGGTGCGACGGCCAGGGACAGGCCGACCAGCCGCGCTCGCTGCGCATCCAGGCTGTCCGTCTCGGTGTCGATGGCGACGACCCCGGCTTCGAAACCGTCCTCGACCCACTGCCGGAGCGTTTCCTCGTCTGTAACCAGCGTGTAGTCCGCTTCCACCGGGGCCGCCTGCCGCTCGTTCTCCCTGTTGCCGCCGAGACGGGCGAGGATAGAGGCGAAACCCTGCTCCTCCAGGAAAGGACGCAGCAGCGCCGGATCCAGGCCCGGCACAGCGAAGGCGTCCAGGTCTTCGGCGACGGGCGCATCATCCCGCAGCAGCACGAGTTCCCGCGAGATACGCGCCTGCTCGGCGAATTCGATGAGATTGCTGCGGCGCCTGGGCTGGCGGATTTCCTCCGCCCGCGCCAGCAGCGTGTCGAGATCCCCGTATTCGTCGATCAACTGCGCCGCGGTTTTGACGCCGATGCCGGGCACGCCCGGCACATTGTCGCTGGAATCGCCGGCGAGCGCCTGCACGTCCACGACCTTCTCCGGCCCCACGCCGAAACGCTCGGCCACCTCCGCGGCGCCGATCCTGCGCTGTTTCACCGGGTCGAAGAGCGAGATGCGGTCATCCACGAGCTGCATCAGGTCCTTGTCGGACGAGACGATCGTGACCTCCGCGCCCAGCGCCGCCGCCCGGCGGGCATAGGTCGCGATAACGTCATCGGCCTCGTAGCCGGGCAATTCGGCCACCTGCAGGTTCAGCGCCCTGACGGCGTCGCGGATCAGCGCGAATTGCGGCACGAGCTCGGGCGGCGGGTCTGGGCGGTTCGCCTTGTAGTCGGCGTAGATGTCGTTGCGGAAGGTCGTGCGCGCCACGTCGAACACGACGGCGATCCGGTCCGCGTCCGTGTCCTCGACAAGCCGCATCAGCATGGTCGTGAACCCGTAAACGGCATTGACGGGCGTGCCGTCCGGCCGCGTCATCGGCGGCAGGCCGTGGAAGGCGCGGAAGATGTAGCCGGAGCCGTCGACGAGAAAGACGTGGCGGGGCGCGCTTCCGGTCAATGCGCCGCGCGGAGGTCCGCTCCGTCCTTCAGCACAAAGCGCCGGCCGCAATAGGGGCAATCCACCTGTCCCTCGCTGTCGATATGAAGGAAGACGCGCGGATGCCCGAGCGCGCCGCCGCCGCCGTCGCAGGCAATCGCGGCCTCCTCGACCTCAATCGTCTCCGGCGGTTCCATCGGCGCCTCCCCTAGGCCTTGCGAACGGCGCCGGAATGATAGCGAAGCCCCCGGCGCGCGCAATATGGAAGCGGGGCAGGGACCGAATGTTGAGCCCCCCTCCGCGTGTCATGAAATGTCATGCGATGTCATGTTCCGCATGCGTGTGGCGCATATCCTCCATTCGTGTTGGGCATGTCCCGCGGCCTCCTTTGCGTTCGGGAATCGAAAAGGCGGCTCCAGGAGAAGCCGCCTTTTCACCGTTCCAGTTTACCACAATTTTCCTTATGTCAAGGCTGGGGCCGTTTCCGACAGAGAATTTCTATCGGCAGGGTGCAACGGTCCCTGGCCGCGCGGCCTGTGTTCGCCATTGCGGCGGCGGCGCGCTCGCCGAGCGCCAGCATGACGGCGCGGTGGGGCGGCTTTCCGCCGGCCGCGACGATGGCGCGCGAGCGGGCGGCGAAATCGCGCGCTGCCTCGCTCGTGTCGCGCATGCTTTCGACCCCGAAACCCGAGGCTTCGAGCGCCGCGCACGTGTCCTCCGGCGCGGCGAGGAAGCTCGATGCGGCGGTTTCGGCCCAGGGCAGCGGATAGTCCGGCTCGCCGCCCGGCCCCTGCGCCACCTCCGACAGCGCGAACCGGCCGCCGGATTTCAACACGCGATGAACCTCCCGGTAGAAGGCGCGCTTGTCGGCGATGTTCATGGAGACATTCATGGAATAGGCGCCGTCGAACGCCTCGTCCCCGAACGGCATGGCGAGCGCATCGCCTTCGTCGAAGGATACGCGCTCCTCAAGCCCGAGCCGCGCCGTGAGCAGCCGCGCGACCTTGCAATAGTCGGCCGTCAGGTCGATGCCGTTCACTCGGCAGCCGAAACGCCGGGCCATGTAGCGCGCCGGGCCGCCAAGGCCGCTGCCGATATCCAGGATGTGGTCCGTTGCCGAGACGGGTAGGAGGTCCGCCATGTCCTCGGTCGCCTCAAGCCCGCGACCGTGGAACTGGTCGTAGGGCGCAAGCTCTTCCAGGGTCGGCCGCGCCGGGTCCGCCCCGTCCTCCCGCAGGCTGGCCTCCAGCCGCGCGAGCAGGTCGCCGCGCGTATAATGGCCCGCAATATCCGAGGCTGCGCCCATTGCCGCTCCTTTCCCCGGTTACATACGGGACGATAGCAGGCCCTCGACGTAGCTCCCAGCACGCCTTCTATCCGGCAATCGGGCGCGTCGGACGGCGACGCCGGACAAACCACCGTTCCGGCCGACGCGGCATGGGGACAATGTGTCTCCAGTCGTCATAGCGACCCGGATTGTCGCCGCCAACCGTTGCGCCGGCAGGCGGTGTGCGGCGGCGTATAATACCAGCGGCACCGGGTTGAGACTCACGGGCAAATGCCGCCCGGCGTTTCCGCCTCTCCTCATCCTGAATAGCCGACCGGGATGAAGACAAAGGACCGGGGCTACGGTAGGGAGGCACCGCGCCATCGGTTCCGATCAACGACCGCTGGTGTAAGCCGATATGGCGGGCAGGGGGTGCCGGGCCGCCTCCTATATGCTTGAAATGCATGCAGTATTTTCGTTGCAACTATTGTTGGCGAAGCCCTCTTCGTGAAATCGCTGGTGATGACGACGGCCCGACGCCTGCGCCGGACCATCCCTCATCAACGAACCCACGGGGAGACACCACAATGGCTCGAATTTGGATGCTGAGGATCGGAGCGGCAGTCCTTGCGCTGGCTGTCGCGGCCTGCGACAGCGATAGTGGCGGACCGGTCGCTGCAAACCAGGGCCCGCCGCCGGTCAAACCGGACCCGTCGGCCGATCCGAATCCGCTCGACAGTGATGTTCCGCCCTTCGAGAACAGCGTTCTGAGGGAAAAGTGGCGAGCCCTCATCAAGGCTGAAGAGCACTATAACGAGCTGTTGCGACGAATCGCGGACATCGACACAAGCAACGATCCGAGCGAGGAAGACATCGAAAATGCGTCACAGAATCTGAACGCCGCGAGCAAGGCGTTCGAGGACGCATGGAACGACACCTATTCCCGCGAATTTCTCGATGAGCAGCGTGCGGTGGCGGCAGCACTCGATACGAATGGCTCGGCCGGGATTGCAAAACCGTTCGACGAATTCGACGCGGGCAGTGTAGTGCCTGAGATCGTGGGCGCGCCCTTGGCAGGCAACGACGCGCCTCCTTCACTGGCTGCCTTTAGCGGCGCCGGATACAAGCATGATGACAGCAATGACGGCACGTCGGCAGGCAGGTTAACCGAGGTCGTCGTATATAATGACAGGAGCAATGCGGCCGATGCCGAATATCTCCGCTTCGGTTTCTGGAGCGACACCACCTATGCGATGAATCTGGGAGCCGTTAGCGTTGAAAGCGTCGAAATCGGCACATTCGCAGATGCAGTGCAGGCCGAGCAGCCCGATCTCACGGATCTTGTCGTCCAAGGGGCGGCAACCTATCGCGGATCGGCAGTCGGCATGTTCGTGCGGAAAGAACAATGCCTCCAGGAGGTGACGCCGGTCTCGAGTGGCGTGTTCGCTGCGAAAGCCGAACTAACGGCCAATTTCGGGACTGACGGGGGCCTTGCCGTGGAAGGCACGGTATCGGATTTCACGCATGCCGGCAGCCCGATCCTCGGCGGATGGGCCGTTCATCTGACAAGCGTACCGGTCGAAGACAACGGACACTTCGTGGGCGGAACGACGGTTCCGCGGATCGGGAGCACGGATGAGACCGGCAGTCCGGACGACTTGAGGCATGTGGGCGTGTGGACCGGGCAGTTTCTCGGCGGCGATCGTTCCAATGCGCCTTCTGCTGTGACCGGCACGTTCAACGCGCATTTCCTGAACGGCCATGTCGCCGGCGCGTTCGGCGCAACGAAGCAATAGTCCGCACCTTCAATTATCGACCCGGGGCCCCGGCTGCTGCAGCGGCCGGGGCCCCTCTGGCAAGCGCCCGGCAAAGCGGTGTATCGAGGGCGGCCGGAAAGGGAGGAGTGCGGCCATGAGCGACGGGACGACCCTGCTTGCAAATGTGCGGCTCGCCGACGGGACCGCCGCGGATATCCGCATGTCGGGCGGCGTGATCGAAGAGGTCGGGCCCGGCCTCGACGCGGCAGGCGCAGAGTGCTTCGACGGCGGCGGGCTGCTTGCCTTGCCGGGCATGATCGACGGCCATATCCATCTCGACAAGACGCTGACAGGCCTGCCCTGGATGCCTTATCCGGCCGGGCCCGACCGCGCCAGCCGCATTGCGACGGAACGCGGCTTGCGCCGGACGCTTCCGCCACCGGCCGAGCGCGCATCCAGTCTCGCCCGCCAGGCCGTCGCGCTAGGCACGACCGCGTTCCGCAGTCATGCGGATATCGGTCCCGATATCGGGACCAGCCATGTCGAGGCGCTGCTTGAGGTCAAGGCCGCCTTCGCGCATGCGGCTGACTTCCAGATCGTCGCCTTCCCGCAATATGGCGTGCTCGCCGCGCCCGGCACGTACGAACTGATGGACGAGGCGATGGCGATGGGCGCGGATCTGGTGGGCGGCATTGACCCGATCCTCCAGGACGGCGATCTCGACGGCCAGCTCGACCTGCTGTTCCGACTGGCCGCGAAGCACGACAAGGGCATCGATATCCATATCCACGACCCCGGCGAGGCGGGGTTGCAGGAAATCGCCGCTCTCGCCGAGCGCACGAGCGCGGCCGGCATGGAAGGCCGCGTCACCGTCAGCCACGGCTTCTGTCTCGGCGCTTGCCCGGAGGACGTATTCGAGCGCCTGGCCGCCGCCATGGCCGAAGCCCGCATGTCGCTTGCCACCCACGGAGGCGGGGCCTCCCCGCTGCCGCCGGTGAAGGCTCTGCGCGAGCGCGGGGTGGAGGTGTTCGTCGGCAATGACGATGTGCGCGATACATGGTCGCCCTATGGCAATGGCGACCTCCTGATCCGCGCCATGCTGCTTTCATGGCGCTCGGGCTTCCGCGCCGACGGCGACCTCGCCATAGCTTTCGACTGTGCAACGGCCGCCCCGCGCCGGGTATTCGGCCACGACGACCGGGGCATCGCCGCCGGCGCGCCCGCCGACCTGTTCACGGTCCACGCCGAAACGCTCGCGGAGGCGGTCGCCCATCACCCGCCGCGCGGCCTGGTGTTCAAGGCTGGAAGGCTGGTGGCCCGGGACGGGTCGTATCTCGGTTGACAGCCGGGGCCGCGCATCTATGGTCTCCGGGCACAAGCGCCCGTAGCTCAGTGGATAGAGCGTCTGCCTCCGGAGCAGAAGGTCGCACGTTCGAATCGTGCCGGGCGCGCCAGAGTTCCGGGCGCGTGTTCCATGTCCCGATTTTCCAGACCGGCAATGACGCGCCGCGCGTTTCTCGCCTCGACCGGGGCCGGCCTTGCGCTTGCGCCTCTGGGCGGGGCCCGTGCGGCGCGGACGGCAGAGCTGCGCCTGCGGGCCGCGCCCGCATCCGTGCGCCTCGCGCCGGAGCCCTATGGCGAAACGCCGGTCTGGTGCTATGGCGGCAGCGTGCCGGGGCCGGAAATCCGGGTGCGCCAGGGCGACCGGGTGCGGGTCCTGCTCGACAACGGCCTCGCCGAAGACACGACGATCCACTGGCACGGGCTCCGGCTGCCCAACGCCATGGACGGCGTGCCGGACGTGACCCAGCCGCCGGTGCCCCCTGGCGGGACCTTCGCCTACGAGTTCGACGCCGTGGATGCCGGGACCTTCTGGTATCACCCGCATGCCAACAGCGTCGAACAGGTCGCGCGCGGCCTTTACGGCGTGCTGGTGGTGGAGGAGCGCGAGCCAGCGCTTCGCGCGGACCGGGACGTCACCTGGGTTCTGGACGACTGGCGGATGACTGAGGAAGCCGAGCTTGCCCGCGCCTTCGAAGCCCCGCACGACATGAGCCATGCCGGGCGCCTTGGCAATTGGGCCACCGTCAACGGCTCCAGTCCGGGAGAGTTCGCCGTGCGCCCGGGCGAGCGCATCCGGCTCCGCCTCGTCAACACCGCGAATGCGCGGGTCTTCGGCTTGCAGTTCGAGGGCCACCGTCCGCAGGTCGTGGCGCTCGATGGCCACCCGGTCGCGCCCCATGCGCCGGAGGGCGGCCAGGTCGTGCTCGGCCCCGGCATGCGCGCCGACATCGTGCTCGACATGACCGGGGAGCCGGGGACGAGGACGCCCGTGGTGGACGCCTTCTACCGGAACCGGGAATACCGCCTGCTCGACCTCGCCTATGCGGCCGAGCCGCTGCGCAGGGAGCCGCCCGACTGGCCGCTCGCTCTGCCGCCCAACCCGTTGGCCGAGCCGGAGGTCGGGGGCGCCATCCGCCATGAGATGATGTTCACCGGCGGCGCGATGGGCGGGGCGATCATGGCCGAGATGGGCGGCAGCATGGGCCCGGTCGGCCCGCGCTCCTTCTGGTTCGTCGACGGAGAAGCCCCCTCGGGAGACGTCCCGGAGCCGATGCTGATGCTCAGGCGCGGCCGGAGCTGCGTCATCGCGATGACCAACGCCACCGCCTGGCATCACCCGATGCACCTGCACGGCCATGCCTTCCGCGTGCTTTCGCGCAACGGCAGGCCGACGGCGCACCGCGAATGGCGGGACACCGTGCTGATGGATCCGCGCGAGCGGGTGGAGATCGCTTTCCTTGCTGACAATCCCGGCGACTGGTTGTTTCATTGCCATGTCCTCGGACATCAGGCGAGCGGCATGAAGAGCATGATCCGCGTGCTCTGAAGCGCGCAGGACGGCGGACCCGAGCGGGCAGGGAGGAAGACGATGACCGGAACTTGCGCCATCGATGTCGAAGCCTTCGAGCGGAACGGTTTTGCTGGCCCCCTCTATGCGATGAGTGCAGAGGAGGCCGCAGAATATCGCCGCAAATTCGAGGCTTATGAGGCGGAGCTCGGCTGCCGCGTGACCGAGGGAGACCCGGCGAGCCGCTACAAGACGCATGTGCTGCTGCCTTTCGCCGCCGAGCTTGCGCGCCATCCGCGCATCCTGGACGCGGTGGAGGCGCTGGTCGGGCCGGACATTCTGTGCTGGACGAGCACCTGGTTCGTGAAGGACGCGCATACGCAAGCGCAGACGATCTGGCACCAGGACGCGACCTATTTCGGCCTGCGCCCGCATCGCCATGTCACCGCCTGGCTGGCGCTTAGCAAGGCGTCGGAGGAGGCAGGCTGCATGCGTTTCGTGCCGGGCACCAATCGCGGCGGGCTCCTGCGCCATATCGCCAATGTCGCGCCCAACAGCATCAACAGCGCCGGCCAGCGCACCGAGGCCGATTTCCAAGCGGAAGAGGCTGTGCCGGTGCCGCTCTCGCCCGGCCAGTTCTCGATCCACCACACGCTTGCCGTGCATGCGTCCGGCCCCAACAGGGCAGACGACCGGCGTATCGGCATCGGCATTTCCTACATCCCGGCCAGCGTCCGCCACATCGGCAGCGCGCCTGTATCCGCGACGCTTGTGCGCGGCGAGGACCGCTACGGCCATTTCGAGCTGGAGGCTTGCCCGGCAGGCGCCCTCGATTGGGATACGTATCGCCGGCACCGCGCAAGCTACAGCGCCAGCTATGCCGAGCAGGTGGAGTGGCATGCCGCCGGGCGGTGGGACCGGTGAGCCGGCTTGCGGGCAAGGCTGCTATCGTCACGGGTGCGGCGGGCGGCATCGGCCACGCCATCGCCGCCGCCTTCCTGCGCGAGGGCGCGGAGGTTGTCGCGGCTGACAATGCCGCCGACATAGAGGAGCGCGCGCCGGCAGGGGCGGTCGCCATGCGCTGTGACGTCTCCCGCGCCGAAGACGCCAGAGCCGCTGCAGAGCTGGCGAAGGAACGTTTCGGTAAGCTGCATATCCTCGTCAACAACGCCGCCGTCTTCGTGCCTTACGGCAGCGTTGTCGATGTCGCGGAGGAGGACTGGACGCGCTCGTTAGCCGTCAATCTCACCGGCCCGTTCCTGATGAGCAAATACGCCGTTCCGTTGATCGCGGCGAGCGACGGCGGCAGCATCGTCCATGTGGCCTCGCAATTGGGACAGGTCGGCAAGCCGGGCCACTGCTGGTACAACGCCGCCAAGGGCGCGCTGATCCAGCTGGCGAAGGTCATGGCGATCGACCATGCGGGCGAAGGCATCCGCGTGAACAGCCTTTCGCCCGGTCCCGTCGGCACGGCGCGCGTCCACGCCAAGCATGGAGGGCAGGAGGCGGCCGAGCGGGAGAACGGCGCGCTCACGGTCCTTTCCCGCATGGGCCGGCCGGAAGAGGTCGCCGAGGCTGCGTTGTTCCTCGCGAGCGACGAGTCCAGCTACATGACCGGCGCCGACCTCCTCGTCGATGGCGGCTACAACGCATGGTGAGGCTGTTCGAGTCGCTCCGCGCCGTCTTCTACGCGCCCTTCTACCTGGCGCTCGAACTGGACGCTTACGGCAAGCGGGGCCTCGAGGTGGAATTCGGCCGGCCGGACAGTCCGGACGATGCGGCGACCAGCCTGTTTGACGGCAAGGCCGATGTCACCTGGGGCGGGCCGATGCGCATGATGCAGTATCAGGCCGCACATGGTGACGGAACGGTCGTGGCCTTCGCAGAGGCCGTGACGCGCGACCCGTTCTATGTCGTCGGACGGGAACCGCGGCCGGAGTTCCGCTTCGCCGACCTTGTGGATACGCGCTTCGCCCGGGTCTCGGAGGTGCCGACACCGTGGCTCTGTCTGCAGGACGACATACGCCGCGCCGGCCTCGGCCCGGCGGCGCTCAAGCTGGCGCCCGACCGCAGCATGGCAGAGAATGCGGACGCGCTGCGTAAGGGCAGACTGGATGCGATCCAGGTCTTCGAGCCGTTCGTGGAAGAACTGCTGCATGAGGGCGCCGGGCATGTCTGGTACGCGGCCGCGACGCGAGGGCCGACCTCCTATACGACGCTCTACACCTCGCGGCGCTTCGCCGAGGCCAATCCCGACACGCTTTCCGCGCTGGCGGACGGGGTCATGGAAGCCCTTGCCTGGCTGCACGCGCACGATGCGGACGCGCTGGCGGACCGGCTGCAGGGCTATTTCCCGGGCCTCGACCCGACCCGCCTCGCCGGCGCGCTCGCCCGATACAAGGCGAATGGCGTCTGGGGCCGCGACCCGGTGCTGCCATTGGAAGGCTTCGTGCGGCTGAAAGGGGCGCTCATCTCCGGCGGCTTTATCGGCCGCGACATCCCCTTCGAAGCCTGCGTGGACAACCGTTACGCCGAACGCGCACGGGCCGACCGCTGAAAGCCGGACAAGCCCCAATCGTCGACCTGGCAGGGAACCGGGGCAACGATGGAATCCTGCGTCTGCGGGAATTCTTCCAGATGGAGTTCCGTCGCCTCTTTGAGGTTTGCCAAGGCCTCCTCAAGGGAGTCACCTTGGGTCGTCCATCCCTGTTTCAGGGTTCATAGCGGTAAAACCGCCTTCCCGGTCGGGCAGCAGCACAGCAGTCAATTGCATCTTTCCCCCTTCACGCAGTCGGCAGGATATAGTCCTTGAAGTCCTCGCGCAGCTTGGTTTTCAGCAGCTTGCCGGTCGCCGTGTGCGGAAGTCCGTCCACGAACACGACATCGTCCGGCTTCCACCATCGGGCGATCTTGCCGTCGTACCAGGCGAGCAGGTCCGCCTTGTCCAGCGCCGCGCCTTCTTCCCTGACGGCGATCAGCAGCGGCCGCTCGTCCCAGTGCGGGTGTGTCACGGCGATGACAGCGGCTTCCACCACCTCGGGATGATCGACGGCGATGTTTTCCAGGTCGATGGAGCTGATCCATTCGCCGCCCGACTTGATGACGTCCTTCGTCCGGTCGGTGATGCGCATATAGCCGTCGCCGTCGAGGGTGGCGACATCGCCGGTGGAGAACCAGCCGTCGGCGGTGTGCGCGTCCGATGCGTCCTGCTTGTGGTAGGCGCTTGCGATCCAGTAGCCGCGCACCTGCAGATCGCCAAAGGCGACGCCGTCGCGGGCGAGTTCCCCGCCGTCCTCGCCCACAATGCGCATATCCACGCCGAAAAGCGGCCGGCCCTGCTTCTCGGCAAGGTCCAGCCAGGCGTCTTCGTCCATGCCGTCATGCTTGGCGAGCGGCGTGTTGACCGTGCCGAGCGGCGACATCTCGGTCATGCCCCAGGCATGGCGGACGGTGGCGCCGTAGTCGCGCTTGAAGGTCTCGATCATCGAACGGGGGCAGGCGGAGCCCCCGATCACGACATTGGCGAGCGGCCGGATGTCCTTGCCCGAACGCTTGAGATAGTCGAGCAGCATCAGCCAGATGGTCGGCACCGCGGCCGTCATCGTCACGCCCTCGCCGGTTATCAGCGCCTGCACGCTCTCGCCGTCAAGATGCGGTCCCGGCAGCGCCAGCTTCGCGCCGGCCATGGTCGCCGCATAGGGAATGCCCCAGGCGTTGGCGTGGAACATCGGCACGACCGGCATAACCGTATCGCGCGCCGAGATATTCATGCAGTCCGGCCCGATGGAGGCGTAGCTGTGCAGGATGTTGCCCCGATGGCTGTAGAGCACCCCCTTGGGATTGCCGGTCGTGCCGGAGGTGTAGCAGAGCGAGGAGGCCGTCCGCTCGTCGAAGCTCGGCCAGGAGAACACCGGGTCCTGCGCGGCGACCAGCGCATCGTAGGAGAGGAGGTCGAAATGTTCGCTTTCGGGCAGGCTGGCCTCGTCGCAGAGCACGACGACCGTCCGCACGGTATCCGCGATCTCGGCCGCGAAGCTCTCCAGCAAGGGGACGAAGCCCGCCTCGGCGAACAGCACCCGGTCATTGGCGTGGTTCACGATATAGGCGAGCTGCTCGACATAAAGGCGCGGGTTGATGGTATGGCAGATCGCGCCGATTCCCGACACGGCGTAGTAGATCTCGAAATGCCGCCTCGTGTTCCAGGCCAGCGTGCCGACCGTATCGCCGAACCCGACTCCGAGCTCGCCGAGCGCATTGGCGAGCCGCTTGGACTCGGCCTGAGCGTCGGCGTAGCTGTAGCGGTGGAGCCCCCCCTCGACATTATGCGTCACGATCTCCGTCCCGCCGTGATATTCGGCGGCGAAATCGATCAGGGACGAGATCAGCATCGGCCGGTCCATGATCAATCCGAGCATCGGTGTTATTCCTCTCAGGCACTTGTGCGGCCCGCATTTATAGCGGCGGGGAACGAGGAACGGGAGCGGCGCGATGCCTTTGCTTGAGGTCGAGAACCTCCGGGTCGAATTCCCGACCCGGCGCGGCGTGCTGGTCGCGGTGGACGATATCTCCTTCGCCATCGAGGAGGGCGAGGTGCTGGGCGTGGTCGGCGAATCGGGCGCTGGCAAGTCGCTCACCGGCATGTCGATCATCGGCCTGCTGGAGCCGCCGGGGCGGATTGCGGAGGGGTGCATCCGCCTCAACGGACGGCGCATCGACGATCTCGCGCCCGAGGCGATGCGCCGCATTCGCGGGAAACAAATCGGCGCCGTCTTCCAGGACCCGTTGACCAGCCTCAACCCGCTCTACACCGTCGGCCGCCAGTTGACCGAAACTATCTCGACACATCTCGATCTTGGCGAGCGGGCGGCGCGGGCAAGGGCGTTGGAGCTGCTTTCCGAAGTCGGCATCCCCGCCCCGGAGCGCCGCATCGACAGCTATCCGCACGAATTCTCCGGCGGCATGCGCCAGCGTGTGGTGATCGCGCTCGCGCTCGCGGCCAATCCGCGCCTGCTGATCGCCGACGAGCCGACGACGGCGCTCGACGTGTCGATCCAGGCGCAGATCATCGCTCTGCTGAAACGCCTCTGCCGCGAGCATGGCGCGGCGGTGATGCTGGTGACGCACGATATGGGCGTGATTGCGGAGACCGCGGACCGGGTGGCGGTGATGTATGCCGGGCGGATCGCCGAAATCGGCCCGGTGCGCGATGTCATCCAGGCCCCGCGCCACCCCTATACCGAAGGCCTGATGGGCTCGATCCCGATCATGGCAGAACGCCGGGACCGGCTGGTCCAGATCGAGGGCGCCATGCCCCGCCTTACCGAAATCCCGCCCGGCTGCGCCTTCGGGCCCCGCTGTCCGAAAGTCTTCGCCCGTTGCGGCCGCGAACGCCCGGACCTGATGGCGACAGGCAGCTCCAGCGAGGCCGCATGCTGGCTTTACGACGGCGGGTGAGAAGTCCTCGCGTTTTCGCGCAGAATTCCCCAATTGCATTTGATGTAGTAACATAAAATGAAAATCGAGTTCGACGAGGCAAAATGGGCGGTCACTCTAGAAGCCCGGGGACTGGATATGGCTCGGGCCGGCGATGTATTCGCGGGCGAGAGCCTGACTGTCCAGGATGACCGGCAGGACTACGGCGAGGACCGGTTTCTCACCGTCGGTTTTCTCGATGGCGAGATGGTGGTTCTTGTCTGGACACCGCGGCGGAATGCGCAGCGGATTATCAGTATGAGGAAGGCCAATGAACGGGAACGACGACTCTACGGTGCAAGACTTCGACCCTGACACTGCGCCTGACCTGTCGAGAGGCAGGTGGCCGGAGAAGTTCGCCAAGGCGCGGGTCAGGCGCGGGCGCCCCCCTGCCGCGACGCCGAAAGTCTCGACCACTATCCGCCTGTCGCAGGATGTGATCGACCATTTCAAGGCCGATGGACGCGGCTGGCAGACCCGGATCGACCGGGCTTTGCGGGAGTGGATTGCAAAGTCCACGGCCTGACGCGAGAACAATTCGGGAGCGGGGCGGAGTCCATGACAATGGCAGGACATCCGGGTTAGGTTCCGCACCGCAACCGATCTTGGGAGGCTCCGAGGATGCGACTCCGAACTGCAGCGGCGGCACTGGCCGCAACCATGGCCCTGGCGATGCCCGCGGGCGCCAAGACCTTCACTTGGTCGTTCCAGGGCGACGCGCAGGCGCTCGACCCCTATGTGCTGAACGAAACCTTCACGCTGGGCCTGCTCGGCAATGTCTATGAAGGGCTGATCCGGCGGGGGCCCGATCTCGACATCCAGCCCGCGCTCGCCGAACGCTGGGAAATTGTGGAGCCGAACCGGTGGCGCTTCCACCTGCGGCAGGGCGTCGTTTTCCACAACGGCAACAGTTTCAACGCAGACGATGTCGTCTTTTCCGCCGACCGCGTGCGCGCCGAGGGGTCGGACCTGACGACCCGTATCGCCAAAAGCGTCAAGGTGGAGAAGGTCGACGATTACACGGTCGATTTCGTGACCGACGGCCCCAATCCGATCCTGCATTCGGAGTGGGCGACCTGGTACATCATGGACAAGGAATGGGCGGAGGCGAACAACGCTACGGCGCCGACATCGCTGGCCGAAGGCACCGATAATTTCGCCGCCTTCAACGCCAACGGCACGGGCCCCTTCAAGGTCGTCAAGCGCGAAACCGATGTCGAGACGGTGCTGGAGCCCCATGAAGGCTGGTGGGATACGCCGAAGCACAACCTGACGCGCGTGGTGTTCAAGCCGATCGGCTCCGATGCAACCCGCGTCGCGGCGCTGCTCTCCGGAGAGATCGACATGGCCTATCCTGTGCCGGTGCAGGACATCAAGCGCGTGGACGGGAATGACGGCACCTCGGTGCTGATCGGCCCGGAGTTGCGCACGATCTTCCTCGGCCTCGACATCGCCCGCGACGAGCTTCTCTATTCGGGCGTCAAAGGCGCCAATCCGTTCAAGGATTTGCGAGTGCGGCAGGCCTTCTACCATGCGATCAATATCGACGCGATCCGCAAGAAGGTGATGCGCCGGCTGTCGGATCCCTCGGCGCTGATGATCTCACCGAAGCTCTTCCCCCATGCGCCCGGTATCGAGCGCCTCGCCTACGATCCGGACAAGGCGAAATCGCTGCTGGCGGAGGCCGGCTACGCCGAGGGCTTCGAGGTCGGCATGAACTGCCCGAACAACCGCTATGTGAACGACGAGCAGATCTGCATCGCGATTTCCTCGATGCTCGCCAAGGTCGGCGTCAAGGTGAACCTTGTGGCGGAGCCGAAGGCGCTCTTCTTCAAGAAGATCCTGGGCCCGAATTACGACACCAGCTTCTTCCTTCTCGGCTGGACGCCGGGTTCGTTCGATAGCTGGAACGTGCTCTACAACCTCCTAAATTGCAGAGAGGACACCGGGCGCGGCAAGTTCAATGTCGGCGGCTATTGCAACAAGGACGTCGATGCGCTGACGGACAAGATCAAGGTCTCGACCGACGAGGCGGAACGCAACGCCATGATCGCGAAGGCCTATGAGATCGCCGCGTCGGAAGTCGGGACAATTCCCCTTCACCAGCAAGGACTTGCATGGGGCAAGAGCGATGCTGTCGATCTTGCCCAGCGCGCCGACAACCAGTTCATGCTCTACTATGTCATGAAGAAATAAGCGCCGGCGGGGGAGGGCAGGGGCCTTGCCACGGGCCCTCCCCACGCCCAGATGGCTGCTGCCATGACGGATGCTCTCTTCAAGCTTTATACGCGCGACATTCTCCGCCTTGCCGGGGGGATTTCCCGCGTGGGGCAATTGGACGATGCCGACGGGGCCGCGACCCGCACAAGCCGGCTCTGCGGCAGTGAAATGACGGTCGAGGTCTCAATAGAGGACGGCCGTATCGCGGACTATGCGCAGCGCATCCAGGCCTGCGCCTTCGGCCAGGCATCGGCGGCGCTGTTCGCGGAGGCCGCCCCCGGACGCAGCGCCGGCGAGGTCGAGGAAGGACGCGCCCGGGTGCAGGATTTCCTGAAGGGCGGACCGGCCCCGACGGGCGTCTGGAAGGCGTTCGAGCGCCTTGAGCCCGTGCGCGAGGTTCCGGCCCGCCACGGCGCGGTATTGCTGCCTTTCGAAACGACGCTGGCGGCGCTTCAGGCTGCGGCGTAGCGGTTCGCCGCGGTTTCGAAATGCGCGACGGCCGGCTCATTGCGGCCGATGGTGACATGCGCGTTCACTCCGGCCGCGAAACCTGCCTGGATCGTCTCGCCGGTCGGGAAATCCTCCTCGATCACGGTGCGCACCGCCAGATCGACATTCTTGTCCCAGTGAATGCGCGCTTTTTCGCTGCGCGCCGGCTCGGGGATGTAGAAGTCGAACAGGATCGTCGAAGCGCCCGGCCCGCCGCCCTTTTTCGGGAAGCAGCGCCAGACCTCCATATGATCCTTCTGGACGATGAAGGCGGTGTTCGGGAAGAACACATAGACAAGCGCCGAGTTGTCCACGAGGTCCCAGTCTTCCGGCGGCTTCCCGCGCATCCCGCGGATGCCGTGGCGCGGCAGCACCTCGCGCAGATGCGGCCCGAACCCGTCATAGAGGCAGAGATTGCCGATGAAGATCGGGCCGACAGTGTTCTTGTGCAGGAAGGGGAAATGATAGGGCTCGAGGAAGGTGTCGACGGCGATCTTCCAGTTCATGGAGAAGTCGAAACGCCGAGTGGAGTAGGGCGTCCATCCTTCCAGCCCGTAAGGCGCGAACTCCGCCGCCATGCCTTCCAGCAGTTCATCGACATCGAAAGGCTCGCCCGGCGTCGCCTGCACGAACACCATGCCGTGCTTCTCCGCAACCGGCAGAGCCGCCAGCCGGTGGCCGGCCCGTTCGACACCCGGGAAATTGCGTTCGTCGGGCAGGCCGATCAGCCGGCCATCGAGGTCGTAGGTCCAGCCGTGGTAGGGGCATGTAAAGGACGCCGCGCCGCAGCCCCGGCCCTCGGCGAGCCTTGCGCCCCGGTGGCGGCAGACATTCGCATACGCTCGCAATTCCCCGTCGCGGCCGCGGACGATCAGCACCGGAATACCGGTCTCGTCGCTCGTGATCCAGTCGCCGGGATTGGGCAGCAGGCAGGATAACCCGGCGAATAGCGGCCGGCGTTGAAACAACTCCCGCCGCTCCCGCTCGGCCCGCTCCGGGCAGGTATAGGCGCTGACCGGCTGCCGGACCACCTCGGGCCAGACATCCGTCGTTCCCGCATCGAGATGCGCAAAAAGCCTGCGGGACAGTTCCTGTTGAAGCTCAGCCTGCATCCCGTTCTTCCCGTTTGGCCCGGTCCCACAAACGATCCAGTTCCGCCAGCGGCGCCTTGTCCAGCGCCATGCGCTCCTTGTGCGCAAGGGCCTCGACGCGGCGAAAACGCCTTTCGAACCGGGCGTTTGCATCCCGCAACGCAGTTTCCGGCGCAACGCCGAGCTTACGCGCGAGATTGACGGCGGAAAAGAGCAGGTCGCCCAGTTCGGCCGGGATGTCGGCGTCCGGAGCGGCGATTTCATCCAGTTCCTCGCGCACCTTGTCGAAAACCGGCGCCGTATTCGGCCAGTCGAAGCCGATGCGCGCCACGCGGCGCTGCAGCTTCTCGGTGCGCATCAGCGCGGGCAGGGCCAGCGGCACGTCGTCCAGCACGCCGGAGCGCGCAGCGCCCGATTTCGCGGCCTTGCGCTGGCGCTCGCGCTCCTTGTGCGCCTCCCAGGTCCGGGCGTCGGCGGTTTCGGCGCCGCCGAAGACATGGGGATGACGCGCGACCATCTTGGCCGAAACCGCATTGACGACATCGCCGAAGGCGAATGCGCCGCGTTCCTCGGCCATCCGTGCGTGGAACACGACCTGGAAAAGCAGATCGCCCAGTTCCTCGCGCAGCGCATCGAGGTCTCCGGCGCGAATCGCTTCGGCGACTTCATAGGCTTCCTCGATCGTGTATGGCGCGATGGTCTCGAATTTCTGTTCGATATCCCACGGACAACCGATAGAGGGCGCGCGCAGGGTCGCCATAATTTCCAGAAGAGAATCAATCGGTTGCATCCCATTTATCGCATAATATATATTATGGGAAATTATGGCATGCGCATTCGGGCGTATGTCGAGAGTCATGCCGTCAATGCCGGGCCGAACGCCTTTCGGCAGTTCGGCGGCGAGTGTCCGGTAGTCCATATGATGATTGAGATGCGTCAGCACGACCCGGCTGGGCCCGAGTCGTTCGACCCACTCCAGCACGACCGGCAGGAAGGCGTGATTGCCGCTCGGAAAGTCCGCATGGCCGGCTCCCACGATCCAGGTCTCGATTCCCTCCAGCGCCTCGAACGCGGCGGCGTCGAGGGCCGATACATCGGTGCTGTAAGCGAAGCTCCCGACCCTGAGCCCGGTGGACCGGCCGTGCCCGTGTTGCTGCTCGAAGGCCCGGAATTCGATGTCGGCGATCTCGAAGCGGTCTCCAACCGGATGCGGCGTCACGCAGGGCCGGAAATAAGGCGGTCCATCAACAGGTTCGGCAAAGGCATAGGGAAATCTCTGCCGGATCCGCTCAAGCACGTCCGCTCGTCCGTAAACATCTATGGGGCCGCCGCGCGCTGTGCAGAGCGATTTCAGGTCGTCGATTCCGTGGATATGATCGGCATGGGCGTGGGTGTAGATGACCGCGTCCAGACGTCCACCGCCGACGGACAGCCATTGCTCGCGGAAATCCGGCCCCGTATCCACGACGATGCGCGCGCCAGCCGCCTCGATCAGGATGGAAGGACGCCGGCGGCGGTTGCGCGGATCGTCGGGGTCGCAGGCGCCCCAGTCGCCGCTTGCGACCGGCACGCCGGCCGAACCGCCGCAGCCGAGAACCGTTACCCGCAACGCTGCGCTTTCGGAAACAGGCGGAAGAAATTGTCCGTGCTGGCCGCCGCAAACGCCTCTTCGGAAACGCCTTTCAGTTGGGCCGCAACCGCTGCGGTGTGAACGACATATGCCGGCTCGTTGCGTTTGCCCCTCATCGGCGCCGGAGCCAGAAACGGCGCGTCTGTCTCCACCAGCAACCGGTCGAGCGGCACGTCCGATGCGATCTCGCGCAGCGCTCCCGAATTCCGGAAGGTCACGATGCCCGAAAGCGAGATATAAAGCCCTAATTCCAGGGCCTTGTCTGCCAATGCGCGCCCGCTGCTGAAACAGTGCATCACGCCCGGAACCCGGCCTGCCGCTTCTTCCTCCAGAATCGTCGCTGTGTCGGCGTCGGCATTGCGGCTATGCACGACGAAGGGAACGCCCGCGCGCCGGGCGGCGCGGATATGGCGGCGGAAACTCTCCTGCTGGAACTCGCGCGGGCTGCGGTCATAGTGGTAATCGAGCCCGGTTTCGCCGAGCGCAACCACCTTGGGATGTTCCGCAAAAGCGGAGAGACCGCCCTCTTCCGGTAATCCTTCGGCCTCGACATGGTGCGGATGCAGGCCGATCGCGCAAAACACGCTGTCATGGCGCTCTGCCAGCGCAATAACCGCCTCGGCCTGGCGGGGACGGGTGCAGATCGTCACCATACAGCCGACGCCTGCCTTCCCTGCGCGCTCCACCAGCGCCTCCACCTCGCCCTCGAAGTCCGGGAAATCGAGGTGGCAATGGCTGTCCACCAGCATCAGATATCCTCGCCGCTATAGCGCGGGAACACGCCTTGCGGTTTGGGCAGCGCCCTGCCGGGGCTCAGCATTCCGGCCTCGCCGAACATGACGTAATTGCGGGCGTCGGTTTCCACCGAAAGCTGGTCGAGTATGCGATGGGACGCATCCGGCATGAATGGCAGGGTCGCAAGCGCAAGGCCCCTGATGGCCTCCGCGGCGACGAACAGCACCGTGCCCATGCGTGCGGGGTCTGTCCTTCGAAGTGTCCAAGGCTCCTCGCGGGCAATATAGGCATTGGCGGCGCGCACGACGCGCCAGATGTCCTCCAGCGCCTCGTGGAAGGCCTGCCGGTCCATCGCGCTCCGCAACGGCTCGAGCAGGCCGCCGACCGCGCCGAGCAGCCCCTTGTCCTCAGCCGAGAACGCTCCCGGATCCGGCAGCCTGCCGCCGCAATTCCTGGCGATCATGGACAATGTGCGCTGCACCAGATTGCCGTAGTCATTGGCGAGTTCGCCGTTCATGCGCTGGACCATCGAGCGATGTGAAAAGTCGCCGTCATTGCCGAAAGGCACTTCCCGCAACAGGAAATAGCGGAGCTGGTCCAGCCCGTAGCGTTCGATCAGCTCGTAAGGATCGATAACATTGCCGAGCGACTTGGAAATCTTCTCGCCCTCATTGGTCCACCAGCCATGGGCGAATACCCGCCTGGGCGGCGCCACGCCGGCAGCCATCAGGAACGCCGGCCAATAGACCGCGTGGAAGCGCACGATGTCCTTGCCGACCATATGGAGGTCGGCGGGCCAGTAGCGGGAGAAAAAGTCGCTGCTGGTCTCGGGATAGCCGACGGCAGTAACGTAATTGGTGAGCGCGTCGAGCCATACATACATGACATGGGCGTCGTCGCCGGGTACCGGAATGCCCCAGTTGAAGGTCGTGCGCGAGACCGACAGGTCCTGCAGCCCTCCCTTGACGAAACTGATGACCTCATTGCGCCGGCTTTGCGGCCCGATGAATTCGGGATTGGCCTCGTAGAAGGCCAGCAGGCGGTCCTGCCATTCCGAGAGCCGGAAGAAGTAGCTCGGCTCCTCCACCCACTCGCATTCGGCCCCGGTCGGCGCGATCCGGGCGCCGTCCTCCCGCTTCGTCACCTCCGCCTCGGTGAAGAACGCCTCGTCGCGCACCGAATACCAGCCGGCATAGGTCCCCGGATAGATATCCCCCGCAGCGACCAGCGCATCCCAGATGCCCCGGCTCGCCAGCCTGTGGCGGCGTTCCGTCGTACGAATGAAGTCGTCATTCGAGATATGCAGCGCTTCCGCCAGGCGGCGGAAATTATCCGACATGCGGTCGGTGAAGGGCTGCGGCGCTTCGCCGGCCGCCGCCGCGGCCTTCTCCACCTTCTGCCCGTGCTCGTCCGTGCCGGTCAGGAACCGGACATCATGGCCGTCGAGCCGCTTGAAGCGCGCCAGCACATCGCAGGCCAGCGTCGTGTACGCATGGCCGATATGCGGCGCATCGTTGACGTAGTAGATCGGCGTGGTGATGTAGAAGGGCGTGCCGTCGCTCATTGGGGGCGAACATCCGGGTCCCGGAACAGGGCCCGGTTTGTCCCACTTATGATTCGGGGAATCAAGCTCCGGCGCCCTGCCCTTTGCCGGCCGCCACCCTCGCCAGGCCGCCGAAAATCTCGAACACCACCTGCCGGCGGTCGAGGGAAAGGGCAACGCTGCGCTCCAGCAGGCGTGCGACGCCTGCTTCAGCCTCCAGCCATGCGGCATCCGGGCCCGCTGTCCGCACGCGCTCAGCCAGGCTCGTCGAGAGGAGGCGCCCGAAGGCCTGGAAATGTCCGGGCTCCCGGTTCTCGGTCACGGCAGCAGCGATATTGTCCAGCGCCTTGCGGTCGATGGCGGGCAGGGACTCGAGCAGGGCATCGACAGCCTCCTTGAGCGCGCGTCCGCCGAGTTGCTCCAGCTCCAGCGCCGCGCCGGGACTGCCGCCGGACACCGCATACAGGCGCGCGCGCGCCTCTGCATCCAGCTCCGGCTCAATATCCGCAAGCGCCTCGTCGAAGGCCGGCCGGTCCAGAGGAGCGAGCCGCAATATTCTGCAACGCGAACGCACTGTCGGCAGAAGCAGGGACGGCCGGTGAGTAACCAGCAGGATCACAACATTGGGCGGCGGTTCCTCCAGCACTTTCAGGGCGGCGTTCTGGGCGTTCGGGTTCATGGAGTCCGCCCCGTCCACGATCAGCGCGCGCCATACCGATTCGCCGGGAGTAAGCCGCAGGAACCGGATCGCATCGCGCACCGCGGCCACCCGGATCTCCCCGCGCGCGCCTGCCGGCTCGACGGTCCGCAAATCGGCATGACCGCCCGACGCGACGCGGCGGAACACCGGATCGTCCGCCGCGAGGTGAAGCGGTGCAGCCTCCGCTTCTTCCGGAAGGAAGCCGGATTGTCCCGCAAGAAGATAACGGACGAACCTGAACGCCAGCGTCGCCTTTCCGATTCCGCGCGGTCCGGCCAGAATCCAGGCATGGTGCAGACGGCCGGCCGCGACATCGGAGGCAAGCGCGCGCGCTGCGCCCAGATGGCCGACCAGCCTTTCCCGCTGTCTGGGCTCCGGCAGATCCCCGGCGGTCATGACAGGCCGAAGCGCCTTGCGACAGCAGCCCTGACAGCCGCCGCCACGCCGTCCGCGTCTCCGGCAGCATCGATGACCGCCACCCGCTCCGGCTCCCGGCGCGCAATTTCAAGAAATCCCGCGCGTACACGGCGATGCAACTCGTCGTTCATCTCTTCATAACGGCTCTTTCGCCGCTCCCGCGCCCTGTTTCGCGCCACCGCCACCGGAATGTCGAGCAACAGCGTCAGGTCGGGCTGGAGACTGCCGATGGCGAGCCGGCGCAGGACTGCCTCGTCTTCCTGCGAGACGCCCTGGCCGTAGCACTGATAGGCCACCGTGGAATCGTAAAACCGGTCGCAAAGCACCCATTGCCCGGACGTCATGGCCGGCCGGATGTGCTTTGCGACATGCTCCCGGCGCGCAGCATAGTGCAGCATCGCTTCCGTCACCGGGTCCCAGTTGGCCCCTCCGGAGACGAGCAGCTTGCGGATGGCTTCGGCTTCATCCGTGCCGCCGGGCTCCCGCGTGCGAATGGCGGGAACGCCGAGTTCGTCCAACCACTCGGCGAGCCGGGCGATCTGGGTCGTCTTTCCGGCCCCGTCACCGCCCTCGAAGGTGATCAGCCGGCCTGTCACGCTGCGGGGTCGAAACCGAAAATCATGGCGCGCATCCGTTCGAAGATACGACCGAAAAAGCCGATCCGCTCGACATTCACTCCGGCGTAGAGCGGATGCTCCACAGGCTGGATGCCGGGCGCTTCAAGATGCAGGGTTGCAAGCTGCTGGCCCTCCGCGACCGGAGCGATGATCGGGCCCGTCCATCTGATGGACGCCTTGAGCCCGGTGCGCGCCCGGCGCTTCAGCGACAACACGACGTCACGGTTCGGCACCAGCGGCACCCGGTTCAGACTTCCGAGCCATACCGCTGCCGTCTCGACCGTTTCCCCTGTCTTGAAAAGGGGATAAGCGGCGAATTCCCGGAAGCCCCATTCGATCAGCCGTTCCGACTCCCGCGCGCGCTCCCGCGAGTTGTTCAACCCGTTCAACACCAGGTAGAGGCGTCTGCCGTCGCGTTCGGCGGAGGCGGTCAGCCCGTATCCCGACACCCTTGTGTGGCCGGTCTTCAGGCCGTCGGCGCCCGAAACGCGGCCCAGCAAAGGATTGCGGTTCCGTTGCTTGATCCTGCTGAACTCGAACTCGCGCTCCGCAAACATCCCGTAATATTCGGGAAATTCCGTTACGAGTATCTGCGCAAGGCGCGCGAGGTCTCGAACGGAAATGAAATGTTTAGGATCGGGCCATCCGGTCGCGTTCCTGAAACTGGCGCTGGCGAGGCCCAGTTCGCGCGCGCGTGCGGTCATGGCTGTGGCAAAGGCGTCCTCGCTGCCGGATATTCCCTCGGCAAGGACGACAGAGGCATCGTTGCCGGACTGGACGATGACTCCGCGAAGCAGGTCGCCGACCGAAACGCGCCTGTTGACCCGCACGAAGGTCTTGGAGCCGCCCATCTTCCAGGCCTTGCGGCTGACCAGGAAGGTCTGGTCCATCGAAAGCACGCCGGCCTTCAGCCGCTCGAACACCATCAGCACGGTCATGAGCTTGCTCATCGACGCCGGCGGAAGCGGTTCGTCCGCATTCTTTTCAAGCAGCACGGTTCCCGTCGTCCCGTCGACAAGGATCGCATTGGGCGCGATCGTCGTGTCGGCTCGACCGGCGGGGATCAGACACAGCAAGGCGAACGCGAGGGATGCAACGAACCGCATGGAAACGCCTCCTATCCGGTGGAGCGGACCACGAATGCGTCTCGCGGCCCGCGCTGCTTGACACGCGCCTGCAACGCTGCCGCCGACTGCCGAGTACTCTCCGGCCCGATGCGAACGCGATGCAGGACCCTGCCATTGTCCGCTTTGCTGGTGTGGACCTGCACCCGGTCGAAATGGCGCCTCAACCTGTCCGCCATGATCTCGGCGTTCTTGCGGTCGCGAAACGTGCCCGTCTGGACGTAATAGACGCCGGAACGGGGGCTGCCCCCTCTGACAAACTCAGTGATGAGCCGGTCCTGCTTCTGCGCCCCGCCGCCGCTCTTCGCGATCCGGGCTACCTTGCGGCTGAGCTCGGGCAGCAACTCGATCCGAACCCGGGTGACCCCCTTGCGGCGGAAACCGAGCTTCTCGGCAGCGGTAAGCGAGAGGTCGATGATCCGCTCGTTCGCATAGGGGCCGCGATCGTTGATACGCACGACCGCGCTGCGGTCGTTGCTGAGATTGGTGACGCGCACCACGCTGGGCAGCGGCAGGACACGATGCGCCGCCGTCATCGCATACATGTTGAAGACTTCGCCGTTAGCGGTCTGGCGGCTATGGAATTTGTGCCCGTACCAGGATGCGATGCCGGTCTCGGAAAAGGTCTCGTATTCCTTCGGCCGATACCATCGTTCGGCGATCTTGTAGGGCTCGCCCACCTTGTAGCTGCTGACATTGTAGGTCAGTGGGCGGTATGGCGATGCCGAGACGCCGAGGCGCCTGTCCACGACCTTGTCGCTCCGCTCTCCGGTCTTCGCCGCCCGCTTGACCGGTTCCGGCGAAGCGCAGGCGCAGACCGCAAGCGCCAGAAGCAGCGACAGGACGCGGATCATCGCTGCCCTCCCACCGCATCCGACAACAGCCCGACTGTCAGCGCATAAAGATTCGAGCAATTGTAGCGCAACAGGCCTTCGTAATTGCGGTAGATGAGAAAAGCCCTACCGCCGGTCCCGTCCGGCATGAGCAGCCTGGCGTCGATCTTTACGGCGGGCAGCGCGGCACCGGAAAGACGGCGCAGGCCCACGGCCTGCCAGTCGCCGAGGCTCCGCGGCTTTGTTGCCCGCCGGAGCGCGCGGCACCCCTTCGCGTCGCCGGCGATCATCGCGTCATAGCCCTGCCTTACAGCCTCAGGCGTCCGCACCTCGCGTCCCCATGTGCGCGCATCCGACCAGCCGTGCTGGCGGAGATAATTGGCAATTGAGGCAAAAACATCGCCGAGATTATTCCAGATGTCGCGCCGGCCGTCGCCGTCGAAATCCTGCGCGAATGCAAGATAGCTCGACGGGATGAACTGGGGATGGCCCATGGCGCCGGCCCAGGAGCCCTTCATGTCTGCAAGCTTGATATAGCCCTTGTCCACCATGCGCAGCGCATCCAGCAATTGCGCGCGGAAGAACCGGGACCGCCGCCGGTCGAAAGCCAGCATCGCCAAGGCCGGCACAACATCCGTACCCCCCCTGATGGCGCCATAGCGGGTCTCGATGCCCCAGATTGCGACTATGAAGCGCGGCTGCACGCGATAGCGCTCCGATACCCGCCGCAGCAGCTTGGCGTGTTCGGCCATCATCGCCCTGCCCCGCTCGATATTCAGCTGCGTCAGAAGCCGTTTGCTGTATGTCGCAAAGGTCAGCTTGAACTCCGGTTGTTTGCGGTCGCGGTTCAGGACCTTTTCGAGCGGTCTCAGCCCCGCAAGCGCGGTATCCAGCGTGGCCGGCGAGATGCCTTCTTTTGCGGCTTCGGCTCGGAATTCGGCCAGCCAGCCGGCAAAGTCGTCCGCCCGTCCATCTCCCGCGGCGCAGATAACCCCGGCCAGTACCGCCAGCGCAACAGCGACACGCCGCATCGTTTTCCCCTCGTTCGCGGGCCCGGCATCCGGAGCCCCTAACGACCTCTGTGCCAACATATCCGAAGTTGTCGGACGTGTCGCGCCGCTCCGCCCCGGCTGCATCTTTCGGGGCGTCCGCGGTTGCGCCATGATGAGCGCTGCTATTTCGATGCGGGAGAAGAAGGATGAAGCTCGCCGGCAAAACCGCAGTCGTGACGGGAGGAGCCTGGGGCATGGGGGCGGTCACGGCCGAACTCCTGGCGTCCGAGGGCGCGGGGGTCGTCATTGCGGACGTTCTTGAGGAAGAAGGCCGCGCCCGCGCGGAGAAGATCGCCGGCGACGGCGGGCAAGCCTCATTCCACCGACTGGATGTGACCGACGACGGGTCCTGGGCGGCGCTGGCCGCCGCCTGTCCGGATGCAGGCATTCTTGTGAACAATGCGGGGATCAGCGGCAGCGCCCATGCCGATCCGTTCGATCTCGACGCCTGGCACAACCTCATGGCGGTCAATGTCACCGGGGCATTCCTTGGATGCCGGCATTTTGTGCCGAAAATGGCGGCGGCCGGCGGCGGCGTCATCGTCAATATCTCGTCGATCTCGGGCGTGGTCGGCCAGAACAACATCCATCACGGCTACAACGCATCGAAAGGCGCCATCAGGGTGTTGACCAAGTCGCTGGCCGTGCGCCATGCGCAAGAGGGAATCCGGGCGAATTCGATCCATCCGGGGCTGATGCCGCCGATGCGCACCTCGGGCGCGACCGCCGACCCCGTCGTGCGCGAAAAGATGCTGCGCCGGGTGCCTATGCGCCGCAACGGCCGGGCGGACGAGGTAGCGAAAGCCGTGCTGTTCCTTGCGTCCGACGACAGCAGCTACTGCACCGGCGTCGAACTTTATGTAGACGGCGGTTTCCTCGCATCCTGACCCTGCCCCTCCCCCCGGACGGTAAGGACCGCCCTTCCCGTCCGGGATAGTCACTTCAACCCGCTTGCTTGCGACGCCCTTGCGAATGAAGGAGGCGAACAACCGATGCCTTCCCCTTCCAACACGATCAGCGGCCGCAGCGCGTTCCTCGCTGTCTTGAAAGACGAGGGCGTGACGCATCTTTTCGGCAATCCGGGCACGACGGAACTGCCGATCATGCATGCGCTGACCGAACAGACCGATCTCGGCTATGTGCTGGGCCTGCAGGAATCGGTAGTCGTCGCCATGGCCGATGGCTATGCCCGCGCGTCCGGCAAGCTTGCGGCCTGCAATGTCCATGTCGCGCCGGGACTGGGAAACGCCATCGGCGCTCTCTACACCGCTTCGCAGAGCGGCTCGCCGATCATCGTGACCGCCGGCCAGCAGGAACAGGGCCACGGGCTGACGGAACCGCTCCTTTACGCCCCGCTCACCCCGATCGCGGAACCGGTGGTCAAATGGGCGGTGGAGGTATCCCGAATCGAGGACCTGCCGCGCATATTGCGGCGCGCCGCCAAGGTTGCGACGGCTCCGCCGACCGGGCCCGTGTTCATCTCCCTGCCCGGAGACATCCTGAACCGGCATGAGGCCATCGACCTCGGACGGGCGACGCGGGTGGATTCCCGCGTCCGGCCCTCCGACGAAGCGCTGGCGGCATTGGCGGACCGCATCGCGGCCGCTGCAAATCCGGTCATCCTCGCCGGCCATGAGACAGCCACCGGCGATGCGCTGGACGCCGCCGGCCGATTCGCCGAATTGCTCGGCGCGCCCGTCTATCAGCAAAGCGTGCCCCAGGGCGCGCATTTCCCCTCGGAGCACCCCTGCTTCATGGGCGCGCTCACGCGCAGCCAAATCCAGGTCCGCCAAACGCTCGCGCCCTACGACCTGATCGTCAGCCTCGGGGCCGATTTCCTGCGCATGTCGGTCTGGAGCGAAACCGATCCGCTGCCCGAACACACGGCCGTCGTCCAGATCGGCCTGAGGGACTGGGAGCTCGCCAAGAATTATCCTGCCGAGATCGCCGCGCTGGGAGACGTCAGGGAAACGCTCACAGCGCTGAACCCGGCGCTGGAGGAAAGGCTCGGCGCGAGTCGGCGGGACCGCATCGCAGCACTCGCCGGGAGCAATTGGAGCGCAAACCGGCGGAAGGCGAAGGACGCCCTGGCCGGGACGCCGGAAAATGCGGGGCCCATTGCGCCGGCCTGGCTCTGCATGTGCCTCGCCGGGGAACTGCCGGAAGACGGCATCGTTGTCGATGAAGGCATCACGACCGGCGCGCGCCTTCTGGACTTCCTGCCGTTCCGGGATGCAAACGGCTATTTCGGCAATGTTTCGGGCGGTATCGGCTGGGGCATTGCGGCAGCGGTCGGCGTGCAGATCGCGCAGCCCGCGCGGCGCACCGTGGCGCTTATCGGCGACGGCAGCGCGATGTATTCGATCCAGGCGCTCTGGACCGCCGTCAATGCGCGACTGCCAGTCGTTTTCGTCATCGCCAACAATGGCGGCTACCGCATCCTGAAGGACCGGATGAAAGCGTTTCACGACAACGACGCGCCGATAGGCATGGATTTCCGTGACCCGCCTATCGACGCCGCGCGGCTTGCAGAAGGATTCGGCATGCCTGCGGTCCGGGTCGAGACGCCGGCCGCCTTCCGCAAGGCTTACCAGGATGCGCTTGCAGGCTCCGGCCCCGTGCTGATCGAAGCTATGGTCAGCGCCGGCGGGTAAACACCCCGACTGCCATCAACGCACCCAGCAGCAGGGTCGTCGCCAAAATGCCGTAGCCGAGCAGCCTGCCCGCCTGTTCCAGCCCGGCAAAAGCGACGATGCTGCCGGCAAGCAGGGGGCCGGCGATGCTGCCGGCGCGTTCCACCACCCGGAACGCCGCCGTCACATTGCCGGTGCCGAACGCTTCCGTTTCGGCCCTGAAATAGGACGGCAGTACGGCGACCTGCGGCGTCATCACGAAAGACTGCCCGAGACCTATCAGCGCGACGCCGCAAGCCAGCAATATGGCGTCGCTTGTGGAGACGAACAGCACGCAGCCGGCCGCCGCCGATATCCCGCCGGTCAGAATCAGCAAGCCATGGACCTGGAACCTGTCGGCCATGAAGGCCGCCGCCTGGTTCATAACGAGCAGCAGCATGAAATAGACCATCATGGTGCGCCCGATGGCCGCGCCGCCGAAGTCGAGCGAGTCCAGATAGAGCGGCACGAGGAAAAACAGGAAGCCTGTAAGCACGGTGCGCGACGGCAGCGCCGAGAGCCCCATGAAGGTCATGAATTTCACGTTGCCGTAAATCCCGAACCGTCTGCGATGTGCGGTCCTGCGGACATTGGTTCCTACACCTTCGTCCGGAGACAGGAAGCCGAACGCGATCGTCATGGCGACGAAGACGATAGCCGCCCCGACGATGAAGGTGTTTTCGTAACCCAGTCGCTCGGCAAGGATGCCGCCGATCGCCGTCGCGCAGATACTGCCGCCCCCGGTTGCGGTGACGAACACGCCGATATTGAGCGCGCGCCGGCGTTCCGGCGCCGTGATGGCGAGCCGGACGAGAATTGCAGCAGTGACAAGACCGAAGCCGGCTGCGGTGACGCAACGCCAGGCGATAAGCTCGATGAAGCTGGTGGCGAACGCCGTTGCTATCAGTCCCACACTCGCCGGTGCCATGCCCAGCAAAAGCGTGTTTCGCGTGCCGAGACGCCGGATCAGCATTGGCGCAATCGGCGTCGTGAACAGCATGGCGACCACCCAGACCGACATCGGCATGGCGATGGCGATCGAGGCGTCTATGCCGATCGAAGGGTCGTAGAGGTCGCGCACGAAGAGCGGGAAGAAGGGGCGCGACAGTTCGACGCCGAAAATGAAAAAGAACAGCGGATATTGAACGTCCCCGGCGCGCAACACCTGCACGGGCCGGTAAGAGCCCGCCTCGGCGAAGACCCGTCCTTCCCGCACTCTGTCGGCGGCCCTGGGGCCGCCAGCGGCCACCAGGGCGCGGAAGCGCCGGTTGATCTCGGCATTGACGGCGTTCATTGCGTCGATCACCCGGGCCAGGTCGCCCCGCCCGCGCGAGGCGATCGCAGCCGAGAAGTCGCCTTCACTGACCGCGTGCATCAATCGTCTCATCAGGCTGATGGAGCGAGCGACCGTGAGCGACAGCACCAGCAGGGTGAGTTCGAGGACGATCAGGATGGCGACGCACAGGGAAATGCCGATATCGGTGAAAATCCCGGCCATCGTATTGAATGCATATTGGCGGTCTATCCCGACCAGCGCATAAGCGATCCTGTCACCATCCCGGATCAACGGATGCTGAATGTTGTAGTCGGAGCCGATTGAAACAAAAGCCCCTGCCTGCGCCTCGCCGGCATTCGCCGCAAACGGATAGGACAAAGGCTCTGCGCCCTTGCCCGCATGCGCCGAAAACAGCACCTTGCCCTCGGGGTCGGTCACGGCGAGATAGGCGACCTCCGGGTGGTCGTTCAGCAGGTCGTCCAGATAGACATCCACTCCCCTCAGGCTTTCGACCGGTATATCGAGGCGAACGGCGGTATAGAGATCGTTGGCGATCGACCGGGCCAGCACATGCGCCTTGTCCTTGATGACGGGCTGCAGCCTCGCCTCCACGGCTCCGAGCGCAATCCAGGCCAGCAGCGCATTCGCTGCGACAAGGGCCGCCACGGCGACGAAACCGATGCTGATACCAACTCCCGCAAGGGTGGGGGTCCTTCGGCGACTGCGCCGGCCGGGGCTCACCGTATATTCCTTTCAGCGGCATCCAGAGTCGCCGCCGTTTCCCGCACCGAGGCGCTGTAACCCACGAATTCGGCGAGCTCGGTTTCGGCGGCCGGCGTCTCGGCCGGGGCCGCCTTCAGAAGGCTCTCCACGCTATGCCGCAGATAGCCGACGACCCTGGTCAGTCTCCAGAGCGCGGCCGCCGTGCCCAGCGCCGCCAGCAGGCCGCTGGCGACGAAGATCAGGACCGCGGACTCCAGCAGCTCCGTCGTCAGGCCGGCGACGATGTTGGCGAAGCGCGCCTTGCTGTAGCGCACCGCAACGCCGCCTTCCAGCTTGCCGAAATTGTTGACGACCGGCGCGCCGACAACGAACGATTCCGGGTCTTCGATGCGCCAGACCTGACCTTCCGCCGTCCGATTGCCCTCTGTCCAGTTCCGGGGCGCCTGCGATTCTCCCCCATTCAGTTCGTTGCCGCCATGCACCAGCAGCTTGCCGCGTGAATCGAAAATGCTGACGGACTGGAGTTCCGGATAGTCGCTGACCAGCGTATCCACCATCGCCCTGCTTTCCGCGATATCCTTGAGCGGCAATCCCAGATCCACCGCCTGCCGCAGCCGGCGCGAGGTATCGAGTGTGACGACCGAGACCCTCGAATCGTCGAGCCCGCGCAGAATATCGGCGAATTTGTGCTGATTGAGCAGGATCATCAACGCCATCGTCACCGCAAAGGCGCAGAGAAAACCCAGATTCAGGACAACCAGCAACCTCACGCCGCCAGCGCTCCCTGGCGCTGCAGGCTGTAGCAAAGGAAATGCTCGATCATGGCTGCATGGGATACGCCCGCAGCGTCGGCACCGATATTCATCGACATGACAGTCGCCAGATTGCAGGTGACATTGAATTCCAGCAAACGGAAGGACCTGTCCGGCGCAACCCGGAAATCGACCCGCATATAATCGCAGGGTTGAACCAGTCTCGAAAACGCCAGCGCCGCCTGCCTGAGCTCTTCGCAAAGCAGCGCATCTTCGAAAGGCTCCCCCCGCTTTCCGGGGTCCAGGAAACGCTTCTGACGCTCGGTCTGCACGCCTTCGCGCAACTCGGAGTGATTGGCGACCGGATGCAGCGCGATAGGCCCGCCCAGAACCGGAACGGTCACATCGAGGCCGGGCGCCAGGGCCTCGATCAGCACCTCCTCGCCAACGGCCAGCAGAGCCGACGCCCGCGTCCGCGCTTCCGTCCAGTTGTCGCAGATCGATCCCTCGTCGACACCTTCCGAATTAGCTCCGAAGCGGGGCTTGACGAAATAGGGTCCCTCGAAGGCCGGCGGTTCGTCCAGATCGGATTCGGCGACCGCCACAGCCCCTTCCGGCACAGGCAGGCCTGCGGCCCGCGCCATCAGCTTGGTGATCCACTTGTCCTCCGCCATGGCGCGGACATTGGGCGGACTGCCGAGATAAGGCACGCCGGTGCGCGCGCAGAGCGACGACACCAGGATTTCGGGATTGCGGACAGGCTCGCGATTGTAGATCTGGAAGATGTAGTCCGGTGCAGGGCCGCTGCGCATGCGCTTCTCGAATGCCTCCAGACCGGCGCAGGGCTCCACCCTCCGCGCCAGGCCGCGCAGCACCGAAAGCACTTCGAATTTGGTGTAGAGTTCGCGCCCGTAGCGCGGATGGACCTTCGGTGGCGGCTCGCTCCAGTCTTCCGCATATTTGGCGAGAAACAGGATATCCAACTCCCGACGCCGATCCGGGCCGATTTGTAGCAGCTTTAACATTTCAAATTGGCCGGATGCATGTCGAAATTCCAAGGAGCACGGGTATGATAGCCTGCAAATTCTTTACCGGCAACGCAGCGGACCCGCCTCCCATGTTACGAGTGATCTTGCTGGCGTTCGCTATCTTGACCGTCGTGGCGCCGGCTTCCCAAGCAGAGCCTTTTACCGTCTATATGATCGTACATCGCGCCGGGTCGGGCGCGGATGACGGCTTTCGCGACTATCTGACAGTGAACGGCGTCGATGCCAATTTCATTCTTCGCGACATGGAGAACGACCGATCCCGCCTTCCGGGTTATGTCGAGGAGATCAAGACGCTCAGGCCCGATCTCGTCTATACCCAGACGACCTCGGTGACGCGCGCGGTTGTCGGCCGGCTGCAAGAAGCGGACCCCGACAAGCATGTCCTCGATATTCCCGTCGTGTTTTCCATGGTCTCCTTTCCTGCCCGGTCGAAGCTGGTGCCCCAGCCTCCGGACGCGGCAGCGCCGATGCTCTCTAAGCGCAACCTGACCGGCGCCAGGCATGTCGTCTCGAACCTTGTGCGCCTCAACGCCATGCGCACCTACATGCCTTTCGAGAAGCTCGGCATGCTCTACGACAAGAGTTCGGGCGCGCAGCGCCGTACCGAAGCCTCGATGCGGGCCCTGGTGGAAGAGGCCGGCATCGAATTCGTCTCCGACAGCCCTACGGAACCCAAGGTGGAGCGCGACCCGGCCCAGATCGAGCCGACGCTCAGGCGCCTGAAACAGGCAGGGGTCGATTTCCTGTATATCCCGCCGTCCAATTTCTTCGGCGCTCATGCCGAACTGGTGACCCGCACCGCCACCGAACTCGGCCTGCCAACCTTCTGCGGTGTGGAAACCCTGATCCGGCAGCATTGCATGACAGGTCTTGTCAGCCCGCTTTACGCCGTCGGGCAGTTCGCCGCCTTCAAGGCAGAGCAGATTCTGACCGGCGGCAGGGATGCTGGCGACATCCCGATCGAAACGCTGTCCCGGTTCTCCTTCGTGATCAACATGGAGACGGCGCACAAGCTGAAAGTGTATCCGCCGATGGAAATCCTGCGCTTCGCGCAATTCATCAAGACCGGAGCCGATTCTTGATCGCTCTGAAGCGTCTGGACGACAGACGCCGCGCTGCTCTCGAAATCCTGTATCTGGCGCCCCATGCGCCCTCTTCCGACACGCCGAAGCCCCCGGACATTCATTCCGATTACGGCGTGCAACCGGCCTACCAGTACGAAATCTGGGATGTGCTGCGGAACGGCCTGGGCCTGAATGTCCACAGCAGTTCCGATATCGACATCGTGCCCGAAGCCTTCGAAGGCCGGAACTACGTATTCTCGCTCTACAACATCGCGGCGTTTCGAAACTCGGAAATCTACCTTTCGGCGCTGACGGCGAAAGCCGGTATCGCCTGTCTCGGCGCCCCGGCCAACATTCGCGCGCTGGCCGAGGACAAATGGCTGAGCAAGCTGGCGGCGCGGGCGCTCGGATTGCCGACGCCGGCCGGGGCGGTGTTCGGTCGAGGCGTTCCCGTACGGAAGCCCGGCTTCGGCGGCCCCTATATCGCGAAGCCGCGATTCGGCGCCGCATCGACGGGTATCGACGCCGGAAGCGCGCGGGAGGAGTTCGACGCGCTGGCGCCGCGTGTGGAGGCTCTGGGGGCGGGCATCGACGAGTGTCTGGTCGAGCAGGTCTTCGGCGAATTCGATGTGACCGTGCCGATTCTGATCGGCGACGAGGGGCCGACGGCCCTGCCGCCCGCCACCCAGACGAGCGACAGCCCGTACGGCCTGTTCACCCACCGGCAGAAACGCAAGCTCGATCCCGGCCTCACACGCGAATTTCCCGGCGACGAGCCCTGGCTGGCGCCCATCGTGGCGGATGCGCTCCGGTTCGCGCGGGCCGTTGGACCGTACGATTATCTTCGCTGCGACTTCCGGTTCGGTCCTGCGGGGCACGCCTTTCTCGAATTCAACCTCGCCTGCTCGATAGGCGGCGCGATGGCTTTTGCGCAATCCGCGGCGCAGGCGGGCATTTCTTCGGAAGCGCTGGTCGAGCACATTCTTGCCACCAGTCTAGACCGGCAGTGGGGTCAGGGCGTGGCCGAACCGCCTCCCAGATAACGCACGGCCACCGTGGTGATGTCGTCGCTCTGCTCGACCCCGGCGGAAAATTCCTCGACCGACGCGCGCATCGCGTCGCAAATGACGGAGGGCGAAGCGCCCGCATGGGCCGCCAGTTCGGCTTCCAGGCGTGGTTCCCCGAACTGTTCGCCCGCGTCGTTGAAGGCTTCGTTGACGCCGTCGGTATAGAGGAACAGCGTTTCGCCGGGCGCCAGCTCGGTCTCGCCTTCCTCGAAATCGAAGCCCGGCATGATCGCAAGCGCCAGGCCGGACTCCATTGGCAAGGTCGATAGCCGCCCTCCCGTGTCGATCCGGTAGGTCGGGTTGTGCCCGGCATTGGCGAATGTCACATGGCCGGTTTCGGTGTTCACGACGGCGTAGAAGGCGGTCACGAACATCATCTGCTCGTTATCGGCCTCCAGCATATCATTCAGGGCGGTCAGCACCCTGCCCGGCGACTCGCCGATCAGCGCCGTGGCCTTGAGCAGGGTGCGCGCGATCAGCATGAAAAATGCGGCCGGAATGCCCTTGCCCGAGACATCCGCAATGACCAGCCCGATATGTTGCTCGTCGATAGCGAAGTAGTCGTAAAAGTCGCCGCCGACTTCCTTGGCCGGCAGCATCTGCGCCGCGATCTCGACAGTGCGTTGCGGCGGCGTTTCGCGCGGCAACACGGAGAGTTGCAAATCGTGGGCGATCGACAGCTCCCGCTCGATGGCGACCAACCGTTCCTTGTGCTTGAGCGCTTCCCGGAGCTCCTCGACCAGTTCGGTCAGGCGTCCGTGCTGTTCGCGGATGCGCTGCGCCATCTGCTCGAATACAAGCGTGAGGGCTTCGAATTCGTCACTCGCTCCTTCCCGCTCGAGCTGGGCCAGCTGGTCGGTCACCGCCTGGCGGGCTTCCTCGCCCACTGCCGAGGTCAGCCCGGTCATCTGCTGGCGCAGGAAGCGTTCACGCCGCCTTTGCGCCCGTCGGCGCTCTGCCGACAGGCGCTCGACTTCGCCCAGCGAACTGCGATAGGCCTCGACGGCCTTGGCGATGCGGGCGATTTCGTCCGTGCCGGCCTCCTGTTCGAGCCAGACGCCGCGCCGGCCGTCGGACAGCGCTTCCAGCACGCCGATCACCCGGTTAAGCGGCTGCAGGGAGCCGCCCAAATTGGCGTACAAGACCCAAAGCGCGATGCACGCGAAAATAGCCGTCGCGCCGAAAAAGGCGATGCGCAGCGCCTGCTGCCGCGCCGTGAGTTCGCTGACATCGGCAATCACATGCAGCGCGGCGAGCCGCCCGCCGTTCAGCGCCGGGATATTGGTCGTCGTCGTGGCGTAGTCACTGTCTTCAGCATCGAAACCCTGCCAGAGCGGCGGATCGGTGCCAAAGATCAGCCCCCCTTCGCTCCCAACCAGAAACGCCTCGCCGCCGAGGACCGTCCCCGCTTCCTGGACAGCCGAGGCCAGGGGCACGCTTGCGGCGACAATCAGCACATTGCCCAGTTCCTGATCTCCGAGGACTTCGGCAACCGTCCAGACGGGCTGCCCGCCCGCGTCGATATCGCCGCCGCTTGCCGGCGTCCCGGTATCGACAATCCGCTTCGCCACGCGCGGCGACAAAGGGTTGCGCCCGACAAACAGGCGTCCTGCTGCTCCTTCCGAGGGGTCGAAGGTCACCAGCCGTTCGAGGCCGCTTCCGACAGCAAGGTCTTCGATCAGCCGCGCGGCAAGCAGAGTATCGCCGTCAAGAAGCGCGGACCGGATGCCTTCATTGGCCCGCAACGGGGCCAGCAGCCTAGCGACCGTATCCGTCTCCCGCTGCGACAGGGTCTTCCAGACTGTCTTCAGCGCTGTCTGGCGGTCTTCGCTATAGCTTTCGGCAAGCAGGCGCTCGCGGACGATGCTGCCATAGCCGAGGCCCGCGGCCAGCAGTAGCCCGGCGAGGCTGATAACCGCCGTCAGTCGAAGACGTATCGAAACATTTCTGCCGAAGCGGCCGACTGCGGTCGGCGGCGTCGGGGGAATGTCGCGAAAGACCGGCTCCAACCGTTGGACGAGCCTCCTGCGGATGTTCTCCAGCGAGTCGCGCACTGTCCGTCCGACTGCGGCGTCGCGAGCGTCTTCGGCCTGGTCCAGGGTCTCGTCGTATCGCGTCCGGAGCCCGTGCAATACTGCATTGAACGCGCGGGCGGCATGGCCGATTTCATCCTGCTGTCCCAGATCCGCGAGCAACGCCGGGCGCCCGCCTGCAGCCTGTTCGATGCCGCCTTCCAGCCGCTGCAGGCGCCGCCCGACGCGTAATGCGAGGAAGAGCACGCAAAGCAGCCCGACAACGATGCCGACAGCGCCCGCAATGGCGAAGCCTGGCCAATTGCGGCGCAGGATGTGCGTGATGAAACCCCTTTCAACTGCGACATGCAGAAGAGCCAGCGGGTAGTCCGCGGGGCCGATCGGACGGATATCGACGGAGATATCGCCGAACGCATGCCGGGTTCGCGCCTCTGTCATGCCTCCCGCCAGGCGCCGTTCTTCGAATGCGGTGTCGGCCGACTCCAGAACCTCTCGCAGCCGCTCGTGTGTAATGCCGCTGAGATACAACGGCTTTTTGTCGGGCGAGGTCATGGCGATGAAGCGGATATCGGGATTCTCGTCGAGCGATCGCTGGAAAAACGGCTCGACCCCGCGCAGTTTATCGAGCGGAATACCGACCTGGGCAGCGCGCTCCATCTCCGCCTTCATGGCCTGGCCGACCGCCAACGCCTTGCGGTCGAGTTCGCCTGTCAGCGGTTCTTCGGCCCATTGGTGAAAGGCAACGGTCGTCAACGCCGCCTGCAACAATGCAATGAAGACAGCAGCTACGCAGGCTTTCAGGCAGATCGTCCGCGAGAGCCGGCCCATACCCGCTACCCGATCCGGTCCAGACGATCAATCTCGCGCGCATCGGCGTTCATCGCGGCCAACATGCCTGCCGCGGTCTCCTGGAAGCCGACCAGTGACGATGGCGCGCCTTCGAGATCGGCCGTCCGGCCTTCCGCCATCGCCAGCAACGAGGCGTCGCTTCTCTTCAACACGACCGAAAGGGGATGCAGCGCCCAGCGGCAAAACAGGAAAACCAGCAACAGGCACACCACGAATACCCCTGCTGCGATACCGAACACCGTGACAGCCGCGCGCTCGCGCAGCGGGGCGCTGTGCCGGACTGCGCTCTCCAACAGGACGCCGCCTACAATCTTGCCGAAATTGTTGATAAGCGGGCTGCCGACGGTCACCGCCTGCTCATCCGCCTCGATCCAGCGCCGGACCCGGTCGCCGGCTTCGACGATTGTGCCGAGGTCTGTCTGGTCGGTCGAGAACACCACCCGACCGTCTGCGTCGAAAACCAGCAGGCGGTCGATATCGGGGTCGGCCGCCTGGATACGGTCAAGCAATGCGGCGGTTTCCGGGATCGTTTCGAGCCGAAGGCCCAAGTCTGTCCGGACAGTGATCGCATGGGCAATCTCGTCGACCGTAAAACCGAAATGCGACGCCTTTACAGTGCGAAGTTCGCGGTCGAACGTATCCAGCGCGGCATAAACGACCAGCGCGAGAGACAGCACGGCCCCCGCCAGTAGCGCCAGTCCCAGTTTAATCCGCAGCCTCATATTGTCGGCAACTCCCGCCCGTCCGCATTCCGGCAATCATACCGCCCTGCGACGGCTGCGCCAGCACGGGTTCGCCGTTCTGCCCGGGTAGGTTTGCGATGCTATCGGGAACTATACGATGCGCTCGGTTTCCGCGTCCCAGCAGGCGCCGATGCCCTGCTCGCGCAGCTCGTGGCGGGCGATTTCGTTCTTGGTCATGGTGCGGGGGAATTCGTCTACAAATTCGATGTAGCGGGGTGCCTTGAAATAGGCGATGCGCTCGCGGCACCACTCGATGAGCGTCCGGGGCTCTACCGCCGCCGAGACCTGCACATAGGCCTTGATGTCCTCCTCGCCGAGCTCGGCAGGCACGCCTACGCAGGCGCAGTCCACGACCGCCTCATGGGCGGTTATCGCCTTTTCCACCTCGAAAGCCGAGACATTCTCGCCCCGCCGGCGGATCCAGTGCGCCTCACGCCCAACGAAATGGACATAGCCTTCCTCGTCCAGCCAGCCGAGGTCGCCCGAGTGGTACCAGAGGTTGCGCCAGGCGGCGAGGGTCGCTTCCGGCTTGTTGATATATTCGATCATATAGGTATTGGGCACTTGGGGCCGCAGCAGCAACTGGCCCGTTTCGCCCGCCGGAAGCGGGTTGTCGTCGGCGTCGGCGACCATGATCTCGGCCCACCCATGCGGCTTGCCGCAGGTGCCGGCCTTGCGGTCGTGCAGGCGCTCGGAGCAGAGCAGCACGCCCATCTCCGTCATTGCATAGACCTCCAGCATAGGAATGCCGAAGCGGGCCTCGAACTCATCGCGGAGCTCGCGCCGCACTTGGCCCGAAGCGATCCCCACGCCGACCTTCACCCGGTGAGAACGGTCGAGCTCGCCCTCCGGCCGGCGCAGCAGCACGGACATCATCGTGCCGAGCGGGTCGATGATCGTTGCCCCGTGGCGATGCACCGTTTCCCAATAGCGCGAGGCGCTGAACCATTTGTGCATCACGCCGGTCATGCCGGTGTAGAGCGGGCCGGTGACGCCGAATTGCTGACCGCCGATATGGAAGAAATGCGAGTTGGCGAAATGCACATCATCCGGGCCGGCCTCGGCGATCTCCGCATAGCGGATGGCGGCGCCGATGTAATAGAAGTGGGAGACGAGCACGCCTTTGGGCATGGATGTGCTGCCGCCGGTATAGACGATGGCTGCGGGATCGGTCGGCCGCACTTCAGCCTCGGGCAACGCTTCCGAGCCGGTCAGCAGCTCCTCCCAGGCGCCATATCCCGCGCGCGGCGCGCCGTGGACCAGAATCTTCGGGGGAGTTGAAAACCGGTCCGCCGCCGCCTCGCAGACATCCATCAACTCGTCGTCCGCGACCAGCAGTTTCGCGCCGGTATCGTTCAGGCTGTAGGCGAGATCGTCCCGGGCGAGCGAGACATTGAGGGCCGCATAGACCGCGCCGATCTTGGCGCAGGCGAACCAGGCGATCTCCTGGGCGAGGGAGTTGTACATGAAGGTCGCAACGACATCGCCCTTGCCTATGCCGCGCTGGAGCAGTGCGTTGGCGGCGCGGTTCGAGAGCCGGTCGGCATCGGCGTAGGTCAGGGTCTCATCCCGGCAAATCAGCAGCGGCTTGTCGCCCAGAGCTGCCCGCATGGTCACCAGGTCGCGGAGCGTGGTCGCGTGCGGCGTCGCGCCCATGATGCTGATCATCTCTTGGCTCTCCTGTCGAGCGTGGGGGCGGGCTTGCGAAAGAGCGGACGCCGGCCGTCGGCGCGCCATGGCGCGGCCACCAGCCATTCCCTGCCGGTGACGGGATGGTGGGCCTCGATCCAGCCGGGACAGTCCAGGAAAACCGGCGAGGCGTCGCTGTCGTCCAGTTCCACCACCGGGACCGACATCGAGCGCGGAGGACCGACAGTCGGTGTTGCGGCGAGCGCGGCGGCGGCCTCGATCTGCGAGAGGTCGAGCGCCCGCCCCTGGCCGTCCCGATCCCTCGCGACCAGGGCCGCCAGCGCCGCCAATGCCCCGAAACAGGCGGCATTCGGGTCGCTGATCGAGAAGGTCGGCGAGCCGATGAAGACGCCTGCATCGTCCCGGATCAGGATTTCCGCGCCGCCGAGCGCGCTCAGTACCAGACCGTAGGAGCGCAGCCGCTCCACCGACGAGCCCCTGCCCGGCCCGCTCATCGACAGGCTGACCAGACCCGGATTGGCCTGTTTCAGCACATCGCGCCCGAGCCCCATCCGCTCCATTGTCCCCACGGTGAAATTCTCGATCAGCAGGTCAGCTTGTGCGACCAGTTCAAGCAGCTGCGCCCTGCCCTCCTCCGACTTCAGGTTGAACGAAAGCCCGGTCTTGTTGCGGTTCAGGCTGTGGAAGTAAAGCGAGCTTTCGAGCCGGACACGCTCATCCATCTTGCCCCGCAAATGCTCCAGTCCGCGCGTGCGGTAGAGATCGAAGCGGTCGGGCGATTCGACCTTGACGACCTCAGCGCCAAGATCGGCGAGAAGCTGGCCAACCATCGGGCCCGACCAGACCCAGCAAAGTTCGATGCAAAGAAGCCCCTCCAACGGACCTGCAGAACCGCCCCGCTCCCGGCGGCCGAGAGGCTCCGCGCGGCCAAGAGGCTCCGCCAGGAACGGCATGGCCGGTTCCTCGAAGCCGGGCCGGAACACGCCGCGCTCCAACGCCTCCTCGTAGCTGTAAACGGGGGCGATGACTGCGCCTTCCTCGAGCCCGCGCGCGAGCAGGTCATCGCGCGCCTTGTCCGCAAGCGTTTCTTCGAGCAGCGCATCCGCTTCCGCGCTTTGCCTCGCAAGAATGAACGGATTGTCGAAGCCGGGCCGATGCGCCCATTCGGGGTCGCCTACCGCCTTCGCGATCCGCCGCCAGTCGCGCCGGGAGCGTCCAAGCAGCGCGACATGGCCGTCCCGGCAGGCGAAGAAGCCCATCGGAAAGATGAGGCCATGCTCGACGCAGATACGCCCGTTGCGTTTCCAGAGGCGCCGCCGCTCCTCCGGCGTGCCGGAGTTCTGGAGCGCGAAGGCGCGCATGATATCCGCCGCCGAAACATCGTATTCGGGCGCACCGCCACCTGCTCCGCGCCAGGCTTCCGCCAGCGCCAGGATCGCGCCCACCAGCCCGCACCATTTCTCCGGCATATCCACCGGCAACGGCGTGCCGGGTCCATTCGCGTGGCCGATAGCGGCGGCCGGCCCGGCGACGGCGCAGGCATCCGCGCCGCTGCCTTCCATGCCCGTCTGGAAATCCCAAAGGCGTATCGACGGGCCGCCCGGCGCAACTTCCGCGCCGGCCATGGCGAGCCACATTCCGGCATAGGCGGTTGCGCGGTCCTCGCCCTCGAAGGAGGCCGGGACATGCCCCACCGGCAGTCGGCGGGCCTCCTTCACGAGAGCGGCAGGGGCACTGGCCCCTTCCGCCGCGAGGGCAGCGCGACGGTCGCCGTGCCGAAAGCCGAGACGACATCCGACTGATTGCGCGCCTCGGCGTCGAGATCGACGAGCATGGCGCCGCCCGCCTCCCGCTTGCCCGTCACCCTGCCCCGCCACCGGATCGTGTCGCCAACAAGATTGGGCCGGCGCACAGAGATATTGAGCCGGTGGAGGAAGCCGTGGTCGCCGACCCAGTTCGTCAGCATATGCTGGGCCCAGGCGATACGCTGCGGCCCGACGTCATAGGCGCCGCCCATGCCGACATCGCGGCCGGTGCCGGCCTCCAGATGGCCGCGGCCGGCCGCGTCCTTCGCGCCGGTTTCAGGATTGATATGGTAGTCGTCATGCCGTCGCCGGTAGCGCACCGCGTCGCCATGCGCCCCGCCATAGGGCATGGCGCCCTGCGTCGCGGAGTACCAGGCGACGATATCGGTGATCGTAAGCGGCCCCTTGACTACGGAAGGGACCGCATCACCGACGGAGACATCCTCCCAGTAGAGCGGCTCCGCGCCCCGGCGGCTCTCGGCCAGAACCTCGCGCTCGATCTCTTCCAGCTCCTCCAGCGTGTAGCGATGCGCAGCTACGCTCACCACTTCGCCGCCTCGCTCCGCCTTCAGTTGCGCGCCGCGCGGCGTGCGCGCCACCTGGCCGACAGCCTTCGCGACAATCCGACCGTTGCTGCTGTCGCGATAATCCACCTCCCCTGTCTGGAGCGCCCACCGTGCGAACCGCCGGCCCGACTTCATCTCCTGGCGCACAAGGCGGGCCTCGACCTCGAAGCGCGTGTCGAGGCGGATATGGTCGAACCAGGTGAAGTCCGTGCCCGCATAAATCCACTGCACGCCGGAGAGTTTCGGCGCAACGATTGTCATGTCCACGGCATAGAGGATGCAGGGCGGCGCGACGATGCCGCCGGCGGGCGACGCCCTGGCATAGTCCTCGTCGAGCCAGAGCGGGTTGTCGTCGCCCACGCCCCAGGCGAAATGACGGATCGCGTCGCGGGTCGCCGTCTCGATCCATTGCAGCCGCGAGCGGCGCAACGGCTTGCCGATCAGCGCGGCGGCCTCCGCCAGGCGCTCCTCGGTAATCTCCCCCCAGGCCACCTGGCGCTACCCGGCGGCGCGGAGCGGCTCGGCCTTCGTTTCCATCCGCTTCAACTCCGGCAGCACCTCGGCAGCGAAGAGCCGCAACATGTCGAGCGTCTGCTCCACGCCGTAATAGGGTGGATAGTGGATCATCAGCGAGGTCGTGCCGACATCGCGGAAGGCCTCGATCTTGCGCAGCACGGTGTCCGGCGAACCGTGCAGGATGGTGTCCTTCACCAGGTGTTCATAGGCGAACTGGCTCTCGTCTGCCTTCTCCGTCACATCGCCCAGATAGCGCCCGACCGCGCCGCCGAGGAAGGTCTTCATGTGGTGGGTGATGCCGGCCTCGCTCTCCTCGCGGGCCCTCGCGTCGGTCGGCGCCACATAGGTCATGCGCACCACGTCCACCTCGCCGAAGGCCGGGTTGGCGTTGAGCGGGGCCGGCGCCTCCGCCATATGCTCGCGATAGACCGCGATATGCTCGCCGATGGTGGCGGCCGAGGGCAGCGAGGACTGCATCAGGCCGAAGCCGTTCCGCGCCGCCATGCGGATCGAACCTTCCGTGCCGGCCCCCATGTAGAACGGCGGGTGGGGTTGCTGCACCGGCTGCGGGAAGACCTCGTAGATGTCGTCCATCTCGATCCTGAAATACTTGCCGTCGGCATTCACGCGCTTCTTGTGGAAGCCGTCGAGGATCAGCGGAATCGCTTCCGCCTGGATGTCGCGGCGTTCCTCGTAGCTGATGCCGAGGCCTTCGAACTCGTAGGGCCGGTAGCCCGATCCGAGGCCGAGCTGGAAGCGCCCGTTGCTCAGGATATCGACGAAAGCCGCATTCTCGACGATGCGCATGGGATGGTGCAGCGGCACGACCATGACGGCGGCACCCAACTGGATTCTCGTCGTCTTCGCAGCGAGATAGGAGAGATAGCTGAACGGGTCCGGCAGGATGCCGTATTTGTTCGAGAAGTGGTGTTCGGCGATCCACACGCTGTCGAAGCCGAGTTCTTCGGCCTCCAGGATTTCGCGGGTGGTGCGCTCATGGATGGCCTGGTGCGGATAGGGCTCGGACTTCGGGTCCGGATGCGAGGTGAAGAGAATGCCGACCTTCATGGAAGACGCGCCTTTCGTGATCCGGCTTGTTCGCGAGGTTCTAGCCTAGCAGGATGGCGCGGCTGCTGCACGGGGCGGGCGTTCACCCCGCCCGGCCTGCCGGATGGGTGGCAGAGCGGTCGAATGCACCGGTCTTGAAAACCGGCGTGGGCGCAAGTCCACCGAGGGTTCGAATCCCTCCCCATCCGCCAGACTGTATGCTCCGCCCTGCCCTTCACGCATTCGACACGGAATGCCCGCCGTCCACGGCGAGCAGCTGGCCGGTGATATAGGCCGAGGCGTCCGACAGCAGGAAGAGCAGCGGCGCGCCCAGGTCTTCCGGTTGGCCCAGGCGGCCCATCGGCACGCGGCGCATCAATGCCTGCCCCGGCGGCGAGGCGAAGAATTCCTCGTTGAGATCAGTCAGCACATAGCCGGGCGCCAACGTGTTCACTCGCACGCCGTCGCGGGCAAGCTCCGCGGCCATGACGCGCGTCAGATGATGAAGCCCGGCCTTGGAGGCGGCGTAGCCGACGGCGCCGCGCCCGGTGCGCAGGCCCAGCAGCGAGCCGATATTGACGATGCTGCCGCCTTCCCCCCGCGCGACCATCCGCTTCGCCGCCTCCTGCGCCACGAACCAAGCCCCGGTGAGGTTGGTGTCGATCACCCGGCGCCAGTCTTCTTCCTCCGTTTCCAGCAGCCGCCGGCTCACGGCGACGCCGGAATTGTTGACGACGGCATGGACGGGCCCGAGCGCTTCTTCGGCAGCATCGAAGCCGGCGGACACCTGCTCGCGGTCGGTCACGTCCATGGAAACGACGGCCGCGCCCTCGATCCCGGCCGCGACCCCGGCAAGCGCCTCCGTGTCCCGCGCCGCCAGCGCCACGCGCGCGCCCGCCGCAGCCGCGACCCCGGCGAAATCCCGCCCGAGGCCGCGCGATGCGCCCGTGACCAGCACCATCGTGCCGTCGAGCCGCAGCATTCCGTCAATCGACACGCTTCCCTCCCTCGGGGGCCGCTCCTATATTGCCGGCCCATGCTGATCGAGATTTTCTCCGACGTCATCTGCCCCTGGTGCTTCATCGGGCGCCGGCGCCTCACCCGCGCCCTGGAGTCCCGTCCCGGCCTGGACCCGGTCATTCGCTGGCGGGCGTTCCAGCTCAATCCGGGCATGCCGCCCGAAGGCATGGCGCGCCAGGACTATCTTGCGCTCAAATTCGGTGCGGAGGGCGGCGGCCCCGCCTATGACCGCATCCGCGAGACCGGACGGTCGGAAGGCATCGACTTCCGCTTCGACGTCATAGAGCGCACGCCGAGCACGCTCGCCGCGCACAGGCTCATCCGGGAGTCGGGCGAGCGGCAGACGGCGGTGGTGGATGCGCTCTTCGACGCCTATTTCCTGAACGGCGAGGATATCGGCGACAAGAAGCAATTGGCGGATATCGCCTCGCGCGCCGGCTGGGACAGATGCGAGGCGGAAGCCTTTCTCGCCTCGGACGCCGCAAGCCGGGAAGTCCGGCAGGAAGACACGCGGGCGCGGGCGATGGGTATTCAGGGCGTGCCCTGCTTCGTGGTGGACCGCCGTTACGCCATCTCCGGCGCCCAGGAACCGGAATATTTCGCGCCCCTCTTCGATCTCGTGCAGAACGGCGAGGCCGCCGCCGAGTAGCCGCTCGGCGGGGCCTCCAGCACACGATTCGTTCTGGTTGAAGCGGCCTCGTCCATAGAACCCCAATCGTCGCCCCGGAACCAATCCGGGGACGATCGGGGACCTCCACACCGTACGGCTCCAGCCGATATTCGGTCCAGTGCCCCGACACTCTTCTCGTCATGCCCGCCCCAGACCGAGGGGAGAGGCCTTGCCGGATGAGACGAGGCCGGGAACCGCGCCGTCAGGTGACCAGCTCGAGCCGTCGTTCGATCACGGAGAGCACGTCGCGGATGTTCTGCCCGCGCTTCAGCAGCCGGGGACCTTCGCTCACGGAGTATTCCGCCGCGGACCGGCCTTTGCGCCCGGTCTTGGCCACCCTGTAGAGGGGCGCTTCGGAGCTGTGCCGGAAAATCGAAAACACCGCCTCGCCCCGCTGGAAGTCTATCGCGTAATCCCGCCAGTCCCCCGCCGACACGCGCCGGCTGTAAACATTCATCAGGTGGCGAAGCTCTCTCTTGTCGAAAAAGACCGGCTTCGCCGGACGGTATTGGTTTTCGAGCGCGACGACCTCTCCCATGGCCTCCTTTGTCCTCCTCGCTGGACGGCACGGCCATGCTGCCCCGAATCTCCGGGCGTCGTCCAGACGAAATATGCCGATTCCGTGATAGCCGACGGTATTTGCGCACAGGGGCTGGTGAAAGCTATAACGCGGCGGCCGTCCGGGAGAGGCAAAGTGGCCGATATCTTTCGCGAGGTGGACGAGGAAGTCCGCACCGAGCGCGCCAAGGAACTTTGGCGGAAATACGGTGTCTTCGTGGTCGGCGCGGCCGTGCTGGCCGTGCTGGCGGTCGGCGGCATCCAGCTCTGGAAGCATATGCAGGCGGAGGCGGCCGCGGAGGCAAGCCAGCGGCTGGAACAGGCGGCTTCCCTGGCCGGAGAGGACAAGCCGGCGGACGCCGCAGCGGCCTTTGCCGCGCTCGCCGCCGAGGGCGGCGGGGCCGGCCTCCTGGCGCGGTTCGGCGAAGCGGCGGAACTCGCCCGGCAGGGCGACACCGCTTCCGCTCTCGCCCGCTACGAGGCGCTGGCGGCCGATGCGGACGCAGCTCCGGTCTATCGCGACTTGGCGCGGCTGTTTCGCGGCATGATCGAACTGGATGCCGGCCGGCCGGAAGCGGCCATCGCGGCGGTGGAAGGGCTCTCGGGAGCGCTGCGCCATTCTGCGGCCGAAACGATAGCGGCGGCGCGGGCCGCGCTCGGCGAAACGGCGGCGGCGGTCGCGGGCTTCAAGGCGCTGGCTGACGACCCGGAGGCCCCTGTCGGCGTGCGCCGGCGCGCGGCGGAAATGCTGGCCGCATTGGGAGACTCCTCATGAAACGGGCGCTGCTTCTGGCGGTCGGGGGCGCGTTCCTGCTCGCTGGCTGCGAGTCGGACGGCTGGTTCGGCGCATCCGAAGACCCGCCGCTTCCCGGCGACCGTGTCGCCGTACTCGCGCTGGACCGCGCGCTCAAGAGCGACCCCGAGGCGGCGGCGCGCCCCATGGAGTTGCCGGAACAGGCCGCCAATATCGACTGGCCACAGGCCGGAGGCGCGTCCTTCCACGCCATTGGCCACCCGGCGCTCGGCTCCGTGTCCGGTCCGGCGTGGTCCCGGTCCGTCGGCGCAGGCTCCGGCGAGGGCCGCCGCCTGATGGCGCAACCCGTCGTCGCCAATGGCCGGGTCTATGCCATGGACGCCGTCGGCGCGGTCAGCGCTTTCAGCCTGCAGGACGGCAGCGGGTTGTGGTCGGTCGAGACCCGGCCCGAGGGCGAGGAAGAATCGACGGGAGGCGGCGTGGCCTTTGCCGGAGGCCGCCTGTTCGCAGCGACAGGCTATGCCGAAGCCCTGGCGATCGACGCCTCCTCCGGAGCCGTGGTATGGCGCCGGCTGCTGTCGGCTCCGGCGCGGGGGGCGCCGGCGGTCGAAGGCGGCCGGCTCTTCGTCGCCACGCTCGACAACAAGACCCATGCCCTCGACACCGGCGACGGCGCCACTCTCTGGATCCATGATTCCGTGGCGGAGCAGACCGCGCTCCTCGGCGGCGCGGGCCCGGCAGTCGCGCAGGGCGCGGCCGTGTCCGCCTATTCCTCGGGCGAGATCGTCGCCCTGAAGACGGAGACCGGGCGGGAACTCTGGTCCGACAACCTCACCGTGGCCCGCCGCGCGGATTTCGTGGCGGCGCTGGCCGATGTCCAGGCCCCGCCGGTGGTCCATGACGGACGGCTCTTCGCGCTCAGCAATACCGGCCGCGCCGGCGCCATCGACATGCGGACCGGCCGCCGGATCTGGAGCAAGGAGTTTGGCGGCCTGCACATGCCATGGCTCGCCGGCGCCCACCTGTTCGCCGTAACGGCACGGGGCGAGGTCGTGGCGGCGGAGGCCGGGACAGGCAAGGTGCGCTGGGTCATGCCGCTGGCGCGCTACGAGGACGAGGAGGACCGCGAGGGCCGCATCGAATGGGCCGGCCCGGTGCTGGCGGGCGGGCGGCTGGTGCTGGCGGGCTCGCATGGCGAGATCGTCTTCCTCGACCCGGAGACCGGAAAGAAGGGCGCAGCGCTCGATGCCGGACGACCCCACCGCCTGGCGCCCGTCGTCGCGGCCCGGACACTGCTGCTGCTCGACGACGACGGCGTGTTGACCGCTTATCGCTGACCGCCATGCCGGGCGCCGTTATCGCCATTGTCGGACGGCCCAATGTTGGCAAATCGACGCTGTTCAACCGCCTTGTCGGGCGGCGCGAGGCGATTGTTGATGACCGCCCGGGCGTGACGCGCGACCGCCGCGAAGGCGCGGCTTCGCTCGGCGGCGCAGAGTTCACGGTCATCGATACGGCCGGGCTGGAGGATGCGCCGGCGGATACGCTCGAAACCGCCATGCGCCGCCAGACCGAGGCGGCGCTCGCGGATGCCGATGCCGCGCTCTTCCTGGTCGATGCGCGCGCCGGGATCACGGCGCTGGACCGGCACTTCGCCGCCTGGCTCAGGCGGGGCCCCGCGCCGGTCGTGCTCGCGGCGAACAAGGCGGAGGCCGGGCGCGGCATGGAGGGCGCGTTCGAAGCCTATGAGCTCGGCTTCGGCGCGCCGGTCGCGATTTCGGCGGAGCATGGCGAGGGGCTGGCCGACCTCTATGAAGCGCTTGCGCCTTT
>JAJECF010000032.1 GCA_022822125.1 Alphaproteobacteria bacterium
GGGGTCGCCTCCGCGGTCACTTGTGGCTGTTGCAAACCCAAAATACCGCCAGGCGACCCCGGAACCGAAAACAGCTACACCGAAATCATCTCAGATCAGCGCAGAAACCATGTCCGCTCGACGGTTCTGCAAGAGGCTCGCCAGCATATAATATATAGAGAGAGAGAGAGAGAGTTGCGAACAAATGCAGAAACATGAAAGCCCGATTCTTCTCCTGCATCAATAGCCTTTATCCCCCGCCCGCCATCGTATCCATCCGCCCCTCATTGGCTTCCTCGGCGCGCTGGCGGCCGGGGCGGGCGTGGAGGCGGGCGTCGTAGTCCTGCAGGATTTGCGGCACGGCGACGCCGCGGCGGCCGGCCCAGCCAAGACAGGAGCCGAGCATGATGTCGGCGACCGAAAAGGTCTCTCCCAGCAGCCAGGGCCGGCCATCGGCGAGCGCCGCCTCGGCCTTGGCAGCCTGCTTCAGCCAGTAGTCGCGCGCGCCCGACACCGCGACCGGCGCCTCGCCGTAGATTTCCGACAGGTCCCCGTGGCGGCGGATGAGGTAGAGCGAGGTCGCGTCCAGCTCCATCGCCACATAGAAGCACCATTCGAGCACACGGGCGCGCTGGGCCTCGGGCCAGAGATCGACCCGGTCGCGGAAGCGCGCCGCCAGTTCGAGCGCAATGGCGCCGGACTCGGTGTAGCGCACGCCGTCGATCTCCATCGTCGGGATCTTGTGCAGCAGGTTCACGGCGCGGTAGGCGGGCGCCGTCTGCTCCGGCGTGCGCGTTCGGATCGGCGTCGTCCCGTAGGTCAGGCCGAGCTCCTGCAGGGTCCAGTGGACGCGGAGCGCGCGGGTGGAGACGATGCCCCAGACATGGATTGCGGTCATGCAAGCGCCCTTTCCAGAAGGCGTACGGGATGTTGCGCCTGTCTGCCGGCGCCGTCGGCAATCTGGTGGCGGCAGCTTGTGCCGTCCGCGGCGATGAGCGTGCCCCGCCCCTCGGCGCGCACGGCTGGCAGCAGCGCCGCCTCGGCCATCATCATCGACACCTCGTAATGCTCCGCCTCATAGCCGAAACTGCCGGCCATGCCGCAGCAGGAGCTTTCGACGAGTTCCGGTTCCAGCCCCGGCACGAGCGCCAGCGCGGCCAGAACCGCCTCCGGCCCGTCGAAGCTCTTGCGGTGGCAATGGGCGTGGACGAGCGCGCGGCCTTCGGGCAGCGGTCGGAGCCGGGAGGCCAGCCGGTCCGCCGTCTCGCCCTCCGAAACCAGGCTCTCCAGCATGACGGCGCTCTCGGCCACCCGCGCGCTGTCCGGCCCCGGCAGCACGGCCTGCAATTCGTCGCGGAAGGTGAACAGGCAGGAGGGCTCCAGACCGACAATCGGCGTGCCGGCCTCGGCATGGGGCAGCAGCATGGCGACGGAGCGGCGCATCTCGGCGCGCGCCCGGTCGATGCGCCCGGCCGCCAGCCAGCTTCGCCCGCAACAGGGCGGCCGCGCGCCGCCGGCCCCCTGCGGGTGGCGCACGCGGAAGCCCGCAGCCTCCAGCACCCGCACGGCCGCGCGCGCATTCTCCGGCTCGAAGGCGGTGTTGAAACAGTCGGCGAACAGCACGGCCTCGCGCGCGCCGTTTGCGGGCGCGCCGCTATCGGCCGGCCGGAAACGGTCCCGCCGCCAGGCCGGCAACCGGCGATGGCGGGAGAAGCCGGTCATGCGCTCGCGCAGCGCCCTGAGCGGCCGGACCCGCTCGGCGGCGTTCAGCAGCGGGGCGAACGGTGCCAGCCGCGGCGCGTAATGCGGCAGGGAAGAGACCAGGCGGTCCTTGAGCGTCAGGCCGCGCCGGGACTTGTAATGGTGCAGGAACTCGACCTTCATCCGCGCCATGTCCACGCCGGTCGGGCATTCGCGCCGGCAGCCCTTGCAGCCGACGCAGAGCGCCATGGTCCGCGCCATGTCGTCCGACACGAGCGCATCCGGGCCGAGCTGGCCGGAGAGCGCGAGCCGCAGCGTGTTGGCGCGCCCGCGCGTCAGGTCCCGCTCGCGCCCCGTCGCCCGGAAGGACGGGCACATCACGCCGGGGTCGGCCTTGCGGCAGGCGCCGTTATTGTTGCACATCTCGGCCGCGCCGAGGAAGCCGCCCGGCCAGTCCGACCAGTCGAGCGCGGGCCGGAGCGGCGCGGCCGCATAGCCCGGCTTGAAGCGGAAGAGCGCGCGGTCGTCCATCCGGGGCGCGCGCACGATCTTGCCGGGATTGAAGAGGCCCCCGGGGTCGAAGGCGTCCTTCACCTCCTCGAAGGCGCGCACCAGCGAGGAGCCGAACATGGGCTCGTGGAACTCCGAGCGGAGGATGCCGTCTCCATGCTCGCCGGAATGGCTGCCCTTGTATTCGCGCACCATGGCGAAGGCGTCTTCCGCGATGGCGCGCATGGCGGCCGCGCCCCGAGACTGCTTCAGGTTGAGCACCGGGCGGACATGCAGGAGGCCGACCGAGGCATGCGCATACCAGGTGCCGGTCGTGCCGTGTTTCTCGAAGATGCGCGTCAGCCGGTCGGTGAAGTCCCCCAGATGTTCGAGCGGCACCGCGCAGTCCTCGATGAAGGAGACCGGCTTGCCCTCGGTTTTCATCGACATGACAATGTTGAGGCCCGCCTCGCGCACCCCCCAGATACGCGCCTGGAGCGCCGGCTCGACGGCCCGGACGACGGCGCCCGGATGGCCCAGATCGCTCATCGCATCGTCCAGCGCCTCCAGCCGGGAGAGCAGCGCCGCCCTGTCCTCGCCGGCGAATTCGACCAGCAGCAGCGCGTCCGGCCGCCCCTGCACAACCTCGCTGACCGTCTCGCGGAATATCTGGATGCCGCGCCCGAGCTCGATGATGGTGCGGTCCACCAGTTCGACCGCATCGGGGCCGAGCGCCACCAGCCGCGGCACGGCGTCCATCGCGTCGCGGAAGCGCGGAAAGTGGCACACGCCCAGCACCCTGTGCGGCGGCACGGGCTGGAGATCGACCTCGATGGCGGTGAAGAAACCGAGCGTGCCCTCGGAGCCCACCAGAATATGCGCCATGTTGTGCCCGGCGGCGTCCACGCTTTCGAGATTGTAGCCGCCGACCTTGCGGAGCACGTCGGGGAAGCCGCGCGCGATGGCGTCGCGCTCGCGCTCGGCGATGGCGCGCAGCTTGCGCACGAGGTCGATATAGCCGGGCGTGCCGCCGCCAGCGCCGAGATTGCCCGGCATACGCGCGAAGCGGTGACGGCCGCCATCGGCCAGGATCGCCTCGATGGCGTGGGTATTATGGACCATGTTGCCGTAGCGGATCGAACGCGAACCGCAGGAATTATTGGCCGCCATGCCGCCGAGCGTCGCCCGGCTTGCGGTCGAGATATCCACCGGGAACATGAGGCCGTCCCGCCTGAGCCGCGCATTCAGCCGCCCGAGCACAACGCCCGGCTCCACGCGCGCGCGCCGGTTGTCGATATCGATCTCCAGCACCCGATCAAGATGGGCGGAGCAGTCGACCACCAGCGCCTCGCCGACCGTCTGGCCCGCCTGCGAGGTGCCGCCGCCGCGCGCCAGCACCGGCGCGCCCTCTTCGCGCGCAATCGCCAGCGCCGCCTCGACATCACCGATGGAGCGGGGCCGGACGATCCCGATCGGCTCGATCTGGTAGATCGAGGCGTCGGTGGAATAGCGTCCGCGTTCGAACGGGTCGAACAGCACCTCGCCTTCCAGCGCCGCGCGCAGCCGCGCCGCCAGACGGGGCTCGCCGACCCGGACGCCGGACGCCCGCTCCGCCGTCACCGGACCCGCCACCGGCCGCTGCCCTGTCTGCATGCCGTTTCCTCGCCCCCGGTTTCCGCGCGGCCTGCAGCCTGCCAGCGTTTCCAGCCATAGCGCACGCAGGCCAGGCCGCCCGCGGCGCGCCATCTGCGCTTGACGGATATGACGCCGCTATGCCCGGTGCGGGGGTTGGCCCAGCGCGTTTCGGCCGCGCCCGCCTCCAGCGCCCGGCGGCGCGCCTCCGAGGCCAGCGCACCGTCGGTGGCGAGCCCGGACGACAGCGCGTATTCGAGCGCGCGGCGGTTCGCGATCCAGCGGGCGATGCGCTCGTCATTCGCCGGATGGGTGCGCGCCATCGCCATGCCGAGCGGGCCGTAGCCGCCTTCCCGGCCCTCCCTGGTGCGGGCGAGCCGCATCAGCATCTGTTCCCCGGCGGCGAGCGGCACGCCCGCTTCCGCGAGGATGAGCGCCGAGTAGTAGTCGGCCTCCAGCTCATGCTGTTGCGAATAGGCGAGCGCGCCCATGCCGAGGCCGAACGAACCACCCGTCTGCACCATTCCCTCGAAGCAATTGTCTCCCGGCCGGTCGCAGGCCGCGGCGCCGGCGATAGCGCCGACGATCAGCCCGCCCAGCGCGCCGACGGTCGCGTCCTGCATGCGCTTGTCGATATGGTCGGCGATGATATGGCCGTATTCATGCGCCAGCACCGCGGCGATTTCCTCGTCCGAGCCGGCTGCGGCGAGCAGGCCCGCATTCATCGTCACCCGGTGGCTGCCGTCGACATGGGCGTTGATTGTCCGGGCGCGCGAGCGGACAGGGCTGCGGGAGAGGATCGCGCCGCAATTCGCGCCCCGCATGCGCAGGCAGACGCGGTGCGCCGCCGGGCGGATATGGCGCACGACGCGGGCGAGCGAGTCATGCTGGGCCGCTTCGTCGAGGCGCCTCTGCTGCGGGATGGCGCGCGCCTGCAGCATCCGGCGCGCCTCCTGCCGCTCCGCACCGGTCGCCGGCACGCCGGGGCGGTCCACCCCGGAGCAGGCGGCGAGCGCCAGCAGGGCTGCGGAAAGGGCCGCCGCCCGCGCCAAGGCTAGTCCTCCATGACGATGGCGACGCGGCCGATCGCGCGCCGCGACAGCACCGCGGCCATCGCGTCCCTGAAGCCCTCCAGCGGGAAGGTCAGGTCCACCCGCGGCTTGAGGCGCCCTTCCTCGAACCAGGCAAAGAGCTGCGCCATGCCGGCCCGCATCCGGTCCTCCACCTCATAGCGGATGTCCTTCGGGCTCCAGCCGACATAGGTGCCGAAATTCATGCCCACGACGCTCACCGTCTTGACCAGCAGGATATTGGCGGGAATCTGCTGGATCGTGCCGCCGGCGAAGCCGACCGGCATGATGCGCCCCTCGAAGGCGATGCAACGCAGCGAACGCTCGAACACCTCGCCGCCGACCGGATCGTAGATGACATCCGCCCCGCGGCCATCCGTGATCGCCAGCACCTCCTCGCGGAAGTCGGCCTCGCGGTAATTGATGGCGTGATCCGCGCCGTGCGCGCGCGCGGCCGCCAGCTTCTCGTCCGAGCCGGCCGTCGCGATGACGCGCGCGCCCACAATCTTGCCGATCTCGACGGCGGCGATGCCCACACCCCCCGCCGCGCCGTGGACGAGCAGCGTTTCGCCCTCCGCGAGCCGCAGCATGTTCGGCCAGCAGAGCGCGGCGTATGAGGTGTGGTAGGAGTTGGTGAAGGCGATGGCGTGGCGGAATTCCATGCTGTCGGGGATCGCGAACGTGTTGACCTCGAGCGCCGCGGCCTCCTCCGCCAGCCCGCCCCAGTCGAGCACCGCCAGCACCCGGTCGCCCGGCCGGAAGCGCGTGACCTCCGACCCGACCTCGGTGACGGTGCCCGCATATTCGGTGCCGGGGGTGAAGGGGCGCGGCGGCCGGCGCTGATAGCGGCCCTGGACCACCAGCGAGGTGGCGAAGGAGATGCCGCAGGCCCGCCCCCTTATGCGCACATGGCGGGGCCCGATCTCCGGCGGCGGCGTCTCGCGGATTTCGAGCTCGTCGAACGGTTTCCAGTCATCCACCACCACGGCGCGCATGGACAGTTCCGCCTCCCGGGTCCAGAATCGATCCTGTCATGAAAGGCTATTTCGGCATCGGCGTCGAGGGATTGAGCAAGCCGCTCAATGCCGGCAACCTGTTCCGCTCGGCCCAGGCCTTCGGCGCGAGCTTCCTGTTCACGGTCGGCGCCAGCTATGCGGAGCGCGCCGGCCGCGGCGGCGGCGATACCTCCCATGCGCCGGGCAAGGTGCCGCTCTACGCCTTTCCCGACGCGGGCGCGATGGTGCTGCCGCGCGGCTGCGCACTGGTGGGCGTGGAATTGCTCGACGAGGCGGTGGCGCTGCCGAGCTTCCGCCACCCGGCGCGGGCCGCCTATATCCTCGGCCCCGAGCGCGACTCGCTCTCCGCGCCGGTGCTGGCGCGCTGCGCCCATGTGGTCCGCATTCCGACCGCCTTCTGCGTCAATGTCGCCATGGCGGGCGCCATCGTGATGTATGACCGCGCGCTGACCCTCGGCCGCTTCGCGCCGCGCCCGCTCCGCCCCGGCGGGCCGGCCGAAGCCCTCCCGCCGCATATCCACGGCAAGCCGAAACGGCGGGCGTGAGCGGGCCCGCATTGTCGCCCGGGGTGAGAATCGGGGTTGAGCGTCCAGCCCTGCGCCCACCCGGGCGGATCCTGCTCAGGACAGGGCGAGGCCGCCGGCGCGGTTGACGGCGCTGGTGACCGCCTTGAGCGACGCGGAGACGATATCCGGGTCCATGCCGGCGCCGTGGACGGTGCCGCCGTCGGGCCGCGTCATCTGCACGAAGGCGGCGGCGGTGGCGCCTGCGCCCTTGCCGACCGCATGCTCGTGGAAGTCGGTCAGCGTGAGGTCGAGGCCGTAGGTCTTGCGCAGCGCATCCATATAGGCGTCGATCGGCCCGTTGCCGCGCCCCGTAATCGACCGTTCGGCGCCGTTCTCGCGCAGCGTGGCGGTCATGATCCGCATTTCCGAGGCGTGGGGGTCCGGCCGGGTTGCATCCGAAACGAATTCCAGCGGCGAATTGGCCTTCAGATACGCCTTTTCAAAGGCCTCCCAGATGCGCGCCGGAGCCAGCTCCTCCTCGGTTTCGTCGGCGATCTGCTGCACCTGCTGGCTGAACTCGACCTGCACCGAGCGCGGCAGCGAAACGCCGAAGGAACGCTCCAGGATATAGGCGATGCCGCCCTTGCCGGACTGGCTGTTGATCCGCACCACGGTCTCGTAGGTCCGGCCGAGATCGGCCGGGTCGATAGGCAGGTAGGGCACTTCCCAGACCGGGCTGTTGGCCTGCTCCAGCGCCGTGAAGCCCTTCTTGATCGCGTCCTGGTGGGAGCCGGAGAAGGCGGTATAGACCAGCTCTCCCGCCCAGGGATGGCGCGGATGGACCGGCAGACGGTTGCAATGCTCCGCCACCTCGATGGTGCGGTTGATGTCCGAAAAGTCGAGGCCGGGATCGACGCCCTGGGTGTACATGTTGATCGCGAGCGTGACGATATCGACATTGCCGGTGCGCTCGCCATTGCCGAACAGCGTGCCCTCGATGCGCTCGGCGCCGGCCATGAAGGCGAGTTCGGCGGCGGCCACGCCCGTGCCCCGGTCATTATGCGGGTGGAGGCTCAGCACGATGCTGTCCCGCCGGGCGAGATTGCGGTGCATCCATTCGATCTGGTCGGCGTAGATATTGGGCGTCGCCATCTCCACCGTCGCCGGCAGGTTGACGATCATCTTGCGCTCGGGCGTCGGCTGCCAGACCTCCGAGACCGCGTCGCAGATCTCCTTGGCGTAGTCGAGTTCGGTGCCGGTGAAGCTCTCCGGCGAATACTGATAGATGACCTCCGTCTCCGGGACGGTCGGCGTGAGGTCGCGGATCAGCTTCGCGCCATCGACCGCGATTTTGGTGATCCCGGCCCGGTCCTGGCCGAAGACCACGCGGCGCTGCAGCGTCGAGGTCGAGTTGTAGAGGTGGACGATGGCCCGGCGCGACCCGGCGATGGCCTCGAAGGTGCGCCGGATCAGCTCGTCGCGCGACTGGGTGAGCACCTGGATGGTGACGTCGTCGGGGATCTGCCCCCGGTCGATGATGTGGCGGCAGAAGTCGAAATCGGTCTGGCTGGCGGAGGGGAAGCCGACCTCGATCTCCTTGAAGCCGAGGCGCACGAGCTCCTCGAACATGCGCAGCTTCCGCCGGAGGCCCATCGGCTCCACGAGCGCCTGGTTGCCGTCGCGCAGATCGACGGAGCACCAGATGGGCGGCTGCGTGATGACGGCGCCCGGCCAGCTGCGGTCGGGCAGGTCAACGGGTTGGAAGGGAACGTATTTCCCGGTCGGATCGATGCTGGGCATGGCTCGGAAGCGGTCCTCGGTTTCCGCGCGGGGGCCCGGGTCGGGCGCCTGGCGCGGCTCTGAATCCTGGAGATGTAAGGGAGTTCGACGGCGGTAGGGCTACACCCGCCGGGCAGCCGTTCAGGCCCGGCGAGCGCCGATAAGGCCGAGAAGCAGAATGCCGCCGCGTTCGAACATGGCCCGGCTTATAGGCGAGCCCCGCCCGGCCTGTCAACGGCCCGGAGCCGGGCCCCTCCACGGGAACGTCATGGAATGTCATGAGGCGCATCCTTCGGCCGCCCGGCGCAACGATCGGGGCTCCGGACCGGGGCGGCGATCGCGGGCGCCCTCCGGCGGCATGTCATGGAATGTCATGTTTTCGTGATGGGGCCGGTCTCCGCCCCGGTCGTTTGCAGGGCATCGCAACCTCCTTGCCGGTCCATGGCCCCCGCACGCCCCGTTGCCGGAGGAGCGCGGCCCGCCCGCGCATAATGCGCGCCCGCTCGCTCGCGCGCGCCCGCGTGCGCGGGGCGACGAACCTCCCCCGGCGGCGGGGCCGTCCTCTCCGCGGCGGATGTCATGATGTGTCATGTTTCGTCATGGGGCCGGTCTCCGTCCCGGTCGTTTGCAAGGCATCGCGGCCTCCTTGCCGGTCCGCGGTCCCGGACGCCCGGTTGCCGGAGGGGCGTCCCTCGCCCACGCATAATGCGCGCCCGCCCGCGCACGCGCGTCCGCGCGCGCGAAGCGGCGGGCGGGACTCCTGCCGAAGTGTCATGGAATGTCATGATGTGTCATGGTTTCGTCATGGAGGCCCGCCGCGGCGCCTTGCTCCTCCCCGCCGTTGCCGTCTCCGCCTCCGCCGGCCTGTGCGGCCAGGGCTTTCTTCTGCCTCTTTTCCCGCCTCCTCCTCTTCCTCCTGCGGGCCTCGCGGCGGTCCTGCCGTTCGACCCAGGCGTAGAACTCGGGCGTGTCCTGTCTGCCGGTCCAGACCGCGCCGAGGTAATGGAGTTCGTCCCGTTCGGGTTCCGGCAGGTGCCTGGCGCTCCGGTCGAGCCGGGCGAGGAGCTGTCCGAGATGGGCGAGGCGGGCGCGGCCGGCGCGGTGGTATTCGGCGCGGGCGCGGTCGTCCGCGGACGGCGGTTCGGCGTTTATGTCCTCCGCACAGGCTTCGGCGAGGGCTTCGGCGGCGGGGGCGAGGCGTTCCAGCGGCATCGCCGCCAGTCGGGGACAGGGGTCGGTTTCGGTCATCCATGCCTCCTTCGGGGCAAAGGGCGGGACGGGGTGTCCCTGTTTCGCGCGTAATGCGTGCGCGGCCGTGCGCATGTCGCGGCGGCGCGGTTTGCGCGCCTGACCGCTCGCGCGCCCGTGCGCGCGGCAGCGGGTCGGGCAGAGGGCGCAGCTTTCCCGTCCGCTTGCGCCGGGGGTTTGCGGCCCCCGGCCATGGCCTTCTGCAGAAAAGCGGAAAAGCGGCCCCGGGGAGCCGCCTCTCTGTGCCTATTCTACACCATTTCTCTGAAAATCAAGCCCATACGGGAACAAAAATGACAATATCGGGTAACTTTCTCACAACCCGTTGAACAGGCGGTGCAATCTCATGCCGGCGGCCTCGATTCGGGCATGACGGGAAGAAGACATGAGTTCCAAATCGAGGCCGCCGGATTACGTTATCAATCGCTTCAGTTCGTAGAGCCGCGCCAGCGCTTCCCCCCGGGCTGAGGATGTCGGCTATTCCCCGATATTCGAGAACCCGGAGGCCTTCTGCGGCTACCTCCTGCCCGTCCTCGACAGCATCCTGGCGCTTCCGTCCGGATAAGCTCTGTTCCGCGAGGCGAACCTCTCTTGACCTACCTCTGCAGCAGATTGAATGCTGTTAATTTGGCGTAGCGGCTGCAGAGCGATGAACCTGTCAATTCCTTAATGGATGCGGAGTTGCTGACGAGTTACCGAATTCTTAATGATTGACTAGTTGCTTAATGATTTTCGAAATCCTTAAGGACAGAAAATCAGCTTAATGGTTTTTTATAGCTTAAAGAAATATGTTGACGATCAGAGTATGTGCTCTACATAAAATGAATCGGCAACTGAACGCAGAAGGGAATATCGCCATGAATGATGATATATTCAATGATCCTAAATGGGTCGAATCCGCTTTGAATGAGTGGTGTGCCAAGCAGGAGATAGCGGAAAGACGGAGAGGGCATTTTATCGTCGAAGATTTGAAGTCCGTTCTCTGGCCTCACGGTGAAAGAGGGCTTGATATATCGGAGGTACTCAAGAGATTGAAGAGATTACGAACGGAGGAAGGGTTGCCGATTGCAGATAAGTTCGACGCAGGGGTACGGAGCGCCTACAACCAGCATTGCGTTGGCTATGCCGCGTTCGAAAAACGGGGATTACCGCCTTCCAAGGCGCCATTCTATTCGCCGAGAGGCAAGGGGAGCGGCATATGGGCAATCAATCCCCGGTACGAGGGATGGCAAATGGGGAAAGAGTTGGGCCTTTGAAGTGAAGCGGCCGTTCAGCCCAGAAGCCGTTTCAGTTCGTACAGCCGTTCCAGCGCCTCCCTCGGGCTCAGCGCGTCGGGGTCAAGGGCGGCGAGCGCCTTCTCGGCTTCGGACGGCTCCGGGGCGGCTTCCGGGCTGCGGGCGGCGGCGAAGAGCGGCAGGTCCTCGGCGAGCCGCGCGATGGCGCCGCCCTGCTCGCCGGTCTCCAGCAGGCGCAGCACCTCCTCCGCCCGCTCGACGACGGCGCGCGGCAGGCCCGCAAGGCGCGCCACATGGATGCCGTAGGACCGGTCCGCCGCGCCCGGCGCGACCTCGTGCAGGAACACCACGGAGCCCTGCCATTCCTTGACCCGCATGGTGCGGAGCGCGAGGCGCTCCAGCTTGCCGGCGAGCAGGGTCAACTCGTGGTAATGCGTCGCGAACAGCGCCCGGCAGCGGCAGGCCTCGTGAAGCTGCTCCACCACCGCCCAGGCGATGGAGAGGCCGTCGAAGGTCGCCGTGCCGCGCCCGATCTCGTCGAGGATCACCAGCGAGCGTTCGCTCGCCCGGTTCAGGATCGCCGCCGTCTCGACCATCTCGACCATGAAGGTGGACCGCCCGCGCGCGAGGTCGTCCGACGCCCCGACGCGGCTGAACAGCCGGTCCACCGCCCCGATATGCGCGCGGTCGGCCGGCACGAAGCTGCCCATCTGGGCCAGGATGGCGATGAGCGCGTTCTGGCGCAGGAAGGTGCTCTTGCCGGCCATGTTCGGGCCGGTCACGAGCCAGAGCCGCCGCTCGGGCGAGAGGTCGCAGCCATTCGCGACGAAGGGCTCGTCCAGCGCCGCCTCGACGACCGGGTGGCGGCCGCCCTCGATCCCGAAGGCGAGGCTGTCATCCACCAGCGGGCGGCTCCAGTTGCATTCGACGGCGAGCGCCGCCAGCCCGGAGGCGGCGTCGAGCAGGGCGAGCGCGGCGGCAGCCGCCGCGATCTCGCCGCCCCGTTCCAGCACGTCGGCCGCGAGGCGCTCGAATATGGCGAGCTCGGCCGCGAGCGCCTGTTCGGCCGCGCCCGCGATCTGCGCTTCCAGCCTGCCGAGCTCGACCGTGGTGAAGCGCATGGAGTTGGCCATGGTCTGGCGGTGGATGAAGGCGTCGTCGGCCATGAGGCGCTCCGAGGCGGCCTGCGTCACCTCGACGAAATATCCCAGGATGTTGTTGTGGCGGATCTTGAGCGAGGCCGCGCCCGTCTCCGCCGCATAGCGCGCCTGCAGCCCGGCCACCGTCTTGCGGCTGTCGTCGCGGAGCGTGCGCAGCCGGTCGAGCCCGCCGTCATGGCCGGCGGCCACGAACCCGCCGTCGCGCGCGGCGAGCGGCAGGTCGGGACCGAGCGCCGCCGCCAGCGCCGCCGCCGTCTGCTCATGGCCCCGGAGCGCGGCGCAGGCCTCCGCCACAAGCGGCGGCGGAGCGTCGAACAGGTCCGCGATCTCGCCCGCGAGCGCAAGCGCGTCGCGAATGGCCGCGAGGTCGCGCGGGCCGCCGCGCCCGAGCCC
>JAJECF010000152.1 GCA_022822125.1 Alphaproteobacteria bacterium
CACCCAGTCCCGGATGATCTGCAGACCCACCCCCGCAAAGCGCGCCGCGTCCGAACGACGATGACCGTCGTAGATCATCGCAAGCGCCAGAAGACGGCGGCTCTGCGCCCCGTCCCGGCTCCGCTTCGCAAGACGGCGCAAGTCAGCCGCATCGAAATCACCCCGCAAGGCGATCGCCGCTCCCATCACCAGCCTCCAACCGAAAATCGGTTGGAGCGCCATGAATCACATAATCTCCTCCAAGGGAATCTGGAGGGTTCTGTGAGGTCGCGCGCGATGCTGTGCGGGTCCGCCACGGTCGATCCGCGACCTCATTGAAGCCGGATTGAGCGAACCCGTGCTATGCCGGAACGAGCTATGGGTATTGTGCAGTTGCAGCCGGATCCGGACTGCGGTCAGGATCGTCTGGCGGCCGGGCCATGGAGCTCCCGGTTGGCCCGTTTGGGGCAATGTCCCGGAGCGGATGGGTGCAGGAGCGGTCCGGCCGTGAATGGATTTGCCGTGCGAGACCGTCGCGCCGGTTGTCGGGCACGGCGCCGCCATGGGCGGGTCGGAGGCCCACCATGGCCATCATGAAGATGTCGGCGCGCCGCCGTCTCATGACGTGTCATACCAGAAGGAGGACCGGCAAGGCTGCGTCAGAACAGCGAGCGTGATCATGGCCCCGCCACAGGAAGGGCAGCTGTTGTACCAGTCGCACGGGTTCGGGTGTTCGGTGGGCGGAGCGTCATCCACGACCGGTTCCGCCTCCGGGGGTGTCTCGACGAGCAGCTTGCGGCACAGCGCCAGCTTCCGGCTGCGATGACCGTTGGCGAGGAAGCCGTAATGGCGGATGCGGTGGAAGCCGTCCGGCAGGGCGTGCAACAGGAAGCGTCGGATGAACTCGTGCGCGTTGAGGGTCATGATCTTCGCCTTGCCGTGCTGGCGATAGTCTCGCCAGCGGAAGGCGACATCCTGATCGGTGATATCGACCAGCCGCGAGTTGGCGATCGCAACGCGGTGCGTGTAGCGGCCGAGATAGTTCAGGACCTGGGCGGGGCCGCCGAACGGCGCCTTGGCGTAGACCACCCACTTGACGCGCCGCAGCTTGCGCAGGCGGCGGGCGAAGCCGTCGGGCCGGTTGAGTGCGACCAGGGCGCCGAAGAAGTTCAGCCTGCCGGTGTTGAAGGCTGTCGTCAGCTTCTCGAGAAACAATCGGCGGAACAGTCGGGACAGCACACGGACCGGCAGGAAGAAGCCCGGGCGGCAGGCGATCCACCGCGTCCCGTCGAGAGACGGCCCTCCGCCCGGCACGACGCAATGGACATGCGGGTGGTGATGGAGGTTCTGGCCCCAGGTATGCAACACCGCGACGATGCCCACCTCGGCGCCGAGATGGGCGGGATCGGCGGCGATGGTCTGCAACGTCTCGGCTGCCGCCCGGAACAGGATGGCGTAGACGGCGGCCTTGTTCTGGAAGGCGATCTCGGCGACCGGAGCCGGCAGGGTGAAGACGACATGGAAATACGGCACCGGCAGCAACTCGTCCTGACGGGCGGCGAGCCACTCCGCACGCATCCGCCCCTGGCACTTCGGGCAGTGCCGGTTGCGGCAGGAGTTGTAGGCGTGGCGGACCAGGCCGCAATCGTTGCACTGCTGCACATGGCCGCCCAGCGCTGCGGTTCGGCACAGTTGGATGGCGCTCATCACCCTGCGCTCGACGCGGCCCAGATGGGCGTCGTGCTCACGGCGGTAAGCGTCGGCATGGCGGCGGAATACCTCCGCCAACTCCAGGCCGGCGGACATGGCAACGGATCAGGCGGGCGGCGTCACTTCCAGCGCCTGTCCCGGCGGACGGTCCCGGATCAGACGGTCGAGCGGGCTCTTCGTCCCCCGGACCAACCCGCCCGACACCCGGGTGTAGTGCGCCGTGCTCGACAGGTTGGCGTGTCCCAGAAGAACCTGGATGATGCGGATATCGGCGCCGCTCTCGAGAAGGTGCGTGGCGAAGCTGTGCCGCAGCGTATGCACCGTTACCCGCTTGTCCAGACGCGCGGCAGCCCGAGCCGACCTGCAGGCTGCGTGCAGCACCTGGACGTCGATCGGCTTGCTCGCGTCCCGGCCGGGAAACAGCCAATGTTCAGGCCGCGCAAGACGCCAGTAAACACGCAGAATGCCGAGCAGCTCCGTCGACAACATCACGTAGCGGTCCTTGCCGCCCTTGCCGTGCTCAACCCGGATCACCTTCCGGGCGCTGTCGATGTTCGCCACCTTCAGTGCCACCACCTCAGACGCGCGCAGCCCTGCCGCGTAGGCCGTCGTCAAAGCGGCACGGGCCTTCAGGCTCGGCACCGCCTCAAGGAACCGGATCACTTCGTCAGGGCTCAACACGACCGGCAGCTTGCGCGGCTCACGGGCATAGGGAATGCGTTCCGGAATATCCGCACGACCGAGCGTCACGCCGTAGAAAAACCGCAACGCGCAGACCGTCTGGTTCAACGAGCCCCACGATATCCCCGTCGAGGCAAGGTGAACCTGAAAGGCCCGAACATCCTCCAGGTCCAGACGATCCGGAGAGCAGCCGAAATGACGGCTGAACTTCGACACCGCGTGCAGGTAGGATCGCTGCGTCGCCGGTGACAGGTTGCGGACCGTCATGTCCTCGATCATGCGGCGGCGAAGAGGGCTCAACTCGGCCATCGGGGTATCTCCTGTCTCGTGATGTGGCTGTCCTCAAACGCCATCATCACGGGCAGGAGACCTTCACGCTATATACACACCAATCCCGCGAAAGCGGGTTCGTTCAATCCCCCTCATGAGTCAGGAACCGACGCCGCTGGTATAAGGAGGACGGAACGATGAGACGCAGCATGGGTCAGGGAGCGCGGGCGTGGTGTGCGGCCCTCGCTGTCGCGGTTCTGGCGGCGGGCGCCGTTCCGGCGCAGGCGTCGGACTGCGTCGATGAAGGCGACGACATGGTGTT
>JAJECF010000210.1 GCA_022822125.1 Alphaproteobacteria bacterium
GCACGCCTTCCACGACACGGCGGGCGTTGAGCGAGCCGCGCCGGCCGATCTTGATCATCTCGCCGAACTGCGCGGGATTGGTCGGCTCGCCGACGATGCAGGCGTCGATGCGCTCGCCCCGCGCCGCCAGCCGCTCCAGCATCGGCCTTGTGCCGTTGACCGCCGGCCCCTCCTCGTCGCCGGTGATGAGCAGCGCGATGGAGCCGGGAACCGGGCCGAGGCGCGAAACGGCCGTAACGAACGCCGCGATCGCCCCCTTCATGTCCGCCGCGCCGCGCCCGGTGAGCCGGCCGCCGGCGACCGTCGCCGAGAAGGGCGGCACGCTCCAGTCGGCAGGGTCGCCCACGGGCACCACATCGGTGTGCCCGGCGAAACAGAACAGCGGCCCCTCGCTGCCGCGCCGGGCGTAGAGATTGTCGATGTCCGGCGTGCCGGGCGCGCTGAACGGCATGCGCTCGCAGGCAAAGCCGAGCGGCTCCAGGGCCGCTTCCAGCACACCCAGTGCGCCCTCGTCGGCCGGCGTGACGCTCGGGCAGCGGATGAGGGCGCGGGCGAGGTCGAGGGCGCCCGCGGACATCAGTCGCGCAGCAGGTCGTTGATCGCCGTCTTGGCGCGGGTCTGCGCGTCCACCGTCTTCACGATGACGGCGCAGGAGAGGTTCGGCCCCGGGCTTCCGTCCGGCAGCGGCCGGCCCGGCAGGCTCCCCGGCACGACCACCGCGTAGGGCGGCACCCGGCCGGTATGCACCTCGCCGGTGTCGCGGTTCACGATCTTGGTGGTGGCGGAGATGAAGGTGCCCATGGCGAGCACCGCGCCCTCGCCGACGATCACGCCTTCCACCACCTCGCTGCGCGCGCCGACGAAGCAGTTGTCCTCGACGATCACGGGCTCCGCCTGGAGCGGCTCCAGCACGCCGCCCAGCCCGACGCCGCCGGAGATGTGGCAATTGGCGCCCACCTGCGCGCAGGAGCCGACTGTGGACCAGGTGTCGATCATCGTGTTCTCGCCGACCCGGGCGCCGACATTCACGAAGCAGGGCATCAGCACGGCGCCCGGCGCGATGTAGGCGGAATGCCGGACCGCACAGTTGGGCACGGCGCGGAAGCCGGCCCCGGCGAAGCGCGCCGCATCCCAGCCTTCGAACTTGGAAGGCACCTTGTCGTACCAGGGCGCTCCGTCCGGCCCGCCGCTGACCGGGGCGGAATCCGCAAGGCGGAACGAGAGCAGCACCGCCTTCTTGCACCACTGGTTGACATGCCACGCGCCGTCGACCTTCTCGGCGACCCGCACGTCGCCCCGATCGAGCGCGTCGAGCGCCGCTTCGATGGCATCACGGGCCTCGCCTTTCGTGTCCGGCCCGATGGCGGCGCGGTCTTCCCAAGCGCGGTCGATTGCGGCCTGCATGGTCCCGTCGGACATGGATAGTCCCTCTCCCCGGAAAGGCCCGGACCATTCCCGAACCGGCCTGTCCTGTCAATGCGACGGGATCGTGCTCTATAGTGCGGAAAACGCTGCGGAGACCGGGAGTCCTCCATGCCGAAACGCCTTGAATTCTGGTTCGATGTCGGCTCGCCGACCGCCTATCTCGCCCACACGCAGATGCCCGGCATCGCCGGGCGCACGGGCGCGGAGATCGCCTGGAAGCCGATGCTTCTCGGCGGCGTCTTCAAGGAGACCGGCAACACACCGCCCGGCGATGTATCCGCCAAGTCCGCCTATTACGGTGTGGACCTGCCGCGCTTCGCCAAGCGCTACGATGTGCCCTACAAGCGCAACCCGTTCTTTCCGATCATGACGCTCGGGCTCATGCGCGGCTGCCTCGCCGCCCAGCGCGACGGATACTTCAAGACCTATGCCGATGCCGTGTTCACGGCGATGTGGGTCGAGGAGAAGAACACGGGCGACCTCGACGTGCTGCGCGAGGTGCTCACCGCCGCCGGTCTCGACGCCGATGCGCTCTTCGCCGCCACGCAGGAGCCGGCTATCAAGCAGCAATTGATCGCCAATACCGAGGAGGCGGTGGCGCGCGGCGCGTTCGGCGCGCCGACCTTCTTCGTCGGCGACGAGATGTTCTTCGGCCAGGACCGGCTGGACTTCGTCGAGGAGGCGCTGGCTGCCTGAGTTCAGGGGCAGCCCAACCGGTCCGCGAGGTCGATGAAGTCCTCCGCGACGACGGTGAAGCCGGGATCGGCCTCGAGGTCGGTCGTCTGGCCGGGGCCGTATTCCGCCCGGCGGGGCACGAAGGCGGTCGCCATGCCCTGCGCGGCCGCGGCGTGCAGGTCTCCGTTATGGGCGGCCGTCATCATCGCCTCTTCGGGCGCGAGGCCGAGCGCGGCGCAGCTCAGCCGGTAGGCGTCCGGCTGCGGCTTGTAGGCCCGCGCGACCTCGGCGCCCAGGATTGCGTCCCAGGGCAGCCGCGCATGGCGCGCCATGTTGACCATGAGCGCGATATTGCCGTTGGAGCACGTGCCGATGATGTATTTCCGCTTGAGGCGCGAGAGGCCCAGAACGGCGTCCGGCCAGGGATCGAGACGATGCCAGGCGCGGTTGAGATCGTCCTTCTCCGCCTCGTCCAGCCCCGACACGCCGAACTCCTCCAGCACGGATTCCAGGTTCTCCCGGTGGAGCAGGTCGAGGATGGTGTAGGGCCGGGCCCCGCTGCGGACCTCTTCCATGGCGGGCTGGTAGCGGTCCCGCCAGCGCCGCGCGAAGGCGTGCCAGTCCAGATCGTAGCCCTTCGGCGCCAGCGCCCGGCGCGCCTCCCGCGCCACCGAGCCGCGCCAGTCCACCACCGTGCCGAACACATCGAACAGAAGCGCCTTCACCATCGCCCGGCCTCCCTGCCGCCGCCATGCCGACAGACTGCCTCCGCGTTCCCGCGCCCGCAAGCGGCGCAGGGGGCCGGACCTGCCGGAGGCCGTGGCCGGGGCCCGAGGAAGGGCCTATAGTGAGCGCATGATGGGAGAGGAGGCTTGCGCGATGAGCGAGGCGATCAAGGTTTTCTGGCGGCCCGGCTGAACGAGTTGCCTGCGAACCAAGGAGTTCCTCTCGGTCCGTGGGATCGAGTTCGACAGCATAGACGTGACGACGCACCCGACCGGTATGGACCAGCTGCGCGAACTGGGCGCGCGCTCGATCCCGGTCGTTTCGCGCGGCAGGGATTTTGTCTTCGCCCAGGCGATCTCGGACGTGGTCGCCTTTCTCGGCCTTGACGAGGATGTGGGGCCGGAGCTGTCCATGCCGGAGCTTGCGGCGAAGCTCGACATGGTGCTGGCAGCCGCCGCGCGCTATGTGGCCCAGGTGCCGGACGACCGGCTCGGCGACAAGCTGCCGGGGCGGGACCGCGCCTACCGGGTGCTGTTCCACCATATCTTCAACATAGCCGACGCGACCGTCTCGGCGCTGGAGAGCGGGGAGCCGGTGAACTACGAGGCGCTGACCGCGCCGCCGCCCGACGACATGCAGACCGTCGCCGACATCGTGGCCTATGGCCGGGGCGTGCGGGCGCGGGTCGCGCACTGGTGGGAGTCGGGGCCGAAGCCGGACCCGGTGGACACCTATTACGGGCCCCACCCGCTGCATGAGGTGTTCGAGCGCACCACCTGGCACCCGGCCCAGCATGTCCGCCAGCTCATGCTGATCCACGAGATGCTCGGCATAGAGACGGACGGGCCACTCGGGGCCGAGGATTTCCGCGGCCTGCCGCTTCCCGAACAGGTCTGGGACGGCTGAGCGGGGAGACGCCGGCCGCGCCGGTCCCGTTCCGGGAGGCGCTGGCGGCCTGGACGCGGATCGGGTTCGCCAGCTTCGGTGGGCCGGCGGCGCAGATCGCCCTCATGCACCGGGTGGCGGTGGAGGAGAAGCGCTGGCTCGACGAGCCGCGGTTCCTGCATGCGCTCAATTTCTGCATGCTGCTGCCCGGGCCGGAGGCGCAACAGCTCGCCACCTATATCGGCTGGCTGCTGCACGGCATACGCGGCGGGCTCGCCGCCGGCCTGCTGTTCATCCTGCCGGGCGCCGTCATCATCGCCGCGCTTGCCGCGGCCTATGCGCTTTACGGCCGGCTGCCGGCGGTCGAGGCGGCGTTTCTCGGCGTGAAGGCGGCGGTGCTGGCGCTGGTGTTGGAAGCGCTGCTCCGGATCGCCGGCCGCGCGCTGAGGGACCGTTTCGCCTGGGCGCTCGCCTGCGGGGCGTTCGCCGCGCTCTTTCTGTTCGACGCGCCCTTTCCGGCTGTCATCGCTGCGGCGGCGCTGGCGGGCGGCGCGTTCCTTCGCAAAGGGACCGAAACCGGGGAGGCCCCGGCCCGCCTGCGAACCGCGCCCCGCACGGGCAGGCTGGCAATCGTCCTGATTGCCGCCTGGCTGCTGCCGACGGCGCTGCTGCTCGCCTGGCTCGGCGGCGGGCATGTGTTTTCCGGCATCGCGGTTTTCTTCTCGAAGATGGCGGTGCTGACCTTCGGCGGCGCCTATGCCGTGCTTTCCTGGGTGGCGCAGGAGGCCGTCGCCGCGCGGGGCTGGCTGACGCCGGGCGAGATGCTGGATGCGCTCGGGCTGGCCGAAACCACGCCGGGGCCGCTCATCCTGGTGGTGGAATTTGTGGGCTTCCTCGCGGCGTGGCGGGAGGCCGGCGGGCTCGATCCCCTTGTCGCGGGGCTGCTCGGCGCGGCGCTGACGCTCTGGGTGACTTTCGCGCCCTGCTTCCTGTTCATCCTCGCCGGCGCCCCGCATGTCGAGAGGCTTCGAGGCCGCCCCGGATTGCAGGCCGCGCTTGCCGGCGTGACGGCGGCCGTGGTGGGTGTCATCGCCAACCTCTCCATCTGGTTCGCGCTCAATCTGCTGTTCGCCGAAGGCGCGCGGTCGGAAGCGGGCCCGGTCTCCGTCTATCTGCCGGACCCGGCGAGCCTCGACCTCAAGGCGCTCGCGCTTGCCGCGCTCGCCGCCATTGCGCTTTTCCCGCTCCGCCTCGGCGCGTTCCGCACGCTCGCCCTCGCCGCGCTCGCCGGCCTGACGTTCCACGCCGCCGGTCTGTAATCAGCGGGCCTGCCGGGCGGCCAATGCATCGGCGATGCGGAGCACGGCCTTGGCGCGCTCGGCGACCGGCACGTCCACCATCTTGCCGTCCACGGTAATTGCGCCCTCGCCGCGCGCCAGCGCCTCGTCATAGGCCTCGACAACGCGCCGGGCCTCCGCGACCTCTTCGTCCGTCGGGCCGAACTCCTCGTTGCAGACCCGCACCTGGTTCGGGTGGATACAGGACGCGCCGCAGAGGCCCATCTTCTTCGACCGGCGGACGATGCGCCGGAAGCCCTCGACATCGCGGAACTCGGCGATGGAGCCGACGAAGCCCATCGGCAGAATGCCGGCCTCCCGCGCGCAGGCGACGACCTGCTGCTTCAGGCCGTAAAGCGTTTCCTCGTCGGCGGTCATGCCCATGGAGAGGCCGAAATCCTCGGACCCCAGCGACAGCGAGACGCTGCGCGGGTCCGCATGGGCGATCTCGCGCAGGTTGAGATAGCCCTTCGCCGTCTCGACGGCGATGCAGAGCCGGATCTGCCCCGCCGCGATGCCGCGCTCGGCCTCAAGCTCTGCGACCGTCTGGCTGAGCGCGATCACATGCTCGGCGCTGTCGACCATCGGGCAGAGCAGCCCGGTCAGCTCCGGAATGACGATCGCCTCCAGGTCGCGCACCGCCAGCCGCCAGGGCCGGTTAATGCGCACCAGCGTGTCGATGCCCCGGGCCGCGAAGTCGCGCACGATGTCCGGCGCCGCGGCGCGGGCCGTGTCCTTGGCATTGGCCGCGACGGAATCCTCCAGGTCGAGGATCAGCCCGTCGGCGCCGACGCCGGGGCCCTTCTCGATGAATTTCTCAGCCGTCGCCGGTATGAACAGCAGCGAACGCCAGACGGGCAGGCTCATATCGCGCCCTCCTCCTTGAGCCGGTCGAGGTCCAGGCCGAGAGCGCCCAGGATTTCCTCGTTATGCGCGCCGATTGCGGGCGCGGGCGTGCGGATGGCGCCCGGCGTCCTCGAAAGGCGCGGAATGACATTGTGCATCGGGAGGCGTCCGAGCTCGTCGTCCGGCAGGTTGACGATCACGCCGCGCTCCCTGGCGTGGCGGTCCGCCTTCAGCTGCCCGGCGGAATAGATCGGCCCCGCCGTCACGCTTTCGCGCTCGAAGACCTCCATCGCCTCGGCCAGCGTGCGCTCCGCGATGAAACCGCCGACAATGGCGTCCACCTCCTCGCGATGTTCCGAGCGCGCGGCCTGGGTGTTGTAGCGCTCATCGTCGCACATGTCGGCGCGGCCGATGGCGCGGAAAATGCGCATCGCCATCGATTGCATGGAGCCGCTCATGGCGATCCACTCGCCGTCCTTCGTCCGGTAGGCATTGCGCGGCGAGGTGGTGTTGGAGGCGTTGCCGAGCCGCGCCGGCGCCTTGCCGGTCGCGCTGTGGATCGCGGCGTCCGGGCCCAGGATCGAGACCGCCGGCTCCAGCAGCGAGAGGTCGATCATCTGTCCTTCGCCGCCCTTCAGTTCCACTTCCCGGAGCGCCACCATCACGCCGAAGGCGCCGTAGAGCCCCGCCACCATGTCGGCCAGCGCGAGCGGCGGCAGGGCGGGCGGCTTGTCGGGGAAGCCGTTCTTGTAGGCGAAGCCGGACATCGCCTCGACCAGTGTGCCGAAGCCCGGCTTGTGGGCGTAGGGGCCGGTCTGGCCGTAGCCGCTGACGCGCGCGACGACGAGCTTCGGGTTGCGCGCCAGCAGGACATCGGGCCCGAGGCCCATCCGCTCCAGCGCGCCGGCCCGGAAATTCTCGACCAGCACCTGTGCCGTCGGCAGCAGCTCGAGCAGGATCTCGCGGCCCTTCCCGCTGCGCAGGTTCAGCGAGATGCTCTTCTTGTTGCGCGCATAGACCTTCCAGTTGCAGGCGACGCCGGCGGCCGTCCAGTGGCGCAGCGCGTCGCCCTCTTTCGGGTCCTCGACCTTGACGACCTCGGCGCCGTGGTCGGCGAGCGCGTGAGTGATCGCATTGCCGGCCACCAGCCGGGAAATGTCGAGAACGCGCACGCCTTCGAGCGCGCGCGGGGCGTCGGGCCGATAGTCGAGGTCCATGGGAGGGCATATCCGCGTCGGGCACGCAGCCGATGGTGCGCCATCGCCCCGCCCCCGGCAAGGCCCCGGCTGTTGCGCCCCTGATTGTCGCCCCGGACTTGTTCCATTGCTGTCCGGTTTGGATTTTGCGGTCAGGGCGTATGGCCCGGATTCAACCAGGTTTCGAAGGGTCCAGCGGGATCGAGACCCGGGTCGACGCCCGGCGTCCCGACCCTCTGTCCCCTCATCCTGAGCAGCGGCCACGCCGGCAGCCTCCCTCCCCGTCCTCATCCTGAGCAACGGCCGCGCTGCCGGACGCCCGCCCCTTCCCGGGAGCCACCGCGCTTCCCTCCCCTCGTCTTCATCCTGAGCAGCAACCGCGCCGGCAGCCTTCCTCCCCGTCCTCATCCTGAGCAACGGCCGCGCCAGCAGCCTTCCTCCCCGTCCTGAGTAGCGGCTGCGCCAGCGGGCGTCCCCCCTTCCTCATCCTGAGTAGCGGCTGCGTCAGCGGGCGTCCCCCCCTTCCTCATCCTGAGTAGCGGCTGCGTCAGCAGGCGCGTATCGAAGGAGGCCTCGCGCCGTCCCCTTCGACAGGCTCAGGACAAGCTCCTTCGACAGGCTCGGGACCGGTTCCTCCGGGAAGAAGGCATGAAGACCCCCGCGCAGTGTCATGAATTGTCATGATCGGCATGCGCCCGGCGCATAGGGCTCGTCT
>JAJECF010000122.1 GCA_022822125.1 Alphaproteobacteria bacterium
CTCCGAACGCCTCGCGGAACGCCGCGTCGCTCAGCCCGCGCACCCGGGATGCCAATTTCAAGCCCATTCCGTGACCTCCACCGTAGAGAACCTAAACAGAACATACCTCCTCACAGGTGGAAGCTCAAGGATAAGCAGGAAGACCTTTGGACTATGGCGCAAATAGTTGATGTCGTCGTTCAGAACAGAAAGCGCTCGCAAATAGTTGCCGCGCGGCCACTTGATCCCGGATGCCGGTCTATCCGACAACCGCGCCTCTCGGTCCCCCTGGAAATATCTCCTTATCGGCCGATCTATATAGATCGAGTCATAGACATTAGAAATCCTGTTATGAGTGACCACCTCCGGGCAATGCTCCGAATTTGTCAATTCAATGAATTCATACTCTTGCCGCACTTTCGTCTTCGATACCGTGATGAGCTCGAATGATATTCCAAAGCGATAACGGGCTTCCTTTGTCGATATTTTCAGGACTTCCTTCGGGAAATTAATTGCGCCGTCTCCTGCCAACCTCCCGACAATATTCCCGCAATCGTCGACGCACCGAAACATCAACGCATAAGCAGTCCCGATTTCGTCTATGCCTGTTCTCCGCCTCCAACAGGTTACGGTTTCCATAGCATCGTCGAGGAGCGCATCGTCGCTATCCAATATCAGGGTGTAGTCTCCCGACACCAGACCCTTTCCGATATTGACCGCCGTATTTCTGCCCCGGTTATTGCTGTAGCGATACCAGGTTATCGGAAAGTCGGCCTCGGCCTGCCAGCGGGAGAGCAATGCCGCCGTGTCGTCGATGGATCCATCGTCCACCACCACCCACTCGAAGTCGCGTTCCGTCTGCCGCCGGAGGCTCTCGTAAGCCCGGTGCAGGACATGGGCACGATTGTAGGTCGGTGTCAGCACCGATATGGCGGGTCCGGTCACGGCCATCCATCCGCGTCATTTCCGTTCACAGGCCGGTCTCCGCCACGGCTGGCAAGACACCGGGACCGCCACCGTGCTATCGGTCGTCCCGTCATTGCAATGTCCGAGGAATACATGACGGTTCGCAAGGATGCCAGTGGGCTGCCGCCGGCCGAACGGTTCAAATTCGCGCGGCATCGCCTCTATGCGGCTGTCGGCTATCAACAGCGCGTCCCGCTGCAATTGCGCGATGTGGACGGTTATTGCCGAATTGCGGCGCCCGACGGCTCGGTGTTCCGCGTTTCGCCGGCAAGCTGGCGGCGCTACAAAAGGGGGCTGGCCGTTCGCCTGCGCCGGCTCGATGCGTCATATCTGTTTTCCGCCCTTGCCCCGCCTCCCGGTCCGGTGCTCGATGTCGGCGCGCATGCCGGGGAATTCTCGCTCCTGGCCTTGAACGAAGGGCGGGCCGTGTATGCCGTCGAACCGGACCCGGACGCGCTGGCCTGCCTCCGGCGGAACCTTGCGGAGAAGGAGGCCGTTACCGTCATAGACGAGGTGGTCTGGAACGCAGAGGAGGAATTGACATTCAGCCTCGCCGCTGCGCAGGCGGACAGTTCGATTTTCGGCGCGGACGACCCCGCGAGAGTTACCGGCGTCGTGCGCCGCCGGGCAACCACGCTGGACCGGATCGCGGAGGATCACGGGATCGACGGGCTGGCCTTCCTGAAATGCGATGCCGAGGGCGCGGAGCCGGAAGCGCTCGAAGGCGGGCGGGAATTGCTTCGGCGAACGGCGCGCATCGCTATCGATACAGGCCCCGAACGCCAAGGCAGCCGGACGAGCGACGCCTGCGAGGCGCTGCTCCGCGACGCCGGCTTCGCCGTGCGCACGCGCCAGCACGGCCGGACCGTGACATGCGGGTCGCGCGACCCCGAACGCCTGCCCGGCTGAGCGCATACGCCTTCGGAGACCGGCGCAATGATGGAACCCTATACCGTCGCCCTGACAAGCTGCGGGCGGTTCGACCTTCTGGAGCGAACGCTGCGGTCGCTGCTGCCAAGGCTGGATGGACCGCTCGCGCGTGTGCTGATTGCAGAGGATTCCGGAGACCGCCGCGTCCATGATGTGGTCAAGCCGTTCCAGGGCCGATACGGAAAGATCGAGGTCATCGTCAACGATCCGCCCCTGGGGCAGATGAAGAGCGTCGACCGGCTCTATTCCACAATAGATACGGACTGGGTATTCCACTGCGAAGATGACTGGGAATTTTTCTCGGGCGGGTTCATCGAATCGTCATTCATTCTTCTGAAGGAGTTCGATCAATTTTCCATGGTGTCGATCAGGGATCTTGCCGATTTCAAAGAAGGCTACTTCCTACCTGGCCCGCTGTCGCATGCCGGTGTTCCGTATTTCCTCATCGATCCCAAGGTAATGACCTTCTGGACGGGGCTGACATTTAATCCCGGGTTGCGGCGCATGAGCGATTACCGGATCGTCGGCCCATACGGCGACCTGCACACAACGGCACGGGAACGCCATGTGTCGAAGTGTTATTGGGCGCTCGGTTATTCTTTCGTTTATCTTGCAGACTCGGCCGTCCGCCATATCGGCGATGGGCGGCAGCTCCGAAACCATGTCAAACCGACCGGCTTTACCCGCAAGCTGGCGGCCTCGACGCAAAAACGGCTGGACTGGATGCGCTGGAAACTCGCTCCGCAATCCGACCCGGTGTACAGGGCCAAACAACGTCAGCGCGAGGCCGATGACGGCAACGGTGGTTCACGAAGCGGGGCATGACTATGGCAAGCATGAGAGCCCGCCCCGCCCCACCCCCAAAAGCGCCTGTTGCGGAACCGGACCGGCAGCGTATAGTCGCCGGCGATACACGCCTCTTCCTCCGGGAGCGTCATGGAAACCGTTCTTCAGGTCTGGCCCGTCTTCGCCGGCTTCGTCGGTTTCTTTCTGGCGACAGCCGGCCTGTTCTTGGGCTTTTTCCGCTTGCTGCGCGCCGACATCCGGCGGCTGGAAGGCCGGATGGACTCGGAGATCGGAAGCGTCAGGAATGAAATCCGGGAGGTCCGGGATTCGTTGAAGGGCGAAATCGCCGGGGTCCGGGATTCGCTGAAAGGCGAAATCGTCGAGATGCGGGATACGCTGAGAGGCGACATTGCCGAGGTGCGGCAGGAGGTGACGGCCCTAAGGGAAGACGTCGTTTCCCTCAAGGTCGAGATCGGCTTCATCAAGGGCAAGCTGGACCTGCTGGAGCGCTATATCCTGCGCCGCAACGACCCGGCCGCCGCCCCGGCGGAGTGACGGCGCGGCAGCCGCCTCACGCCTGCAAAACCCGCTCTACCACCGCTTCATACCCCTCCACGGCGCGCTCCATCGAGAATCGCGCCGCCTTCGCGCGCCGCGCCGCCCCGTCGACGGGCTGTGCGAGCGCGCGCCGCATGACGCCGGCCAGCGCCTCCGCGTCGCCGACGGGCGCGAGCAGGGCCGGGTCCTCCAGAATTTCCGCCGGGCCGGCCGGGCAGTCTGTCGAGACCGCCGGGCAGCCGCAGGCCAGCGCCTCCACCAGCGCGCCCGGAAAGCCCTCATGGCGCGAGGACAGCGCGAACAGCGCCGCGCGGGCCATGAAGGCATAGGGGTTCTCCGCCCAGCCGGGCAGCGACACCCGCTCGCGCAGGCCGAGCCTGTTCACCAGGCGTTCGAGTTCGCCCCGCAGCGGCCCCTCGCCCAGGATCACCAGCCGGCAGGGGCGCTCCGCCGCCACGCGCCGGAAGGCCTCGATGAGCGTCGGGAAGTCCTTTTGCGACGCCAGCCGCCCGGCGCCCAGCACCACGGGCGGGCCGCCATCCGCGAACCAGGGATGGTCCGGCGGCTCCGCCGCGCGCGCCAGCGCAGCCGGCGTCACGGCCGGGTTGTAGATGACCGAAAGCCGCTCTTCCGGCACGCCGACCGCCGCCGCAATAGCCTCCGCCACGCCCCGCGACACCGCCGCGACATGCGCCGCCGCCGGGAAGAGCAGCCGGCGACGGAGCGTGTGGCTTGTGTCCGGCGGCTCCACATTGCGGATCACCGGCACGACGGGCGGAAAGGCGCGCGGGCCGGCGAGGCGGGCGGCGTAGAAGGCCGCATGCTCCGCCTGGGGGAGGTTCGCGAACAGGATGTCGGGCCGCTCGCGCTCGACATAGCGGGCGAGGCGGCGCGCGCGGCCGAGCGCGGCGCGGCGCAGCAGCGTCGGGGCGTCGGCCGGGAAGTCCCGGACCAGGCCGGCCGCTAGACGCAGCCCCTGCCGTAGCGGCGCGCGCTCCGCCCGCCAGTCCACGCCCGCCGGCATCTCCGGGAGATTGCGCCGGGCCCAGGCCCGCCGCCCGCAGAGCACCAGCAGCCGCGCCGCTGCGGGCGCCTCGCGCGGATAGGCGACATGCGGCTGGAAGAGCACCAGATCGAGGTCATGGCCCCTGGCCGCCAGCCCGCCCGCAATCCGGAGCGCCGTCCGCTCCGCCCCGCCGCCCGCAAGCGAGGGGATGACCATGGCGATATGCGGCATTGCGGCTCCCGGCGGCGGAAAGCGCGCGGATGCTACGGTCGCCGCTTCCCTGCGTCCAGCCCGGCATCGGGGCCGCCGGCGCGCCTGACCCGGGCGAAACTGTGATAGAATGAAAGAGGAACATCATGTGCTCTCCGGGGGCCATCGGGCCGGACGGAGCGGCGTGGAACGAAGCGCAAGGGAGGCGCGCTATGCAGGACCGGTGCGGCAGACCTTCACCCAAGGCATGGAGAACATGACATCGCATGACATGCCATGACTGCCGGAGCCTCTTTGCCGCTCCCGCGACAGCAGCCGCCCGGCCGGTCGGGGCCTCCGCAGGGATTCACCGGCGCTGCCGGGTCCCGGGTCAGGCCCGGGACGACAATTCGGGGTCCGGGATGCGGGAAACGGGAGGCGCGCTATGCAGGAACGGAACGGCAGACCTTCGCCCAAGGCATGGTGAACATGACATCGCATGACATGTCGCAAGGGTCCCTCGATACGCGGCTGGCGCCGCTACTCGGGATGAGGAAGGGGAGGCTGCCGCCGTCCGCGCCGCCACCCGGGAGGAGAACATCGCCCGCGCCGCCGTCCGCGCCGCTACAGGGGAGAAGGGCATGGTCCGCGCCGCTGTCCGCGCCGCTACTCGCGAGGAGAACATCGCCCGCGCCGCCGTCCGCGCCCCTCGTCCAGAGCGGCGACCGCGCCGGCGGCAGCCTCCCCTTCCTCATCCTGAGCGGCGACCGCGCCGGCGGCAGCCTCCCCTTTCTCATCCAGAGCGGCGACCGCGCCGGCGGCAGCCTCCCCTTCCTCATCCTGAGCGGCGACCGCGCCGGCGGCAGCCTCCCCTTCCTCATCCTGAGTAGCGACCGCGCCAGCGGGCGTGTATCGAAGGACCGGCCCTCTCCCGGTCCGGCGTCAGGGCCAGAGCGCGTCGAGGGGGAAGGCGACCGCCTCGAAGGGCGGCAGCGACACCGGCTCCGCGTTCTTTGCCCTGCCGGCGGGCGCCCAGTCCCCGTCCGCGAGCGCGAACGCCTCCAGCAGCCGCGCGGCGGGATCGACGAGCCAGAGATGGCCCACGCCCTCCCGCGCATGGATCGGGCGCTTCTCCTCAAGGTCGAATCGGCGCGTCGAGGGCGACAGGATTTCGCACACCCAGTCCGGCGCGAGGGTGAAATACGGGTCGTCGGGAACCGCCGGCATCCGCTCGCGGCGCCAGCCGGCGAGGTCCGGCACCAGGATATTCTCGCCGAAATGGAGCTCCGGCTCGTCGAGTATCCACCAGCCGCCCGGCCCGCCCCGGCCCCGCTGGAACGGACCTCCGATTTCCACGCCGAGGGAGGAGCCGGCCAGCGTATGGCCCCCGGCCGGCCGCGGCTGCAGATGCAGCGCGCCCGCGACGATTTCGGCCACCATATGCGCCGGCGCGTCGAGCACGTCCTGATAGGTGGCCCGCCTCGCCGGCTGCTTCCGGCCGAGCGCCGCGCGCGCGCTCATCCCATATGCTGCGCGAAGAAGGCGAGGCTGCGGTCGCGGGCGAGCGTCGCCGACTCCGCGTGGAAGTCGGCGCGATGATCGCAGTTGAAGCCGTGGCCGGCGGGGTAGATATGGACCTCGGCCTCTGGCTGGGCCGCGCGGATCGCCGCCACATCATCCATCGGGATGCCGTGGTCCTGCTCGCCGAAATGCATCAGCAGCGGGTTCTTCGCCGCCTCGTCCTTGAAGCGGATGATCTGCCCGCCATAGTAGCAGACGCTGGCGTCGACCCCGATGCGGGTCGCGGCCAGGAAGGAGGAGGATCCGCCCCAGCAATAGCCGACCGAGCCGATCTTCCCGGCGCCCGCAGCCCGGAGCCCCTCGACCGTCGCCGCCATGTCCCCGACCGCCGCATCGAAGGGCGAGGCGGCCATGAAGTCGCGGGCCCTGGCGATGTCCTCCGGCGTGTAGCCGCATTCGAAGCGCCGCTCGGCCCGGTCATAGAGCGAGGGCGCCCAGGCGAGATAGCCCTCGGCCGCATAGCCGTCCGCCACCTCGCGGATATGGGCATTCACGCCGAAAATCTCCTGGATGACCAGGATGCCGCCCTTCGGCGCGCCCGCCGGCGCCGCCGTGTAGCAGTCCATCCGGAAGCCGTCGCCCGCCTCAATCTCGATCCACTCGCCCATCGTCTTCCCTCTCCTGCCAAAGGCTTTTCGGTTCGCAGGCTGTTTAGCGCCTCCCCCGCCGGCCCGCAATGCGCGCGGCCGCTGTCAGGCTGCAACGGAATCCATTCGCCCTGGACCGTGTTTCGCAACGAGCACACAACCGTCACCCCGGCCGGAGCGAAGCGGAGAGCCGGGGGCCATCTCCCGGCGTTTCCACAAGGCCGAACCGGTCAGGGTTGGGCCCCGGATCGGGGTCCGGGGCGACGAATGGGGTCAGGGCCGACCACTGCCCGCCTGATCGGATTGCGCTCAGGCGAGCCCGGCCAGCACCTCGCGGAAGCGGACCAGCGGGGCGCGGTGGCGCAGCATGGTAAGCGGCACGCTGAAATGCCCCCGGCGCCACTCGAAACGGTTTTCCGCCGGCACGCCCCAGCGGTCGAGCAGCGCCCGCGCGCCTCCATAGGGCGTCACGCTGTCACGGACGCCGAGCACGCTCACAATGTTCCCGGGAGGCACCGCGGTCCCGTCCACCGGGTCGAGCAGCGGCGTGAAGCGGTCGGCGCGTTCCTCCGTCCATCCCCGCGCCCTCGTGGCTTCGGCAATGCCCCAGGCGCGCGCCAGGGACCCCTGCATCGCCTCCTCGATGCGCCCGCAATGGGTGACCAGGAACATCGCGTCGGGCCTGAGCCGCGCCGGCCAGCCGCGCGCCCGGTCGGAAACGATCTGCGCCGTCATCGCGCCGAGGCTGCTGCCGCCGATGGCGACCGGCCCCCGGCCCGCCCGCCGGCACCAGTCGATCAGCACCGCCCATTCCCGCGCGGCGGCGGTGAAATGGTCGAGCGCCCCGCAAGGCGCCGTCGCGACGAAATACTCGCCGCCGTAATGCCCTTCCGGCACACGCCTTCCGTGCCAGGGCGCTTCCGGGCGCACCACGCGCACGCCCATCGCCGCCAGGGCCTCGATCTCGTCCGCCACGCCGCGCCAATGGTCGAACTCGACGCCGATGCCGTGGCCGAAAATGAGCGTCGGCGGGTCGGCGGCGTCCAGGGGCTCATAGACGCGGGCCGTGACCTCGTCCGCCATGCGGGCGGAGGGCGAGGGGAAACGCAGCCAGTAGTCCCGCCTGCCGGGCGCGGCGGGGAAGGCGTGCGAGGCCCGCACGGACGGCATGGGCGCGGGCGGGGCGAAGGCGCGCGCCGGCTCGGCCAGGAAGCCGCCATAAAGCGCCTCCACATCCGCCGGGTCCGGGATCCGCCAGCGGAAGGGCCGGGCGCGGCCGTGGGCCGCGAAAGGCGCGAACAGGCGGCGCAGCGCATTATAGGCATGGCGGTCGAACAGCCTCGTCCGCTCGGCCGCCGCCAGCGCGTCCGAGGCGGGCGCTGCCGGGCCGAAAAAGGCGTCCTCCCAGGCGCGCTCGCTCGCCAGCGCCGCCGCGCGCGCGCGCTCGAAGCGGACGAGCCGCGCCGCCAGCCTGCGTTCCAGGCGCGGCGCGGACGGCATGGAGGCTTCCGCGAGACAGCGCTCGACCGAGCCCTCCGCCGCTCGCGCCGCCGCCCACAGCCGCGAGAGCGGGAAGAACCAGCCGGACAGGAACGCAAGCGCCGCACGGTCGAACCAGGGCCGCGCGACCAGCCCGCCCAGCGGCGAGCGGAGGCATGCGATCATCAGCTCCGGCACCGGAAGGCCGCGATGTGGGGGATTAGCCAGCGTCGCCCTGCTTGCGTTCAAGATGCGTGCGCAGCTGCTGGATCGAGGCCGCGTAATAGGCCAGCAGCAGGCGCTGGCGCTCCTCCGGCGCGAAGCCGCCTTCCCGTTCCGTTATCAGCCGCCGCTTGCGCAAGGCCAGCACCGCCCTTTCGATGTCGGCGGTCTCGCCGCCTTCCCTGAGCGCGATATGGGCACCGAGGGCGCGGGCTTCATCGAGCCATTGCATGGCGCGGCGTTTTATCGCTTCGGCGCCCAGCGGCCCGTCAGCCTCGACCAGCACCGTCGCGACCAGCGGCACGGCCAGCACCGGCACGACATCGACAATGCGCCGCGTGAGCTCGTCGCCCAGCTCCTCCACGGCCGCGAACAGGGCGTCGCGGTCCAGGGCCGGGAAATTCAGGCCCCGTTCCCCGCACCAGGTCCGGAGCGAGACCGGCTCGCCGAAATTGGCGCAGGCGACCCCGAAACCCGGCCACCGGCCCTGGAGCTTCCGCCACGCCATGCGGACCAGGAACCGGAAGGTCGAGCCGAAAACAAACCGTCCGCCGCGGCCCCTGAAATCGGCCTCGGGATCGGCGACCAGCGTGCGCTCCTCCATCACGCGGTCGAAATTGGTCGCCACGGGAACGAAGAGCACGTCATGGGGCCCCGCCGGATCAAACGCCCTGGCGATGTAGCTCAGCATGCCGAGCCGCGGCTTGTGGATCGCGCCGTCGCGGGACAGCCTGCCCTCCGCGAAGACCGCGTGCGGCACGCAGGCCTCCGTCGCCATCTGCACATAGCGCTCCAGCACCTTGCGGTAGAGCGGGTCGCCGGAGTCGCGGCGCAGGATATAGACGCCGGCGAGCCTGAGCAGGCTGCGCAGCGGCCAGACGCGCGCCCATTCGCCGGCGCCGTAGGACAGCGCGACAGAGCGGGCGGCCAGATAGGTCACCAGCAGGTAATCCATATTGCTGCGGTGGTTGATGAAGAAGACCACGGCCGCGTCCGGCGGCGCCTTCGCCATGGCGCGCTCATGGGCGTAGCCCATCCGGACCCGGTAGAAGCCGCGCAGCAGCCGGCGGGCGCAATGGAAGCCCGGCTTGAAATAGAAATAGGCGTTGAAGGCCGGCACCATTTCGCGCGCGATTGCGGAGACCTCGGCCATCAGGCTCTCGCGCTCCTCGCCGCGCTCCGCGGCCGTCTCCGCTACGGTCTTCATCACCTCGGGGTCGAAGACCAGGCGGTCGATCAGCACCCGGCGCGTCGTCAGCTGGAAGGTCGGCAGTTCGAGCCCGAAGCGGGCGTTGACCTCGGCGATGGCGCGGTTGACGCGGCGGCGCAGATACCAGCGCAGACCCGGCATGAACACGTCGTCCACCACCGCCAGCACCGCCAGGGCAAGGATGACGGCGAACAGCCAGACCGGCAGTTCGACCGTCGATGTCATCGGTAATCCGGCCGGTCTGTCGGGCGCATGCGCCGGAACCCCCTCGCATGGCGCCGCCGAACCGGGCCCGGAGAAGACCGGACGAAGGGCGGCGGGTGGAAAGCCGCGATGCAAGCGGGACCTTGTCCCCTGCGGCTCCACCCTGTCAAGCAAGCCGCCGGGCGGCGTTGCGTCATACCAGCGGTCGTTGATCGGAACCGATGGCGCGGCACCTCCCTACCGTAGCCCCGGTCCTTTGCCGCTCATCCCTCAGCACCGCGCGGCCCGGTCCTTCCACGGGTCAATGACACGAAGGCCGGCCGCCTCGAACAGGGTCCTGTCGCGGGTTGCGACCGCCATGCCGTTGGCCGTTGCGATTGCCGCGATATAGCCGTCGGATACGGACACCGCGATGCCGTCGCGGCGGGCTTGAGCCATCAGAAGGGCATAGGCTTCGGTCGCCGGCAGATCGAACGGGAGAATGCGCCCGGCGAACCGTGGCAGGATGCGGCGCTCAAGATTTTCGTTCAGCAGGCTCCGGCGCCGCCCGGCCGGCAGGGACGCGGCGCCGAAACGCAGTTCGGCGACCGTTACCGTCGAGAGATACAGGGTTTCGAGCGGCTGGCTGTCGATCCATTCGGTTACGCGCGGCTCCGGTCTCCGGCGCAGCGGTTCGGAGACGACGTTCCTGTCTATCAGGATCACTCGAAGGAGACAGGCTGGGCCGGCGTCGCATCGCGGGCGGCGAAGACGGCCCATTCCTCATCCGTCAGGGCGGCCTGCCTGCCGGCCTCGGCGAGCAGCGATCCCAGCCTGACACGGCCCTCGGGCCTGACAGCCGCCTCAAGGATCGCGCGAACCTCGGCCTCGGTGCTGCGACCCCGATGGGCCGCACGCACTCGGAGGCCCCGGTGGACCTCCTCCGGCAGGTTGCGGACGGTCAGAGTCGCCATCTGCAAACTCCATTCATGCAGTCATTGCAAGCAATATATTTAATTGCTGTCATTTTGGCAAGGGATAGCCGAAATGGCTCACCGCCGCCCCTCACCCCAGCCGCCGCTCAAGCTCGGCGAGGCAGGCGGCGCGGTTCGGGCGGAAGGCGCGGGCGATCCACCAGTCTTCCAGACCGCGGAGCAGGCGGCCGAGCGCGGGGCCGGGGGGGATGCCGCGGGCGCGCAGGTCGCGGCCCCTGAGCGGGAAGGGCGGCGGCGGCGGCCCGGCCAGCAACGCCTCGCCGGCTTCGCCGCCGCCGGCAAGCAGCAGGCGGTCGAGGAAGCGCGCGCGGCCCTCGCGGTAAAGCGTCCTACGGTCGAGCGGCTTCGGTTCGGCGAGCGCCTTGATACGTTCCGATTCGGCGGCGGCGAGGCGGAGGCGGCCGGGGTCCGGGCGGGCGCGCAGGGCGGCGAGGCGGCGAACCGGGTCCGGCGCGACGGCGAGCCGGGCCTCGGCCGCCACGGTCCGGGCGAGCCGGCCGGTCCGCTCCGCCGCCGGCAGGATCGGGCGAAACACGCCGCGCGCCGCCATCAGCGCTGCGACCGGCGCGGGGTCGGGCGCCGCCAGCAGGCCCAGCATCTCCGCCCGGAGGCGCTCGCCGGAGAGCGTCTCCATCAGCGGCGCGAGACGGACGGCGGCGTCGAGGCCGGCGGGGTGGCCGGGCAGCGTGCCGAAGCGGGCGGTGAAGCGGAAGAAGCGCAGCACGCGCAGCACATCCTCCCTGATGCGCCGCTCCGGGTCGCCGACGAAGCGGACGAGGCCGGCGGCGAGGTCCGCACGGCCGCCGAAATAGTCGAACAGCCGGCCCTCCGGGCTGGCGGACATGGCGTTCACGGTGAAATCGCGCCGGGCGGCGTCCTCGCGCCAGTCGCGCGTCCAGGCGACAACGGCGCGCCTGCCGTCGGTCTCCATATCGCGGCGGAGCGACGCCACCTCGCAATGGCGCCGCTCGCCTATGGCCAGCACGACGCCGTGGTCGATGCCGTAGGTGCGGAGCGTGAGGCCCGCCGCCTCCAGCCGGCGCACCACCTCCGGCGGCTTCTCCGGCGTGGCGATGTCGATATCGCGGACGGCGCCTCCGGCAAGCGCGTCGCGCACCGCCCCGCCGACGAAGCGGCAATCGCCCAGCGCCTCCACGATTCGCGCGATGTCCGGCTCGCGCATCCATGCCGCCGCCGGGGCGAACGCCGTCAATCGGCCACCTTGCCGGGCACGACCCTGCCGTCCTCGACCCGGGGCGGGCTGTAGGTGCCCTCCGGGTCGGACGTGCCGGTGAGCGCCCAGAAGCCGAGCAGCAGGACGACGAGGCAGAAGCTCGAGACCAGGATGGCGTTCCAGGGCGCATCGCGCAGCCAGCCGGGCGCGGGCCGCCCGTCGCGGATGACGATCCACGCCATATAGAGCAGCAGCGGGATCGACGCCGCGAGCAGCAATTGGACAACGGCCTTCAGCATGGCGTCCCCGTAAGCGTGTCGTGGAGGTTGACCAGCATGCCCGCCGTCGCCCCCCAGATATGGCGCCCCCGCCAGGGCAGCACATAGTAATGCCGCTCGAGCCCGTCGCGGAACATGGTCTCGCGCTTGTGGTTCGCAGGGTCCAGCACGAAGGCGAGCGGCACCTCGAAGGCGTCCTCCACCTCGAAGGGATCGACGGTGAGCTCGAAAGGCGGCTCCACCCAGCCGATCACCGGCGTCACGGCATAGGCGCTGGTGGTCTCATACACTTCCAGCCGGCCCAGCACCTCGACCAGCCGCCGGTCCAGTCCGACTTCCTCCTCCGTCTCGCGGAGCGCCGTTTCCAGTATGTCGGCGTCGCCCGGCTCGCGCCGCCCGCCCGGAAAGGCGATCTGGCCGGCATGCTGCTTGAGATGCTGCGTGCGCTGGGTCAGCAGCACGGTCGGGCCCTCCGCCCGCGCCACCAGCGCCACCAGCACGCCGGCCGGCTTGAGCGCGCGCCCGTTGGCGAAGGCGGGCCGGCCGTCCGGCAGCAGGTCGAAATCGCTGCGCTGCGGCGGCGCGAGGCCGTCGCGCCCGGAGGCGAGGCCGGCCGCGTCGAGGCGCGCGATCACCTCCTCACGAGTCATCGTCTAGCGCTCCCAGATCGAAGAATTCGCCGCCGCTCCACACGCCGTAGCCGGTCTCCGTTTCCTCCGCCAGCTCCGCCAGCTCGTACCAGGGCGCGCGCAGCACCGCGGCCTCGATGCCGGGCCGGACCAGCAGATAGGGCCGTGCGCCGAGCCGGAGCGGATGGGCCGGGCCGAGCGCCACCCATTCGTCGATATTGGTGCGGAAATGCACCTGTTGCCGCCGGCCTTCGCCCTCTGCCTGCAGTTCCACCGCGACGAAGGGCGCATCCTCGACCTCGATCCCGACCCGCTCCACCGGCGTCTCCAGCAGGTAGCCGCCATCGGGCGCGCGCTTCAGGACGGTGCTGAACAGCCTGACCAGCGCCGGGCGGCGGAAGGGGAGGCCGTTGTGGAACCACACGCCGTTGCGGTCTATGCGCAGGCCGTCATGCGTTGACGCGCGCGGGCGGGCGCCGCCGGGCTGCGGCGGCTGCGGAGAATATTCGCCGATCTCGACATTCCGGGCCATGGCGGCGTCATAATAGGGCAGTATGTCCGCGCCGGAAGGCCCTCGACCCTTTCCCTGCGGGCGCGGCGGCGCAAGGAGGCCCGTTTCATGCAGCCGATCCGAAGCGGTTCCGAAGACCTGTCCGGGAACACGCTCGCCCGGCGCATCGACGCGGCCGCCGCGCGCCTGGGCGAAGCCGCGGATGCGGTGGGCGAGGTGATTTACGGCCAGCCCTCGGTGGTCGAGCAGGCGATCGTCACCCTGGTCGCGGACGGGCACGGCCTGCTGGTCGGCGTGCCGGGCCTCGGCAAGACCCTGCTGGTCGAGACGCTCTCGCGGGTGTTCGGGCTGGACCGGCGGCGGGTGCAGTTCACGCCGGACCTCATGCCGACCGACATACTCGGCTCCGAGATCCTGGACGATGACGGGACCGGGCGCCGGTTCCGCTATGTCGAGGGGCCGGTATTCACGCAATTGCTGATGGCGGACGAGATCAACCGGGCGAGCCCGCGCACGCAGTCCGCCCTGCTCCAGGCGATGCAGGAGCGCCAGGTCTCGGTCGCCGGGCATCCGCGGCCCCTGCCCCTACCGTTCCATGTGCTGGCGACGCAGAACCCCATCGAGCAGGAGGGCACCTATCCGCTTCCCGAAGCGCAGCTCGACCGCTTCCTGCTGCGGATTGATGTGGATTATCCCGATTTCGAGACCGAGAGGACGATCCTGCTCAGGACCACCGGCGGCGAGGCGCAGGAGGCGCGCCCGGCCGTCTCGACCGGGGAGCTGCTGGAGGTGCAGGAACTGGCGCGGCTCATGCCGGTCGGCGAGACGGTGCTGGCGGCGATCCTCGACCTGGCGCGGCGCGGGCGGCCGGAAACCGCGGAGGACAAGCGCATCGCCGACTGGGTCGCCTGGGGCCCCGGGCCCCGGGCCGGGCAGGCGCTGATGCGCTGCGCGCGGGCGCGGGCGCTGCTGCAGGGGCGGCTGTCGCCCTCGGTCGAGGATGTGAGCGCGCTGGCCGGGCCGGTGCTGCGCCACAGGATGGTGCTCTCCTATGCCGCGAGGGCGGAGGGGATAGACGTTGACCATGTCATCGCCTGCCTGACCGCCCCGCTCGGCTGACGGGGGCCGCCCCTTGGCCGTCGCCGCAGCGGAACGGCTCGCCGCCGGCCTGCCGGCCCTGGCGGTGGCCGCGCTCCGCGTGGCGGAAACGGTGAGCGCCGGCGCCCACGGGCTGCGCCGGCCGGGGCCCGGCTACGACTTCTGGCAGTTCCGCCTCTACCGCCCCGGAGACCCGGTGCGCGCCGTGGACTGGCGGCGCTCGGCGCGGGACGGCCGGGTGCTGGTCAGCGAGCGCGAGCGCGATGCGGCGCAGACCGTCTGGCTCTGGGAGGACCGCTCGGCGTCGATGGACTGGAGCGGCGCGCGGACGCGGGCGACCAAGGCCGAGCGCGCCCGGCTGCTGGTCCTCGCGGCGGCGGCGCTGCTGATGCGCGCCGGCCACCAGGTCGCGCCGATCGGCCCCGCGCCCGGCCGCTACCGCCATGAGCGGCGCCTCGGCGAGCTTTCGCTCGCGCTCGACCGCGCGCCGCCGGTCGCGGGCCTGCCGCGCGACCTCGGCTTCGGCAAATACGCCCAGGCGCTGCTGGTCGGCGATTTCCTGGACGGGGCGGGCGCGGTCGAGCCGCTGTTCCGCAGGCTGGCGGAGTCCGGCGTGCGCGGCCATGTCCTGCAGGTGCTGGACCCGGCGGAGATCGACCTGCCGATGCAGGGACGGCGGCGTTTCATGGGGCTGGAGGGCGAGGGCGAGCTTCTGGTGCGCCGCGTGGGAGGCCTCCGCGCCGCCTATCGCGAGCGGCTGGAGGCCCATAACGAGGCCTTGCGGCGCAATGCCGACAGGCTCGGCTGGACCCTGCTGCGGCACCGGACCGACGCGCCGCCTGTCTCGGCGCTGCTCGCGCTGGCCGGCCAGCTTGCCGAGAGGCCCGACCGGCCGTGCTGACGCTCGGCGCCATCGGTTTCGCGGCGCCGTGGTTCCTGCTCGCCCTGCTTGCCCTGCCGCTGGTGTGGCTGCTGCTCCGCATCACCCCGCCGCAGCCTGTCGCCACCCGCTTCCCCGCGATCCGGTTCCTGTTCGGGCTGAGGCAGGACGACGACACGAGCGAACGCACGCCGCCCTGGATGCTGCTGCTGCGGCTGCTGATCGCCGCGCTGCTGGTGCTGGCGGCCGCCCGGCCGATCCTCGCGCCCGGCAGCCTGCTGGAAGGGCGGGGCGAGGTGCTGCTCGCCATCGACGACGGCTGGGCTTCGGCCCCGCAATGGCCGGCCATGCAGGCCGCCGCCCGCGCCGTGCTCGAGGAAGCCGCGCGGCGGGACCGCCCGGTGCGGCTGCTGACGACGGCGCCCGGTGCCGACGGCAGGCCGCCGGACGCCGTCGGACCGCTTGCGGCCGGCGATGCCGCGGCCGCCGTCGCGGCGCTGCAGCCGAAGCCCTGGCCGACGGACCGCAGCGCCGCTGCGGCAGCGTTGCAGGCGCTCGGCCTGTCGGGGCCCGCGGCCGCCATATGGGTCAGCGACGGGCTTGAGGAAGGCGCGGCCGGCGGGTTCGCTGCGGTGTTGCAGCGCCTCGGCAGCCTGGACCTGTTGCGCCCGGAGCCGGAAGCCCGCGCCCGGCTGCTGCGGCCGCCGGAACGCAAAGCCCGGCGGGTAACGGTCCGGGTGGAGCGGGCCGGGCTCCGGGCGGAGACGGTCACGGTCGAGGCGCTGGACGAGGAGGGCCTGCGGCTGGCCGCCCTCGAAGCCGTATTCGCGGAGGGCGAGGCCGCCGCGACCGCGACCGTCGAGCGCCCGGACGAGCTCCTGAACCGCGTCGCGCGCTTCCGCATCGCCGGCGAGGCCGGCGCCGGCGCCGCGGCGCTGGTCGGCAGCGACTGGCGCCGGCGCAAGGTCGGGCTGGCGGCGACGGGCGCGGCCGGCCATCCGCTGCTGGATGACGGGCATTATCTGCGCGCGGCGCTCGCCCCGTTCGCCACGGTGGAGGAGGCCCCGGTCGAGGAGCTTCTGGAGGCGGGCGTCAGCGCGCTGTTGGTGACCGACGCCGTGGAGATCGGGCGGTCGGCGCGCGACAGCCTGGCCGAATGGGTGGAGGCCGGCGGGGTGCTGCTGCGCTTTGCGGGGCCGCGGCTCGCCGAATCCGGCGCGGAGCTGCTGCCGACGCCGCTGCGCCGCGGCCGGCGCGAGCTGGGCGGCGCGCTCTCCTGGGCGCAGCCGCAGCGGCTCGGCGCCTTTTCCGGGGCCGGCCCGTTCGCCGGGCTGGAGCCGGCCGGCGACATCGCGGTGACCCGCCAGGTGCTTGCCGAACCGGGCCCGGAGCTGGCGCAGCGAAGCTGGGCGGTGCTGGCGGACGGCACGCCCATCGTCACCGGCGCGCGCATGGGCGAGGGCTGGACGGCGCTGGTCCATACCTCCGCCAACGCCGACTGGTCCACGCTCGCCCTGTCCGGGCTTTATCCGCAAATGCTTGCGCGCCTTGCCGCTCTCGGCCGGGGGACGGTCGGGCTCGACGGGCCGCTGGAGCCGGCGCGGATGCTGGACGGGTTCGGGCGGTGGGCGGAGCCCGGCCCGGCCGTGATGCCGCTGTCCGGCGCCGCGCCGCCCGGCCCGTTCGCGCCGCCGGGCCTTTACGGGCGGGACGGGGGCTTCCGGGCGGTCAATCTCGGCGACGGCCTGGCCGCGCCGGCGCCGCTTGCAGGCTTGCCGCCGGGCGTGGTCGAGCGGGGCCTCGCGCCTGGCGGCGAGCGCCCGCTGGTCCCCTGGCTGCTGCTTGCCTGCCTGCTCCTCTTGCTGGCGGACGGGCTGGCCTCGCTCGCCTATCGCGGCTATCTGCCGCTCGGCGCGAAAGCGGCGCTGGCCGCCCTTCTGTTCGCCGGCTTCGGCGGCGGCGGATCGCAGGCGGAAGAGCCGTGGAAACTCGCCTCGGAACTGCATCTCGCCTATGTGCTGACCGGCGACGCCGAGGTGGATGAGACCAGCCGCGCCGGGCTCGCGGGCCTCAGCCGCGTGCTCGCCGAGCGGACCATGGTCGAGCCCGCCGCGCCGCAGGCGGTCGATGTGGAGCGGGACGAACTGGCCTTCTTCCCGATGCTGTTCTGGCCGGTCGCCGCCAGCCAGCCGCCGCTCTCCGACAGGGCGCGGGCGCGGCTCGCCGACTATGTGGCGACCGGCGGCATGCTGGTGTTCGACACCCGCGACAGCGGCGCCGTCGGGGGGCGCTTCGACGGCCGCGGGACAGCGATGACGCCGGAGCGCGAGCGCTTGAGGGAATTGCTGGCCGGCATGCGCGTGCCGCCGCTGACGGCCGTGCCGCCCGACCATGTGCTGACCCGGTCGTTCTACCTGCTCCAGAGCTTCGCCGGCCGCCATGCCGGCGGCCCGGTGTGGGTCGAGCGCGCGGCCTCGAGCCGCACCGACGGCGTGACCGGCTATCTGATCGGCGCGCATGACTGGGCGGCGGCCTGGGCCGAGGACGCCCACGGACGGCCCCTGTTCGCCGTCACCCCGGGCGGCGAGCGCCAGCGGGAAGAGGCGCGGCGCTTCGGCGTCAATCTCGTCATGCATGCGCTCACCGGCAACTACAAGGCCGACCAGGTGCATGTGCCCGCCATTCTGCGCCGGCTCGACGGATGAACGCGACCGACATCGCCTTTGCGCCGATGCTGCCCTGGTGGGCGCTCGGCGCTCTCGGCGCGGCGGCGCTGGCCGCGGCCGGGCTCGCCATCGCCCGCCGCGCGCCGGGCGGCCTGCTGCGCCTGCTGCTCTCGGCCCTGCTGCTGGCGGCGCTCGCGCGGCCCACCCTCGTCTCGGAACTGCGGGAGCAGGAGCGGGACGCGGCCGTCATCCTGGTGGACCGCTCCGGGAGCCAGGAGGCGGGCGGGCGGACCCGCATGACGGACGAGGCCCTGGATGCGCTGGAAAGCCGTCTGGACTTCCTGCCGCGCCACGATGTGCTGGTGGTGGAGACCGCAGGGGGCGGCGCGGAGGGGCCGGACCGGGGCACCGCGCTGCTCGGCGCGCTGCGCGAAGCCTGGGCGGCGGTGCCCGGGCGCCGGCGGGCCGGGGCCTTCCTCATCACCGACGGCCAGGTCCACGATGCGGCTGCTGCCGCCGGCCTTGAGGAGATGGGGCCGGTCCATGCGCTGCTGACCGGCGATCCCGACAAGGACGGGGACCGGCGGCTGTCGGTCCGGGCGGCGCCGGCCTACGGCATTGTCGGCAGGGATGTCGAGATCGAGCTTCTGGTGGAGGACCTGGGTCCGGAAGGCGCGGGGCGGGGCGGGGCGCTGGTTTCGATCTCGGCGGACGGGCGCCTGCTCAGGACGGCCGGCGTCGTCCTCGGCCGCGCCGAGCGCGTCGCCCTTCCCATCGAGCATGCCGGCGACACGGTGTTCGAATTCGGGGTGGAGCCGGGGCCGCGCGAGCTCAGCCTCGCCAACAACCGCGCCATCGCCACCGTGAACGGCGTGCGCGACCGCCTGAAAGTGCTCCTGGTGTCCGGGCGGCCCCATGCCGGCGAACGCGTCTGGCGCAACCTGCTGAAATCCGACCCGGCGGTGGACCTCATCCACTTCACCATCCTGCGCCCGCCCTACAAGCAGGACGCCACGCCCATCCGCGAGCTTGCGCTGATTTCCTTCCCCGTGCGCGAGCTTTTCGAGCAGCGGCTGACGGAATTCGACCTGGTCGTCTTCGACCGCTATGCGCGCCGGGGCGTGATCCCGCAGCTCTACCTCTCCAATGTCGCCGACTATGTGCGCGGCGGCGGGGCGCTGCTCGACGCCGCCGGCCCCGGCTTCGCCTCGCGCGTGACGACGCTTTACGAATCGGCGCTGAGCGACGTCTATCCCGCCGGGCCGACCGGCCGCATCCTCGTCGCGCCGTTCCGCCCGGTTCCCACGGAGGTCGGGCGGCGCCATCCGGTCACCGGCCCGCTGGTCGCCGGGTCGGCGGAGCCGCGCTGGGGGCGCTGGTTCCGGCAGATCGAGGTGGAGCCGGAGCGCGGCCGGATCCTGCTGTCCGGGGCGGAGGGCCGGCCGCTTCTGCTGGTGGACCGGGTGGGCAACGGGCGCGTCGGCCTGCTTGCCAGCGACCAGGTGTGGCTGTGGGCGCGCGGCTATCAGGGCGGCGGGCCGCATGCGGAATTGCTGCGCCGCCTCGCCCACTGGCTGATGAAGGAGCCGGACCTGGAGGAAGACGCGCTGACGGCCGCCATCGCCGGCGGGCGGCTGCAGGTGGAGCGGCGCAGGGCGGAGGCCGGGCCCGAGCCGGTGACGGCGCTTGCGCCGGACGGGCGCACGCTCGCCGTCGAACTGGCCCCGGCCGGGCCCGGCCGCTGGCGGGGCGCGGTCGAGGCGGATGCGGTCGGGGTCTGGCAGGTGCGGTCGGGAGAGAAGACGGCGGTCGCGGGCGCCGCCGTCCGCAACCCGCTGGAATTCGAGGATCTGCGCCCGACCGCCGCCCGGCTCGCGCCGGTCGCCGGGGCCACGGGCGGGCGCGTGCTGTGGCTCGCAAGGGAGGCCGTGCCGGAGGTGCGCGCCATCAGGCCCGGCGGGCGCACGGCCGGGCGCGGCTGGCTCGGGCTGCGCGACAACCGCGCCTACCGCGTGACCGGCATAGAGCGCACGCCGCTGCTGCCGCCCTGGCTGGCGCTGGCGCTCGGCGCGGCGCTGCTCGCCTGGCTCTGGCGCCGCGAGGGCCAGCGGGGATAGGGAGCGCCCCTGCGGGAATGTCATGAAGTGTCATGTTTTGTCATGTTTGTGCGTCCTTCGATACGCGGCTGGCGCCGCTACTCAGGATGAGGAGCAGGGGGAGCCGCCGCACCTCCATGCCCTCATCCTGAGTAGCCGACCGAAGGGGAGGCGTATCGAAGGACCTCACCGGCGGAGTCCCGGCCGCACGAAGCCCTTCGATACGCGCCCGCTGACGCGGTCGCTACTCAGGATGAGGAGAGAGGCGGCGGCACTGGCGCGCGATTTCCTCACCCTGAGTAGCGGCGCCAGCAGCGTATCGAAGGGCCGCCACCCCCCCTCTTTCCTCACCCTGAGTAGCGGCGTCAGCCGCGTATCGAAGGAGCCTGTCCTGAGCTTGCCGAAGGAGCCTGCCCTGAGCCCGTCGAAGGAGCCTGTCCTGAGCTTGTCGAAGGAGGCAGGCGACCGTGAGACCCCTGCGGGAATGTCATGTTTTGTCATGAGGACCCCCGTAGATGTCATGTTCATCATGCGCAGGGGGCATATGCGATTGTCCTTTCGGGCATAGGCTCATCTTCCTGTTTCGTCCCGTTTCTTCCACCGCCGGCTTCGACAGGCTCCTTCGATACGCGCCCGCTGACGCGGTCGCTACTCATACCAACGGTCGTTGATCGGAACCGATGGCGGAGACACTTTACCGTCGCCCCGGCCGGAGCGGAGCGGAGAGCCGGGGCCCATCTCCCGCCGTTGCGGCATGCGGGACGGTCCGGAGATGGGCCCCGGATCAAGTCCGGGGCGACGATGTGAGGCTTGACGCGCTTTATGAGTCCATAGTCGAGGCCGCTGGTAT
>JAJECF010000182.1 GCA_022822125.1 Alphaproteobacteria bacterium
CCCGGCGGTCGCATTGGATTTCCACCGCCGTCGGCCGTCAGGGGGAAGTCTGTCCGTCACCCGATAGTAACCGGTCGGGTTCCATATCCAGACCACGCCTGGCGCTCGCGGTCGCTATCGCTCGTCCGCTCATCCTTGCCCGCGTCGCAGTTCCTCGTTCGCCAGCTCCCGGTTAGTCCTCTCCCAGACATACTCCATGATGGGGATCGTCTCAAACGCCCGGCCTTCCACCACGGCCTTCGCCGTCCCCGCGAAGGTTTTCCAGTCGACGTTTCCGGCGCCCTTCAGCACATGCGCGCTGCGCAGCATCCGCAGCGCCCAGTCCTCGCGCCACTGCTCCAGGCGGGCGAAGAAGCCGGCCCTCACCCGATCCGCCTCGTCGGATTCCTGCATGGCGTCCTGAAGGATTGCCGTTCCTCCCGACCAGCCCTTCACCACCCGGTAGTCGTCCGGCCACGCCGCGCTGCCACCGATCAGCTCCTCGCGCACCGGCTCGGGCAGCGCATCGATCTCGTTATGGGGGTCCAATTCCGACAGCCACTCCTCCGCGCCCTTCGCCCGCGGCCGCAACTCCCGCATCCCGCATGAGAGCGCGACATCGATCAGCCCCGCGGGCGGCGGCCGCTCCAGCGCAAGTCCTTCGGCCAGCGCCACCGCAACCTGCTCCTCGAACGTTTCCCAGGGGGTCTCGATCATCGTGTCGAATGTCTCCGACCCCAGGAGTTCTCCGATCGCTTCCATGCCGGGAATGACAACGGCCTCCGCGATCCCCCGTCCCAGTTCGGTAACCACGGTCGCAAGGGCGGGCTCGTCCCCGCCCTGCAAAACCACGCGCAGCATCTGCGTGCCCCACTTGTCGGGGATCGAGCCGTAGATTTCCGCACGGCGACGCGCCGGATGCGGCAGGGGAGCCACCAGTTCGCGCCGCCGCGCTTCGGCCAGCGCCTCGTCGAGCAGCGTCCGCCCGGCATCCGCCGGCATCCAGTTGCGGATCGACGGCACCAGGGCCGCGGAAACCGGCTCGACGATCCCCTTGAGCGCCCGTTCGCGGAACCCTTCGGCAGCGCCTAGCCGCACCTCCGCCGAAGCGTCCAGCAGCCAGTACATCGCGATTCGGCCGCAGACCGCCTCGTCCCGGCACGCGACCTCGTATGCGAAGGCCGCCCGCAACTCCTCCGGCAGGGTGCCGATCCGCTCGTCGAGCTTTCCGTGCAGGAAGTGCTCGATGTGATCCACGTCGACATCCAGCAGCACGCTCATCCGCTCGATCTCGGTGTCCGGGTCGACCGGCAGCCGGCCCGCCTTCGTGAGCTCGCCCATCCGTTCGATCAGGCGCTGCACCAGCTCCGGCGGCGCCTCCGCGCCGGCCCGGGCATAGGCCCGCGCCAGATCGTGGGTCGCCGCCGCATCGAGCCGCTCCGAAACCGCCGGCAGACGCATCGCTCTCGCCGCCTCGTCCAGGAACCGCGCGCCGATGCGGCCGCCGCCTTCCCCGTCCTGCAGCGCCGCACGGATCGACGCCTCGAACAGCTCCAGGGCATCGTTCCGGTCGCTGTCATGCACGCCGAGCGCATAGCCGATCAGCACGGCGGCCGTGCCCTCCGTCCCGAGCAGGGCCACCCGGTGCGTCTCGGCCACCTCGCCGGCGACGGCGAGCCCGTCCCGTTCGCGCATTTCGTCCAGGCAAGCCCCGACCAGTTCCTCCGGCCCCATGGCGGCACCTTTCCCTTTCAGACCGTCGATGCCGCAAGCCGGCAGCACGCCGCAATTTCGCACACCGCGCCCCCGGCCAGAAGACCGTCCGCCCGCATTTGCCGATTTGGCCGCAGCATCGCCGTCCGTCTCCGGCGACGCGCGGCGCGCCGCCGAAAGGCAGAGGCCAGGGTCCTCCGGGCACGGTCGGGGGGTCGAGGAGCGGTCCCCCGCGCCACCGCCGGGGAGATCGACCCATGTCCTGCCGCATCGCCGATATTCCCCTGCCGCCGGAGTGCCGGGAGACCATCCGCGCCGGCGCGCTGGTCGCCGTGAACCACTCGGGCGGCAAGGATTCGCAAGCCATGACCATCCTGCTGTCGCGCGTCGTGCCCCGCGCCCAGCTGCTGGCCGTCCACGCACCGCTTGGCGAGGTCGAATGGCCGGGGACCGTCGAGCATGTCGAGGCAACGCTGCCCTCCGGCGTGCCGCTCATATTCGCGCCCGTCGCGTCCGGCAAAACGCTGCTCGACCGCGTCGAGGAGCGGGGCATGTTTCCCGGGGTCCGGCAAAGATGGTGTACCGCGGAGCATAAACGCGGACCGATCGAGCGCGAGCTGCGCCGCTACCTGAAGGCCCATCCCCGCTTCGACGGGCGTCTCGTGAACTGCCTCGGCATCCGGCGCGACGAGAGCGCCGCGCGCGCCAGGCGCGTCCCCTGGCGGCGCAACGAGCGCATGAGCGTCGCCGGTCGCGAGGTCTTCGACTGGCTGCCGATCTTCGACCTTTCCACCGACGACGTGTTCCGCGTCATCCGAAACGCCGGCCAGTCGCCGCACTGGATCTACCGCCACCTGTCGCGGTGCAGCTGCTCGTTCTGCATTTTCTCGTCCCCCGGGGACCTGCGGACAGCGGCCGAGCTCCGACCCGGCCTCTACCGCCGCTATGCCGAGACCGAATGCCGCGTCGGCCATACGCTGTCGCCGACCGGCAGGCCGTTGCCCGAACTGACCGGCATCGCGCCGGCCCGCCGCCCGGAAGACCCCACCGGTCCGGACCGCGTCTGACGGGCCCGCGGGACGGCGCCCGCCCCGCGCGCCGGCGACATGCCCCGAAGCGAAAGGAGAGGAGGGCGGCTTCCGCCGGGCGAAGGCCGGGCGCCCGGAGGGTGCCCGCGCCCCCGTCCCGCCATTCCGGAGGCCTGCCCATGACCCAACCCGCCGCCATCTCCGCGGACTACACGCTCCGCCCGAGCGAGGTCGCCGCGACCCTCGCCCTGCTCGTCGAAGCCCGCCAGCCGGCGATGCTATGGGGCGCCCCGGGCACGGCGAAGTCGATGATCGCCCAGCAGGTCGCCGACGACGGCAACCGCCGCTATG
>JAJECF010000102.1 GCA_022822125.1 Alphaproteobacteria bacterium
AGGTCCTCGCGGTTGTCGGTCAGCACCACCGCATTGTCCCGCGCCCGGCTGATCCCGACATAGAACGCCGCCCGGTCCACGGGCAGGCCATGGCCGGAGTCCAGCACCACGATCGCATTGTCGCGGGTCGTGCCCTGCGCCGCATGCAGGGTCGCACTCCAGGCATGGTCGACATGGCGCAGCTGCGGATCGTCACGGCGCATGGACAGGGTGCGGCCGTCCTCGATGCCGATCTTTACCAGCCGGGAGCCGATGGCGAGCACCTCCGCCTCGCCGCCATTGATGAGACCCCGCTTCCTGTCATTGCGCGTCCAGCGGATGCGGTCGCCGGCCTGGAGGCGGATCGGGCGCGTCTCGTAAGCCTCGTAGCGGTAGCGGACCGGCTTCGACGGATCGATCCGGCGCGGCCGCCCGTCGGGATGCTCCAGCAGCACCCGGCCGTCCTGCGCTCCCGTCACCGTGCAGGCATCGTCGGCCTTCACCCGGTACTGGTGGATGTCGTTGTGGAAGACCAGCACGTCGCCGGGGCGGTAGTTGGCGACATCCGCCTTCTGCGCGCGCGTGAGGCCGAGGCCGACAAGCCGGTCGATCTCCAGAACCCGCCCGTGCAGCGCGCCTTCGTCGCGCAGCCCCTCGCGCACCGCCTCGTCGATGTCCTCCCGGAGCGCATGCGTCGGCGCCAGGATCGCCGTCCGGGCGCGCGCCTCCGGGTGCAGCGAGAGCCAGAGCCGGGCCGCCGCCTCGCCGAGCTCGTCCGTCTCCGCCTCGTGGACATCGTCGCCGAGCCGCTCCATGGCCTCGGCCGGCTCGCCCTCCCGGATGGCCGCGATCGCCTCGCGCAGGTCCGGGTCGCGCTGGCGCAGCACCTCGTCCATGCGCGCCGTCGCCATGCCCGCCTGCTGGAGTTGCCGGAACGGCTGACCGGCCTCCACCGACCGCAGCTGCCCGCTGTCGCCGACCAGCGCCAGGCGCGCGATGCCGATCCGTTCCGATATCCGCATCAGCTGGCGCATCTGCGCCGAACTCACCATCGACGCCTCGTCCACCGCCAGCACCGCGCCGCCGAAGGCGAGTCGCGCCTCGGCCAGCCGCTCCGGACTTGCGAGCCGGTCGGCGATATCCCGGTGGCGCGCGAGGAACCATTGCAGCGTCCGCGCCGGGATGCCCGCCTCCCGCTCCAGCGCCCGCACCGCCGCCATCGACGGCGCCAGCCCCACCACCTTGCGCGCTCCCGCAAGCCGCGCCGTCTCGCGCAGCATGACCGTCTTGCCCGTGCCCGCATGGCCCTGCACGCCCACCACCCTGTCCTGCGTGAGCAGGATCGTGCGCACCGCCTCGCGCTGGCCCTCCGTCAGCGGACCGGCGGCAAGCTCCCTCTCCACCGCCGCCCCGTCCGCCGCCGGCGCCCCCGCCCCGGCGCCCTCCCTCATCCAGGCGATATTGCCGCGCTCGGCACGGAGCGCCCGGTCGGTCACGAACGCCCGGTCCGCGCCGCGCAAGGTCGCCGCAACCAGATGGCCGTCCCGGCGGAGCTCCTCCACCGCCGCCTCGACCTCGCCCACCGCATACCGCCCCGGAGCCTGGCCGAGTGCATGCGCCGCGATGTCGCCGGCCGCGAACACCGACGAGCGCTCCTCAAGATGCGCCACCGCCCGCCAGACCGCTTCACGGACCGGCAGGACGGGGCGCGCCTCCGCCTGCCGCCGGTCCCGCCTTGCCCGCGCCGCCGCCTCCCGGGACGGCAGGCCGGCCTCGCGGGCGCGGCGCCGCCAGATCCGCCGCAGCTCGTCCATGGCCGGCTCGGCCTTGCGACGCCGCGTATAGAGCGCCGCCTGCTGCGCCCTGGCCGCGCTGTAGGCCCCGCCCCGCCGGCGGATGTCCTCCAGTATGTCCCGCCGCCGGGTCGAGAACGCGTCGCGCAGCTCCCGGTCGTAGCCCTCAAGCTCGAACCCCGGCACCGGCCCGATCATCACCGGCAGGGTCCCGTAGCCGAGCGCCTCCAGCCGCCGCGCCAGCTCGTTGCGGTAATGCGCCCCGATCAGCTTCTTGTTCCGGCGGATCGCCGTCGCCTCGATGCTCCGCCACTCGCCCGCCCCGTTCCGGGTCATGTTCGCCACCACGCAGTGCGTGTGCAGCTGCGGGTCGAGATTGCGGCTCGCAAGATGCCGGAAGGCCGCCGCGATCATGCCGTGCGCCTTCACGCGCGGCCGCCTCCGCGTCGCCGGGTCCCAGCCCCGCGTCTGCAACAGCTCCGCCTCCACCCGGTCCAGCGCCGCGCGCACCGCCTCGTCATGCGCGCGAATCACCCGCTTGTCCCCGTGCAGCAGCGCCGCCAGCGATACCGACTTCGGCGCCGAAAGCGTGATGTCCACTCCCGGACGGTGCTGGTGCTCGCCGTCGCGCACCCGGCCCAGCCGGATATCCGTGCCGGGCACATGTCCCAGCAGGATCGCGTTGAACTTCTTCGGCGATACATGCCGGCCCAGGCCCAGCGCCCGCGCCGCCTGCCCGTGCCAGAAGCTCGCCCGGCGATGCTCCGGGTCGCCCTTCGCGTAATAGCCGTCCTGCTCGAAATAGTGGACCGTCGAACTCGCCGACCCGATGTCCGTCACCGTCGCGACCATGACGGCATTCTACCCCGGAGAGCAGGACAGGGGCAGGCGCATCCCGGCGACGGCGGCATGAGAAAGCCGCCCAGCGCCGCCGCCTGTCGAATTGCGCTTGCGCAAGAGCTTTCGTCCGATTACCGTCGCCGGGCTTATAGGGCACTTTCATGCGCCGGGGGGTATGGCTGATGGGTGTGGCTTTGTTGCGCGGCTTGCTGCGCGCGGTTTCCATGATTAAAATCGAGTATCCGGCCGCCGAGCCGCCGAGCCGCCGAGCCGCCGAGCCGCCGAGCCGCCGAGCCGCCGAGCCGCCCCATCATGCGTCTTCATGCAGTCGCCTAGAACGCTCAGCCTCTCGATCTGATTCTTCCGCTTCCGCCGGCCGGCCTTCCGCATCCCGCCGGCCCGCTTCTTCCTCCGACAGTCTCGACTCTTCCGCCGTCCGCACCGCTGCGGGCATCCGTCATGCCGCCCGCCGTCTGCGGCTTGGCCTTCTATCTGCCCTGCTGTGCCTGCCGCTGCTCTCGGGCCTCGCCGCCCCGGCCGCCGCGCAGACAACGCCCAACATTTTCTTCAATGTTTCTAAGAATAACCTAGTATCTGAGGATGAAGGGACTTTCTTTATCAGAATCAATGCCACCAGTAATCTAACGGCGGACCTCGACATCAGCTACACGATTGGCGGGACGGCCACCGGAGGGGCGGACTACACGCTTGCGGGTGCCGACTACCAAGCCAAGACTGGCACGATGACCCTGCCTTCGGGAACGGCAGCGTGGACTAACGTTGCTTTTCCGCTCAATATCATTGACGACAACATGCACGAAGGTGGCGAGACCATCATACTGACCATTGTGGACGGCGACGACTACAACCTGGGCACCGTCACAAAGGTCACCATCACCATCACCGCCAACGATGCCGCCGAG
>JAJECF010000099.1 GCA_022822125.1 Alphaproteobacteria bacterium
GGTTCGCCGCCGTCGCCGCCGGTGGAGCGAGGCGCGCAAGCGCCGGATCGTGGCGGAGAGCTACCAGCCCGGTATTTCGGTGTCGGTGGTGGCGCGCCGGCATGACGTGAACGCGAACCAGGTCTTCACCTGGCGCCGCCAGTATCGGGAGCTGGCGCTGGCGGCCGGGGGTTTTGTCCCGGTGGTTGTCTCGTCGACGGAAGGGGCGGAGCCGGCGAAGCTGCTGCCGGCGCCGGAGGATACCGAACCGCGGCCCTCCGGGCGGATCGAGATTGCCCTGGCGGACGGCTCGCGCGTGACGGTCGACCGGGATGTGGATGCGGCGGCGCTGTCGCGTGTTCTCGGGGTCCTGGAGCGGCGATGATCCCGGTTCCGAGCGGGGCGCGGGTCTGGCTTGCGACCGGCGTGACGGACATGCGGCGCGGGATGAACACGCTGGCGCTGCAGGTCCAGCAGGGGCTGGGCCGCGATCCGCATGCGGGCGACCTCTTCATCTTCCGCGGACGCAAGGGCGACCTGGTCAAGATTCTCTGGCATGACGGGCTCGGTCCCTCTCTCTATGCCAAGCGCCTGGAGCGCGGCCGGTTCCCCTGGCCTTCGGCCTCGGGCGAAGCGGTGTCGATCAGCGCGGCGCAGCTGGGCTAAGGTAGCGGCGCCCGCTCCGCTTCAGATCCACGCGGCCGTTCCCGGACGGCCTCTCTCTTGCCCGACATTCCCGCCGCTGACTACGCCGCCGACCCGCGCGCCGTCGCCATCGCGGACGCGGCGCGGCGGCTGATCGAACTGCGCGACCGTTGGCTGAACCCGCCCGAATGTCTGAAGCGGGTGGACGAGCCGGTGCCGGTTATCCGAAACTCCCGGTCGCCGGCGACGATGCGGCGGCGAAGGAACTCAAGGCACGCACGCTGACGGCGCTGAATAATGCCCACCCGCAATGGCTCGCTGATGCGCATGCGGCGCTTAATGCCGCTGTGGCGACGGCCAATGGATGGGCCAGCGCCTCGTTGAGAGACTGGATCAGGTCTTCTCCGAATGTGTTCATCGCTTTTCCTTTCGGGCTCTCTTGATCGCCTCGACGATCCTGGTCACCGCGCGCCGTTCTGCCGGGTTCAGGTCCGTTCTGGCGGACTTCGCATAGGCGAGGAGCGCGTAGACGGGTATGTCCTCCCCAACTTAGAAGTAGTTCACCCGCGCGCCGCCCCGCTTGCCCCGGCCCAACGCCGCGAACCGCAGCTTTCGGACGCCGCCGGTTCCGGGTATCTCCTCGCCTGCCAGCGGATTTTGTGCCAGACGGTCGATCAGGTCGCGCCGCCCCTCCTCGGTGAACAGCTTGTTCGCTTGGCGGGCATGTCCGGATTACTCCGCCCGCTTGGCTCCGAACGCCCCAATGAGCTCTCCATGCTCGAAGACCCCTGCGACTTCCTCGTTGGCCGCACCCATAAATTCACCATTTACATAACCTCCATCTGAATTGCTGGCCCAAATGCCTTTCCTTTCACTAATTGAAGCGCCGACATATGATATATCGTCGTGAGCGTCACCGGTTCTCAAGTTCATGATACCGGTGAAATGTATATCAATAGTGGGAGTTTGTCCGAAGCTCGCAGTCATGGTCGACTTTCCGGTATACGGATCGGATGTCTTGATATTGGATCCGACCATTGCACCATGATACGAAGCACTGCCCTCTACAGGCAAGACAGCACTCCCCTCACGATGCAATCGACCTAAAGATTGAGCATAAACAAGCTCGACATCGTTTCGTCCGACAGCCCTATGGACGAAGAACGCGGAGTGCGTCATCCATCCACCGAACAGCGCCCAGTCTTCCGGGCTACTCGCTGTAACAATTTCAACCCCACCAATTTCTGCATCTGTTTCATGTTCCAAGTTCAGTAGTATATTCACCGGCGTTGTTAGGCTTCCTTGAAAGCCGCCGGAAGCAGTGCATGCAAAACGGCCGCAGCCCTCTAGCGGAATTTGAGTGCCATTTAAGTAGAAGTTCGTTGCCTTTACTGAATTGGTCCGTGCAACGACTTTATACAAGCCGGACAAAGGATCAATTGCCAACTCCTGTGAAGTAGAACAAGCTGAAAGAACAATGGACAAGGCAATGGCCGAGACAGCACTGGTGATTCTCATGGTTGCCTCCTGGTGACATTGTAGGGTGAGTTAGGTGGTGGACGTTATCGTTCATGATCCTCATCCGCAGCCGCTTCAGACTTTCTCCCGTGCCGGTTGGACACCGGTCTGATGCTTGTGGAATCTGGATCTTCGTGGGCTGGCGCAACCGGTGTGACAAGCGTGCCACCGTCCACTAATCTTCAATGCAAAATACCTGTCAAGGAAATAATCGTGTAGTTCCAGAGTGCAGCACTATTTTATTAAGTGTAGTTTTTTGTACAATAGATGCAGGATTAATTTGTAGTGATATAGCTTCACCTTTCTACAGTAATGGGCACGCCCGACTTAATCCCGGGGTTGTAAGTCTGTCGTCTTTCGTAATGGGGCGCTTGCTGTCAAGTACGACACTTGATGGACGGACAGTCCTGGCTCGGTTTCTTTCATTTCACGGCCTTTGTAGACGGGACTTTCCGGCTCCGGGACCATGACGCTACGTCGCCTCTGGAGTCGGGTCGATAAGGCGATTGAAATGCTCTCGGCCCTGTGGAGCGAGACCATCGTTCCCAAGGGCGGCTCTCATCCCCTGGTTGCCCATATCTAGCGGCCGAGTGTCTCCAGCTGCATCAAATATGTGCCAGAGTCAAAAGACGAAGCCGAACAACATCGGAGTGGCCGTAAGTGACGTAAAGCTCAAGCCTGCAGTCGCCAACGATGTCCGGGAGCGCCAATCCGCCTTCCTCCCACTGAGGATTTTGGTGTCCCCGCGGAGCTGCGGCTAGCGACGGTCCACGGGCAAAGCTTTGCCCAACACGATTGTTTTTTGTTGGGCAAAGGGCGGTCCGCACCAGCGTCATCGGTCGCGTCGGTTGCATTCGGCGCCGAATCCGGCTAAATTGCCCAACAGAAAATAGAATTGTTGGGCAAAATGAAAATGACCGAAGGCGCGCAACTTCGGCGGCTGCCCCTGACGGTGCAGACGACCTACGCGGACCTGCTCGCCCGCCTCCAGGAGGACGCGGTCCTGGAACTCGGCGGGACGACGGTTCTGCGTGAGCGGAGCGGGCGGAAATACTGGTACGCGGTCCAGCGGCTGGCCGACCGCACGGTGGAGCGCTACCTCGGGCCGGATACGAAGGAGGTGCGGGCAAGGGTCGGGCAGGCGGAGAAGGCGAAGGGGGACCTGAAGCAGCGCGAGAAGCAGCGTGGCGGCCTCGTTCGGATGTGCCGCGAGGGCGGGCTGCCGCGGGTCGACGCCCAGACCGGGAAAGTGCTGTTCGCGCTCTCGAAGGCCGGGATATTCCGGCTCCGCGGCGTCATCGTCGGGACGCACGCGTTCCGGTGCTACCCCGGGCTCTTGGGGGCCGGGATTTCGGAGGCCCATGCCGTTACCGAGGATATCGATGTCGCGGCGTTTCATTCGGTCTCGATAGCGCTCGACGATCAGTTGGATCCGGCGCTGGCGGAGGCGCTGAAACGGATCGGGCCCTTTGTCGCCCGGCCCGGCCTTCATCGACAGCCGACCGCCTGGCGGGACCGGGAGAGCGGCGTCCTCGTCGAGCTGCTCACTCCCAACGAGGGACCGGATCGCGACGAGCCGCTGGAACTGCCGGCGCTGGGAGCATACGCGCTTCCCCTTCGGTTTCTCGATTACCTGATCCATGAACCGGTACAGGCAGTTGCGCTCTACCGGTCGGGAGTTCTGATCAATGTCCCCCGGCCGGCCCGCTACGCGGTCCACAAGCTGATCGTCGCGACCCGCCGGGATTCCTCGGCGGCCGCCAAGGCAACCAAGGACATCGAGCAGTCGGCTGCGCTGATACGCGTGTTGGCGGAGGACCGTCCCGATGAACTTGAGGATGCCTTCGTCGAGGCGCGCGCGCGGGGACCTTCCTGGCGGGAGGCTGTGGACAGGGGCGCCCGGCGGCTGCCTCGGGACGCAAGAGCGGCGCTCGGAAATGCGGTCGGTCAGTATGTCCCGGAATAACCGCGACGCGTTCGGCAAGATCGTGGCGCGGTTCTGAGGGGGGCCAGGGCGCATGGGGAAGGATCACACCTACACCGCGACCGTCACCTGGACCGGCAACCGCGGCGAGGGCACGCGCAGCTACCGCGGCTACGGCCGGGAGCACGACATCGCCTGCCCGGGCAAGCCGGTCCTCCGCGGCTCGGCCGATCCGGCCTACCGGGGC
>JAJECF010000207.1 GCA_022822125.1 Alphaproteobacteria bacterium
GGTCTTGCTCCGGCTCTGCGAGGAAGATGCCCCAGCGGTATTCCGGCATCCGCACATAGCCGAAGCTGGCCCAGCCCCTGGCATCGACCGCCGTCGCCGTGCGCAGATAGACGTCCGCCGCCTGGAAGCCCTCGGGGCCGAGCTCGCTCCACCAGTTGAGGAAGCGCGGCTGCCAGTGCTCCAGCGCGCGCTGCAGCCGCCGGTCGGCGGAGAGATCGATATTGTTGGGGATCAGCCCCCGGTAATCGACAGCCATCACACACGCCTCCAGTCGAAGCCCGGCCGTGTGCCGGAGCCGAAACGCTTGAGCGCCCCTTCCTCGCCGACGGCGTTGGGGCGGCTGAAAATCCAGTTCTGCCAGGCGGAGAGCCGCCCGAAGATCTTGGTGGCGAGGGTTTCCGCGCCGCCGAAGCGCAGGCTCGCCTCCATGCCGGTGAGCGCGTCCGGCGAGAGCGCCGCGCGCTCCTCCAGCGCGATGCGCACCTCGTCCTGCCAGTCGAGCTCGTCCGGCGCGAAGGTCACGAGCCCGGCGGCGAGCGCCTCTTCCGGCCCGAAGCTCGCGGCCTGGAACTCCGGCACCGCGCCCGAGAAGCGGCAGTCGAGGCGGGTGCGCCCGTTCGCCGTTTCGAGGCCGGCCCGGTTCAGCGCCCCGAGCGCGATCCGGGGCGCGGCCTCCGGCTCGTCGAGCGGCTGGAACATGAAGCTGCGGTCGGCGGCGAGCGCCAGTTCCAGCAGCGGGCCGGCGAAGCAGGAGCCGGGCTCGATGAGCGCGATCAGCGAGCGGGAGGTCACGTCCAGCCGCGCCAGCGCGCGCCGCCACCAGGCGACGGTCTCGCGCAGGAACCGGTCCGTTTCAGCGCCGTCGGCCAGCAGCGCATCCACGGCCAGCAGCGCCTCCGGGTCGCCCTCGGTCTTCAGCACCCAGGCGCCGACCTGCTCGTGGTTGGTGCGCAGCATCAGCACCGCGTCTTCGAGCTCGCGCGCGGCGGCGAGCGGCCACCAGTGGGCGGTGCGTTCGACCGAAACCGGCGCGGCAGGACCGGAGACCGTGATTTCCGCGAGCCGGCGTGCGTCGTCGATCCGCACCCGCACATTCGGGTAGCGGTAGCCGTCCGGCTCGACCTGCCGTTCCAACGGCGTGAGCGCCACCGGACCGCCCGCTGGCAGGCCCGGCCGGGCGGCAAGTTCCTCCGCGCGCGCCCTGACTGCGGCCTCGAAGCGCTGCGGCGGCGCCGTGCGGTCCACGAGGCCCCATTCGAGAGCGCGGCGCCCGCGCGCCCCGTCGGGGTCGGTGCAGAACACGTCGGCGAGGTCGCGGCGCACGCGGCGCTTGTCGGTGATGCGCGTCAGGCCGCCCGTGCCCGGCAGCACGCCCAAGAGCGGCACTTCCGGCAGGCTGACGGCGCTCGACCGGTCATCGACCAGCCAGATCTCGTCGCAGGCGAGCGCGAGTTCGTAGCCGCCGCCCGCCGCCGTGCCGTTGCAGGCGGCGATGAAGGCGATGCCGGAGCGCCGGCTCGCATCCTCCATGAAATTACGGGTCTCGTTGGTGAAGCGGCAGAAGTTCACCTTCGCCGCATGGCTCGACCCGGCGAGCATGTAGATATTGGCCCCGGCGCAGAACATGCGCTCCATGCCGCTGGTGACAATGACCGCGCGCACTTGCGGGTGCTCGAAGCGCAGGCGGTTGAGGGCGTCGTTCAGCTCGATATCGACGCCGAGATCGTAGGAATTCTGCTTGAGCCGGTAGCCCGGACGGAGACCCCCGTCTTCATCCACCTGGAGCGTGAGCGTCGCGACGGCTCCCTCGACGGCGAGCAACCAGTGCCGGTAGCTCTCCGGCTCGCGGTCGTAGGCGATGAGCGCATTGTCGATCATATATGCACTATATTTCCTGTTCGGCCGAGGTCAACCCTTCGCGAACCATGCGGCGCGCAGTGCGCTCCAGATCGTCGAGGCAGTCTTCGAGCGGGCGGCCCGAGGTGTCGAGGCGACCGTCGGCGCGGGCGTAGTCGGGGCTGCGGGCAGCGAGGATTGCGCGCAGGTCCGCCATCGCTTCCGGGTTGTCCGCCATCGGCCGCCGGTCGCCCTGGGCGGCGACGCGCGCCATGTGCTCCTCGGGCGAGGCGGTCAGCCAGACGGTGTGTGTCCGGGCGAGCAGCAGGTCGAGGCTTGCGGCCTCCGCGACGATGCCGCCGGGCGTGGCGATCACCGCGCGCTCCCGTTTCTCGACAATGCGGCCCAGCACCCGGTGTTCCTGCCGGCGGAGGCCCGGCTGGCCCGCCAATGCGAGGATTTCCGCGACAGCGGCGCCGTAATCCCGTTCGATCTCGCGCGTAAGTTCGACGAACGGCCAGCCGAGACGCTCCGCCAGCAGACGGCCGAGAGTCGTCTTGCCGGCTCCGCGCAGACCGATCAGCGCGATCCGTTCCGCCTTGTCGGCGGCGCGGCCGAAATGGCGCTCCAGCAGCGCGCCGGCGGCCGCCCGGTCTTCCGGGCCGAGACGCTCCAGCAAGGCGGTTGCGGCATCGCGGGAGGAGGACGTAAACAGCTCGGCAATATCCACGCCGATGGCCGACCCGATGCGCGCCAGCACGCCGATGGAGGGGTTCGCCCTTCCGTTCTCAAGCTCGGCGAGATAGCGTTCCGACACCGCGCTGTCGCGCGCCAGGATGCGCCGGCTCATGCCGCGCGCGGCCCGGAGCGTGCGCAGCCTTGCGCCGAGCGGCGCGGCGAGGTTTTCCTTGGCGGCTTCCATTACAGGAAATATAATGCAGGATATGAGCAACACTGTCACCATCTATGTCGCGACGATGACGGGCACGGCCGATCTCGTCGCCGAGGAGGTCCAGGCCGCGCTGGAGGAGGAAGGCGTAGAGGTGGAGCTCCAGCCGATGGACGGTCTCGACGCGGGCGCCTTCGCCGCGCCCGGCCTTTATGTCGTCGTCAGCTCCACCTACGGCCAGGGCGACGTGCCGGACAACGGCCAGGCGCTTGCCGACGCGCTGGAGCGCGAGCGGCCCGATCTCGCCCATGTCCGGTACGGCCTTTTTGCACTCGGCGACATGACCTATGCGCGCACCTTCTGCGGCGGCGGCATGACCTTCGACCGCATCCTGAGCGAGCTCGGCGCAAGGCGTGTGGGCGAGCCGATGCGCCACAATGCGTCCTCCGGCATCCTGCCCGAGGACGAGGCGGCGGACTGGGCCAGGGCGTGGTATGAAAGCGCCATGGCGGAGGCGTGAGCGACATGGCCGGTTACAATGCGGCGGCGGACCTGATCGGGCGCAACCTCGCGGCCGGGTGCGGCGCGAAGACGGCCGTGATCGACAGCCGCGGCGCCCACAGCTATGCCGATATCGACGCGGCGACGAGCCGGTTCGCCCATGCGCTCGGCCGGCTCGGCATCAGGCGCGAGGAGCGTATCCTCCTCTGCCTCAACGACACGGCGGATTTCCACACCTGCTTCCTCGGCGCGATCAAGGCGGGCGTCGTGCCGGTGCCGGTCAACACGCGGCTCACGCGCGACGACTACGCCTTCATGTTGCGGGACAGCCGCGCGCAGGCGGCTTTCGTGTCGAAAAATCTGGCTCCGGTCTTCGAGGGCCTGCACGACCGCATCATTGCCGACGGGGACGATCTGGCGCGGCTGATTGCGGGCGAAAGCCAGGTGTTCCGGGCGGCCGATACCGTCGAGGACGAGATGTGCTTCTGGCTCTACACCTCCGGCACGACGGGCCAGCCGAAAGGCGCGGTGCATCTTCACGGGGACATGGCGCGCACGGCCGAGCTCTATGCCGGGCCGACGCTGGGCGTGGGCGAAGACGACGTGCTGTTCTCCGCCGCCAAGCTGTTCTTCGCCTACGGGCTCGGCAACGGCCTGACCTTTCCGATGGCGGCGGGCGCGACCTCGGTGCTGCTCGAAGGGCCGCCGGAACCGGGGCCTATTTGCCGGCTGCTGCGCGAAGCAAGGCCGACGATCTTCTTCGGCGTACCCACCCTGTTCGCCATGCTGCTCGCGAGCGGCGAGGCGCCGGGGCCGGGGGACCATGCGCTCCGGCTTGCCGTCTCCGCCGGCGAGGCGCTGCCGCCCGAAATCCTGCGCCGCTGGCGGGACGCCGTCGGCGTGGACATACTGGACGGCCTCGGCTCGACCGAGATGCTGCATATCTTCATCACGAACCGCGTCGGCGACATCGCGCCGGGGGCGTCCGGGCGCCCGGTGGCGGGCTATGAGGTCCGCCTCGTCGATGACGACGACCGGGTGGTCGAGGAAGCGGGGGCGCTCGGCGCGCTGGAGGTGAAGGGGCCGACCAGCGCGGTGTTCTACTGGAATCGTCGCGAGCGTTCGGTCGAGACCTTCCGCGGCGCCTGGACGCGCACCGGCGACAAATACACCCGCGACGAAAACGGCGTTTACGCCTTCGCCGGGCGCGCGGACGACATGCTCAAGGTGGGCGGCATCTATGTCTCGCCCTTCGAGGTCGAGGGCGCGCTGCTGAAGCATGAGGCGGTGCTGGAGGCGGCGGTGGTCGGCGCGGAGGACCCGGACGGCCTTACAAAGCCCAAGGCCTTCGTGGTGCTGCAGGAAGGCAGGGAGGCCGGCGCGGCGGAGCTCCAGGACTTCGTGCGCGGCCAGCTCGCAGCCTACAAATATCCGCGCTGGGTCGAATTCGTGGACGAGCTGCCGAAGACGGCGACCGGCAAGATCCAGCGATACAAGCTGCGCGCATGAGCGGTCCGCCGGTTATCGATGGCCGGCTCCCCCTCGAAGACGGCGAGATCGAATACCGCCGGATCGAGGGCGACCCGACCCTTCCGGTCACGGTGTTCCTGCATGAGGGGCTCGGCTGCGCGGCGCTCTGGCGCGACTTCCCCGACCGGGTGGCGGCGAAAACGGGCGCGGGCGCGCTGGTCTATTCCCGGCTCGGCTATGGCGGGTCGTCGCTGCCGGCCGGCGGGGCGTTCCCGCTCGACTACATGCATGTCGAAGCGGAGCAGCGCCTGCCGGCGATCCTTGCCGCCCTCGATATCGAACGGCCGCTGCTCGTCGGCCACAGCGACGGGGGCTCCATCGCGCTCATCCATGCCGGCGCCTTTCCGGAAGCGGTCGCCGGGCTGGTCCTCATGGCGCCGCATGTGTTCGTCGAGGACTGCTCGGTCCGCGCCATCGAGGAGGCCCGGCGCGCCTTCGACAAAGGCGGCCTCGACAGGCGGCTCGCCCGCTGGCACCGGGATGCCGCCGGGACCTTCGACGCCTGGAACCTGGCCTGGCTCGACCCGCGCTTCCGGAACTGGAACATAGAAAACTACCTGCCAGAGGTGACCGCGCCGCTGCTGGTCTTCCAGGGCGAGGCCGACCCTTACGGCACGAGCGCGCAGACGGACCGGATCGCCGCGCAGGTTTCGGGCCCGGCGGAAATCCTGCTGCTGCCCGGCTGCGGCCACACGCCCTGGCGCGAGGCCGGGGACGCCGTTATCCCGGCCCTGACGGCCTTCGCCGCGAATCTTGCCGGCGGCTACAGACTGTAAACGAGGCTGAGGCCGATAAAGCTGTCGCGGCGCACGCCGTAGAGGACGTCTCCCGGCCAGCGGACGCCGTGGAAGGCCGTGCCCTCCAGCTCGAGCAGCCAGAGGCCGGTGGTGAGCTGCGCGTCCAGCCCGAACTGGCGGATTTTCTCGTAGTGGGGTTGCAGCACGAAGCCGCCGTCATTGCCCGGTGCAGGCCGCAGGACCGGCTCCCGGCTCTGCCCGTCGAACCAGCTGATACCAACGGTCATTGATCGGAACCGATGGCGGGGCACCTTCCTAGCGTAGTCCCGGTCCTCTGTCCTCATCCCGAGTAGCGGCGCCAGCCGCGTATCGAGGGAGGGTGCCGCCAGCGGGACGATCCTTCGATACGCGCCCGCAGGCGGGCGCTACTCAGGATGAGGAGAGGCGGAAACGCCAGGCGAAGCGATGCAAGAAGGGCAAACCGGGCGGCATTCCGTGAGTCTCAACCCGGTGCCGCTGGTATGAGGCCGAGATCGACGAGGCCGAAGCTGCCGCTGTAGCGGACCGCCCAGTCCATATGGCGTTCTTCGGCGGCGCTGTCATAGGTCGCCCCGTCACGGTTCACGACGAGACCGCTGCGCAGCCGGCCGGCGCGGCCCGGTCCACGCCGAGGCGCAGTTCCCATTCCCCCTCGCCCAACTCGCCGTAGAGCGGCAGGAAGGCTTCGCGGAGGTCGGCATGGGTACGGCGCGGGTCCGCGCTGTCGTAGCGGAAGAAAAGCGAGACCTGGAGACTGCGGCCCTCTTCGTCCTCGGCATAGAACTCCGGTTGCGCCGTGAAACCGCTCGCATGGGAGCGCTGTCCGGAATGCAGGGCGCTGTCCGGATAGAGGCGGCTTTCGACGCTGAACCTGCCGGCGATCTCGACTTCGATATCGGCCGCCTGCGCCGCTGCGCCGAACGTTACGAATGGCGGTGTTGGCGCCGCCGCGCCCGGAACCGAAAGCCCAGCCCGGCGACGACCCTCCGCAGCATCCCGCAGCGCCGGATCATACGGCCGGGCCGCCCGCCTCCCGGACGCGGGGAAGGCCGCGTCCGAGGCCGGTGAACAGGAGCTTCAGGGCGGCGTCGGAGCGCGCCAGCGCGCTGGTGGTCACGACCACAGCCTTTACCGCGCGCCGCGATATCTTGACCTCCTGGCCGCTGCTGAATGCCGGCGTCGTGTAGGTGCGGCGCAAGGTGAGCACCGCCATGCCAAGCGCCCAGAGGCAGAAGCGGCGGATGCCCGTCTCATGCGCGGGAATGAGGAGGATGTAGCGAAGCGCATCGGCAAGATGCTGGCCGGCGACCGCGATGAGCCTGTTGAGCCCTTCGACGAACCCCGGATCGGCCTGGCCCGGCGAGAGCGAGCGGAGGTCGAAACCGGCCGAGAGAAAGACGCTGCGCGGCAGCCAGCACGCCCCGCGGTTCCGGTCCTCCCATATGTCCTTCAGGATGTTGGTCATCTGGAGGCCCTGTCCGTAAGAGGCCGACAGGGCGAGGAGTTCCTCGCGCCGCGCGTCGATCTCCTCGGAATAGTCGCAGAACAGTTCCGTCAGCATTTCTCCGACGACTCCGGCGACATGGTAGCAGTAGCGGTCGAGATGCTTGAGGTCGCTGAGGCCCTCGAGGCTCGCGCCCTCCTGGAACTCCGCCATGCCGCGCGTCATGATCTTCACGCAGCGCAGCATCGCGCGGCGCTGGCGGGGGGAGAAGCTTTCCGTGACCCGGACGACCCGCGCAACATTGGCAATCAGGTTGCGTTCGCTTTCCGTCGCCGAGCGGGTAAGCAGCGCGCCCAGGTCTTCGGCGAAGGCCCCGGGCGCCTCGCTGCCCTCGACGACGCCGACCCAGCGTTCGGAGAACGCGCATTTCTGCGTCGCGGAGAGCGCGGCTTCGTCTTCGATGGTGTCCGCAATCCGGCAGAGCAGGTAGGCATTGCCCACCGCATCCCTGAGCGGGGCGGGCAGTTGGGGAATGGTGAGCGCGAAGGTGCGGGACACGCCCTGCAGGATTTCCGTCTGGTAAGCGAGGTTGCCTTCGAGGGCGGTTTCGCCAATTGCCGCGTTCAGCTCCGACATCCCGCCATACCGCCGGCCACAACCGGGCTCGGCCTCAAGAGTATGCTCATCGAATGGTTTCCGACCGGGCAGACGGTGTCAAGCAGGGTCCGGGGGCGGGAAGGGTGACGATTGGGAGGCGGGACGGCGCACCGCTTCGCGCAACTGCCTTTCACGCCCTGTCATTTCTGCGGGTTATACCAACGGCCTCGATTTGGGACTCATACCAGCGGCACCGGGTTGAGACTCACAAGCAAATGCGGCCCGGCACGCCCGCCTCTCCTCATCCTGAGTAGCGCCCGCCTGCGGGCGCGTATCGAACCTCATCCTGAGTAGCGGCTGCGTCAGCAGGCGCGTATCGAAAGCCTGTCCTGAGCCTGTCGAAGGGGACGTCCCTCGCCGTCCGGCCCCCTCG
>JAJECF010000079.1 GCA_022822125.1 Alphaproteobacteria bacterium
CGCTCGCCTCAAAACCGACCGCAGACACGACCCGCGACCCAATCAGGCCAGCCGCAGCGCCCCAAACGCAACGCAAACCTAAAACCGCATCCAAAATCTCAGCCGCTATTCCTCAGAACCTCAATTCTGCAAGTGCCTCGACCCAATAGCCGACATTTGCTGATTTGGGACGGCGATTGAAACGGGGACCGGGGACAACTGTAACTTATTTGCCACCCGGTTTTCCCGGAACTGTCGCGGTTAAGCGCTTCAAACGATCTCCAGCTCCACCCTGCCCAGCGCCTCATGGGTATAGATGGCGCGGTTGCCGGCCTCCAGGAACTGTGTGGGAACGATGGAGCCGGTCATGACAAGCTCGCCGGCGCGGAGCGGACGGCCGCGGGCGACGGCGCTGTTGGCGAGCCAGGCGAGCGGTTCGAAGGGGTGGCCCATGGCGTCGCCGCCCCGCCCCTCGCCGACGGGCCTGCCGTCGATCTCCAGGCTGCCGCGCGCGCCCGCGAGGTCGAGCGCCCGCCAGTCCGCAATCTCGGGTCCGATCACGACGCCGCCGTTCCAGGCATTGTCGGCAATGAGCTCGAAGGCGTTCATGTTGTTGTAGTCGGCCTCGCGGTCGTCGATTAGCTCGAACGCAGCCGCGACCGCGCCGACATGGGGCGCGACGCTCTCCCGCGTCCAGGGTCGGCCCGTGTCCGGAAGGTCGTCGGCAAGCCGCACCATCGCCTCACATTCGAGCCCGATGCGCATCAGCGCCGAGCGCGGCAGCACCGCCGGCGAGCGGTGAACGCGCTCGGCGAAGATCGCGCCGGCGCAGGGCTGGTCGATGCCGGGCACCACACGGCGCATAGCGGCGGAGGTGAGCGCCACCTTCCAGCCCGCAACCGGCAGGGCGAAGGCGGAGACCAGCGCCTCCTGCACCCGGTAGGCGTCCTCCTCGGATTGCGGCGCAATGCCGGCGGGCAGGCGCTCGAAGCGCCGGCCCTCCCGGTGCGCGGCGAGCAGGAAGTCCGCCGCAGCTTCGACAGTCACACGCCCATCTCCTCGAACACCTTGGAGGCCTCGCGGAAGGCTTCCACGGCGGCCGGCACGCCGGCATAGATGCCGACCTGGAGAAAGACCTCGGCGATCTCTTCCTTGGTGACGCCGTTGTTGAGGGCGCCGCGCGTATGCAGGCGGAGTTCGTGCGTGCGCCCCAGCGCCGCCAGCATGGTCAGGTTCATGATGCTGCGGGTCTTGTCCGGCAGGCCGTCGCGGCACCACACCGTGCCCCAGCAATATTCGGTGACGAATTGCTGGAGTTGATGGGCGAAGTCGTCCGCCGCGCCCCTGGCGATGGAGGGGCCGACATACTCGTCGCCGAGCACCCGGCGCCGGGCTTCCAGGCCCTGCTCGAAGCCGGGCGTGCGGTTATAGCTGCTGAGGTCCATGGATCGGGTTCGCTCCTGTTTCGATCCCCCTCAGCAAAGCCCATTCCCTGTCCGCGCTCAAGCGGGCGCTGGCCGCCGATGTCAGATCGGCGCCGTGGCGGCTTCCAGCCAGACGGGGTCTGCGCAGGCGGCGGCCTTGCGCACCTGCATGTGGTAGGCATTCAGCCAGTCGCGCTCGGCGGGGGTCAGCAGCGCCGCGTCGATGAGGCGGCGGTCGATGGGCGCGAAGGTCAGCGTCTCGAAGCTCAGCATGTCCGGCACGTCCGGGTCTTCGCGCACCAGCAGCAGGTTCTCGATGCGGATGCCGAATTCGCCTGCTTCATAATAGCCGGGTTCGTTGGAGACGATCATGCCCGCAAGCAAGGGCTCGTCGCCGCGCCGGGCGATGCGCTGCGGGCCTTCATGCACGGAAAGGTAGCTGCCGACGCCATGGCCGGTGCCGTGGTCGAAATCCAGGCCCCCCTGCCAGAGCGGCGCGCGGGCCAGCGTATCGAGCTGGACGCCCGTCGTTCCCTCCGGAAACCGCGCCGTGGCGAGCGCGATATGGCCCTTCAGCACGCGCGTGAAGCAGGTGCGCTGGCGCTCGGTCGGGGTTCCGATGGCGATAGTGCGCGTGATGTCCGTGGTGCCATCGAGGAATTGCGCGCCGGAATCGACCAGATAGAGCATGCCCGGCGCGAGCGCCCGGTCGGTGGCTTCGGTCACGCCGTAGTGGACAACCGCGCCGTTCGGTCCCGCGCCGGAAATCGTGGGGAAACTGAGGTCGCGGAAAAGCGGCAACGTCTCCCGATAGCCCCGCAGCCGGGCGGCGGCGGAGAGTTCCGTTTGCCGGCCGGTCGGGCCTTCGCGGTCGAGCCAGGCGAGGAAGTCGGCCATCGCCCCGGCGTCGCGGCGGTGCGCGGCCCGCGTCCCCGCGATCTCGCCCTCGTTCTTGCAAGCCTTGGGCAGGATGCAGGGATCGCGCTCGCGCACAATCTCCGCGCCCGCCGCCTCCAGCCGCGAAAGGACCCAGGTCGGCGCGCGGGCGGCATCGACCTGCACCGTCTTGCCGGCAAGCGCGTCGAGCGCCGGCCCGAACGCCCCGGGCGGCGCCAGGGACACTTCATTGCCGAGATGCGCGCCCAGCTCCGGCGCGGGCTTCGCCGGATCGACGAACAACGCCACCCGGCCTTCGCGGTCCAGCAGCGCGAAGCAGAGCGGCAGCGGCGTATGGGCCACATCGCCGCCGCGAATGTTCAGCAGCCAGGCGATGGAGTCCGGCAGGGTCAGCACCGCCGCGTCGCGGCCGGCCTCGGCAAGCGCGGCGGCGAGCTCCCGGCGCTTGTCGGCGGCCTCCCGCCCGGCATAGGCAATGTCATGCGGAACGATCGGCGCGGCCGGCGGCGCGGGCCGGTCGCTCCAGACCGCATCCAGAGGATTGTCCTCGCAGGCGACCAGACGGCCGCCGGCCTTGCCGACAGCATCCTCGAATTTGCGGACCTCCTTCTCCACATGCAGCCAGGGGTCGTAGCCGAGCGCGCCGCCGGGAGGCAAGTTCGCCGCAATCCACGCCTCCGGCGGATCCTCGCCGATATGGCAGCACTCGAAGAGTGCGGTATCCACCTGCTCCGGCATTTGCAGCGTATAGCGGCCATCACTGAAGACGGCGGCCTTTTCGAGCAGCAGAACGGCGGTTCCCGCCGAGCCGGTGAAGCCCGTAAGCCAGGCGAGCCGCGCCGCGCTCGGCGGCACATACTCTCCCTGATGTTCATCGGCGCGCGGCACAACAAAACCGTCGAGGTTCCGCCGCCTCAATTCGGCCCGGAGCGCGTCCACCCTGTCCCGTTTGCCGGTCATGCCACGCGGCTCCCGGTCACGAAAGGCCAGAGCGCGTCCGCGCCCTCCGCCGCGATCAGGCGGCCGAGCCGGACGGACCAGGCGCGCTCATTACCGAATTCGTCCCGCCAGCACCAGAGCCGCCTCGTGCGGTGGTGCAGGGAATGCTCGTAGGTGAAGCCCATTGCCCCGTGGACCTGGTGCGCGATGGCCGCTCCCCTGGACGCCGCTTCGCCGGCGCGAATCTTGGCCGCCGCGATCGCTGCGATGCCGGCTGCGTCGAAGTTTCCTGCCGCGACGGCTTCGCCCGCGGCGTCCGCCGCCGCTTCGGCCGCGGCCGCCTCCCCGGCAAGCTCCGCCAGCGCGTGCTGCACTGCCTGGAAGCGCCCGATGGGCCGGCCGAACTGCTCGCGCTCCTGCGCATACTGGACGGACTGGTCGAGCAGCCGCGAAAGCGCGCCCGCCATCTGCGCCGCGCGCATCGCCGCGCCGACAAGCATCGGGCGGTCCCGGTCGAGCCCCTCCGGTGCCGTGCGCAGCGGCCGGACGCCGTCCAGGGCGAGGTCGTCGCGCGGCTCGCCGGCAAGGCTCGTTCCCGGCACGAGCGCGCAGGCGTCCCGCTCGACGAGGCAGATACGGCCCCCGGCAAGCAGCACGATATGCCCGCTATTGCGGGCGAAGGGCACTTGCCGCACGGTTCCGGACAGAACGCCGCCCTCAAGCCGAACGGCATCGGCCGGATCGCCCGGAGCGACCGTCATCGGCCCGCCCGGCGCCGCGAGGCCCGCCTGCTCCAGAAGCCAGCCCGCCAGCAATGTTTCCGCCAGCGGAACCGGCGCTGCCCAGGCGCCGGCGGCTTTCAATATGTCGAAGCCGTCGCCGATTTCCGCGCCGCCGCCGCCGAGCTCCTCGCCGACCCAGGCCAGCGCGAGGCCGCTTTCCTCCAGCGCCTCCCAGAGCGCCGCCGGCCAGACACCGGTCTCGGCCTCGTTGACAACCTCCGGCGGGCAGAGATCGGCGAATATGCGCTCGGCCGTATCCAGGACGATGCGGTCGCTCATCGGAGGCCGAGCTCCCGCGCGACGATGCCCTTCAGCACTTCATTGGTGCCGCCGCGAATGGTGGAGGACGGCACATGCAGCACGCCGTCCGCCAGCACCTTGCCATAGAGGTCGGGAGACTGGCTTGCAGCCTGCGCCGGCAGCAGGTTCCGCGCTTCCCGCACCAGTTCGCCCTCGAAGCGCGTGCCGAGGTCCTTGACGAGCGCAGCGGCGACCTCCGGCGCTTCGCCCTCGTCGAGCAGTTTCGAGACGCCGAGCGACATGCGGCGAAGCGCCATGGTTCGCGCCGCCAGCGCGCCCACCGTCTCGGCGTCTCTCTCCCCCGGCTCCGGCCCGAGTTCGCGCACCAGCTCGGTCAGCACCGGGAAGGTGGACAGGAAGCGCTCCGGCCCGGAGCGTTCGATGGCAAGCTCGCTCGTCACCTGCCGCCAGCCGTCCCCGGCCTCGCCGATCACCATGTCGTCCGGCATGAATGCGTCGTCGAACACGGTCTCGTTGAAATGGCGCTCGCCGGCGATATTGCGGATGCCGCGTATCTCGATGCCGGGGGAGCCGAGGTCGATCAGGAACTGCGTGAGCCCGGCATGGCGGGCCTTCATGTCACGGGGCTCGGTGCGGACCAGCGCGATCATGTAGTGCGACCTGTGCGCGCCGGACGACCAGATCTTGCGCCCGTTGATCGTCCAGCCGCCATCGACCTTCGTGGCCGTGGTCCGGACCGAGGCGAGGTCGGAGCCGGAGTCCGGCTCGCTCATGCCGATGGCGAAATAGCACTCGCCGGCGGCGATGCGCGGCAGGATGTCGCGGCGCTGCTCCTCCGTGCCGTAGCGCAGCAGCAGCGGTCCGGACTGGCGGTCGGCGACCCAGTGGGCGGCGCAGGGCGCGCCGGCCGACACCATCTCCTCGGTGACGATGTAGCGGTGCAGCGCGGGCTTCTCGCCGCCGCCATATCGCTTCGGCCACATCATGCCGAGCCAGCCGCGTTCACCCATCTTGCGCGACCATTCCGGCGACCAGCCGGAGCCCCAGCTGTCCGCCATCGGCGTGAAGCCGCCCGACGCCTTTTCTTCGCGGATGAAAGCGCGAATTTCTTCCCTGAGCGCGCGCTCCTCCGGGCCGAATTCGACCCGCGGGAAGCGGAACCGGTCCCCCGTCATGGCGTTTCCCTCGCTGGAATGGTGCGATTATGCCGTCAGGCCGGGCCGTCCTCAATCAGCACCATGACCGCGCCGTTGTTGTGGACCCGGCCGACAAAGGCCCGGCCGAGGCTGTCACGTCTGATGGGGACGCCGTTCGTTTCGATCAAGCGGATGGCGCGGTCGGGGTCGGCGAAGGCGATGACTTGCCCGGCCATGCAGGGCAGGGGCGGCGCGGTCTCGCCGGGGAACATGTCCGCGAAGTCCCCGGCGGACAGCACTGCATAGCCGGCGGGGTCTGCGCCGAAGGAGGCGAGCCGGCTTGCGAGCTCGTCCGGCCGGTTTGAGACGAACAGGCATTGCCGCAGCGCGCTTGCGCCGTTCGGATGCTCCAGCAATTCGGGCCGCCAGAGCACCTCCGGCGTCTGGTGCTCAATGACGATGATGCGCCCCTCCGGCCAGCTTGCGTCCTCGGAGAAGATGTTGCGGAAGCGCATTTCGCCCGCTGGCGTCGAGCGGGCGCGCTGCACCGGCGGGGCGAAGCCCTGCGCCGCCAGGCCCGGCCACGCCTCGTCCGCCGAGTTGCAGCGGAAGGCCGCGATGTGGATGCCTTCATGCCGGGCCATGAAATGCGACCACGGGTTGAAGCGGCCGGGCGCGCGCATGCCGATCAGCTCCAGATAGCCCTCGCGGAAGAGCGCGCAGCGATTGGCCGTGGCCCAGGGCTGCATGCCGTCTTCGCCCGGCGCCGCGCCCTGCTGCGGCGTTTCCGGGGAGAGCAGGAAGCCCAGCCGCTCCCAGGCGGCGGCGCCCGCGTCGAGATCGGCGCGCATCTGGCCGGTATGGTCGAGAGGGAAGGTCATCGCCGGTCAGGGAAGCTGCACATCGGTCAATGGCCGGCCCCAGTCCTCCGCATGGGCAAGCACGCGCGGCAGGTCCTCCTCCAGCATGAACCCCTCTTCGATGAGCGTCCGCGCCGCCGCCTCTGTCGCCTGCACGTAGCCTGCCGCATCGCCGTAGCGCTCCAGCAGGGAAGCGCGGGGATCGCCCGTCGCCGCGCGCTCCTCCGGCGTGTCCGGGAAGGGGATGTAGCTGCCGGAGAACTCGTGCATCGCGCCGCCGGCAACGCCGCGCCGGCGGATGTTCCAGCCGGCGAAGGTGCCGACGGGTGCCGCGACCATCGGCGCGCGCACGCCCGCGATCTCGTTGCCGTCCGCATCGACCGCCGGCACCAGCACGGGATAGCCCTCTTCGGCCAGCACCTCCGGCGGTTCCCTGTCCAGGATTCCCTTGTCGGCGCGGGGGCCGAAATCGAGCGCCGGCATCGGGTTGGGCGATTGCGGCACGGCCCCGCCGGGGATCGCCGGGAACCGCTCCCGCCAGGTCCCGTACGGCACGAGCGTGCCGTCGGCGGCGCGGGGATAGCGGCTCGGCGGGGGCGGCGGGCCGCCGTCCGCCCAGCGGTCGAGCGCGTCGAGCATGGCGCGGAACAGCATCGAGGTCTGGGCCACATTCAGCCAGTGTTCGCAGACCGCCCGGCGCGGCTCGCGCTGGTTCGGATCGGCGGAATGCTGCGTTCCGGTCCAGTGGTAGATGCGCACGCCTTCCGGCTCGGCGAGGTCGTTGCCTTCGCAGTCCGTGTGGACCAGCGAGCCGCGCCGCTGCCAGTATTCCGTCGCGGTCTGCGTGTGGACGATGAGCGGGTCGGTTTCCGGGCGTTTCAGGATCGCGTCCGTGCGGCCGCTATGCGGGTCCGTGCAGGGGCTGTAGGCGAAGGGAAAGCGGTCGGCCGGCGCGTAACGGTCCTCATGCTGCTGGCCGCCCGAGACCACGGCATTGGCGAAGCGCTGGTTCAGCCACTTGCCGCCCGCGCCCGAGACATGCGGCATCAGTCCGTCGAACACCCGCCGGCCGGCGGCGTCGGCGTTGAAGCCCTGCCAGACGAAATCGCGGATCGCGCGGCCCGTCTGCGAGCGGCCGTAGCCATAGGCCCTGTCGATGCCGCCGAGCGGGTTGCCCACGCCTTCCTCGTGGCGCAGCCAGCTCACAAGGTCGCGCACCGCGACATGCCCGAGGCCCATCACCAGCGGGTCGCGGCCCTCATAAACGATCTCGTATATCCAGCCGGGCCGGAAGCCTGCGGGCAGGAAGATATGGCTGTCCGACGGCGCCACGCCCCAGTCGGGACCGAGCCTGTCGAGCCCGCCGCCGGCGTCGATGCGCGCGAAGGACCATTCGTCCGGCGGCACCGGCTGCCGCGGCGCGTCCGCATAGGGCCGCATGGTGAAGCTCGCCTTCGCTGTATCGGTGGAAACGGCGGGGTGCGAGCGTGTCGTGCCGCGGCCGCTGAGCGGCAGGCAGACAACGCCCGGCCCGTCGGCGATGAACTCGGTGCGCACCGGCCCCGTCACCGGCCCGTCCTCATGGCGCGCAACCGGCAGGTTGAGCAGCATCCGGCCCTCGCCCGGCAGCAGGTCGCCCTGCCAGGCGCCGAAGACGATTGTGTAGCCGCGCCGGAAGAGGAAGCCGTTGCCGGCATGGGCGGCGGTCTCCGGGTCGTTGCTGTGCTCGGCGTCGCAGAAATACTGGAGCGCGCGCTTGTTGCCCCGGTTGCCCCAGTCAAAGAACAGCCGGCGATTGCCGAGCGCCGGGTCCGCCGGCTGCAGGATGAAGACATCGGCGCTGAAGCGGACCAGCCCGTCGCCGTCCCTCGGCGCGAGCGCGATATCCGTCACCCCCGCCTGCGCCGGCGCCAGCGGATCGACCCGGTAGTGGGCGCGGCCCTCAATGCGCTCATAGGCCCCGGTCCCCGCAAACCGCTCGCCACCGGCGAACGGCCGACGGTCGCGGATCTCTAATTGAACGATATTGGTCATGGTGCGCATTCTCCCGGGCGGAAGCCGCTACAATAGCGGGCCAGCCGAGGAGGTCGAAACCATGCCTGCTGCCGAGGGTTTTTCACATGCAGAACAGTATAATCCGCATGTGGACCGTCACCTGCCCGGCGACCGGCGATTCGACTCTTGGCATTGCTGGTGTCAGATTTGATCTTGGATGTGCTGACCGGCCATCCGCTAGAGAGGGGAGGATGAATTCTATGCCGGTGCGTGTTCCGGCCGCGCTTGCGGTTGTCAGTTTGCTTGTTTCAGGATGCTCATCGATCATTGAGGGCACGACCCAAGAGGTGTTTATCAATACCAACCCTGCGGGTGCCGCGTGCGATTTCCTACGCGAGGGGCAAAGAATCGGAAGGGTTGACCCCACGCCCGGTGCAGCGACCGTCAAGAAGACGAAACACGACATCTTGATCGAGTGCGTGCTGGCCGGCTACCAAAAGGCAACCTACCACAACAAATCCGACGTGGCAGGAGCGACCTTCGGAAACATCGTTTTGGGCGGCGGGATTGGCTGGGCTATCGACTCGGCTGCCGGAGCCGACAACAAATATACTTCGCCTGTTAACGTTACCTTGGTGCCCCAAGGGTCAAAGTGAGACACCACCCAACAACCAGGTCCGTCGTGCTGACCGAACAGAGGGGCGCGGTCCGCCATATCGTGCTCAACCGTCCCGAGGCGTTGAATGCGATCGATGACGCCCTGGTCCCCGCCCTGACACAGGCGTTCCGGGACGCCAACGCCGATGCCGGGACGCGCGCCATCGTCTTCCGGGGGGCCGGGCGGGCCTTCTGCGCGGGCGCGGACCTCAAGGCGCGGAAGATCGCGGGAAGCGAAGCCGCAGCGCGGGCGCGCGCGCAGGCGATCCAGGATGTCACGCGCGCCATCGTCTATGGCGACGTGCCGGTGGTCGGCGCGATCCACGGCTGGGCGGTCGGCGGCGGCTTCGAATGGGCGCTCAATTGCGACTTCCCGATCTGGGCCGAAAGCGCGCGGGGATTCTTCCCGGAAGTGTCCTGGGGCCTGTTCGTCACCGGCGGCGTCTCGGCGATCCTGCCCAACCTGATCGGCCTGCAGAAGACCAAGGAACTGCTGATGCTGGGCGAGCGCTACGGCGCGGCGGCGCTGCACGAACTCGGGATCGCCTGGCGGGTGGCGGCGGACGACGCGCTGCTCGACGAGGCCGCGGCCGTGGCCGAACGGCTGGCGGCGCTGCCGGTGCGCGCCGTCCGCGACATGAAGCGCACCCTCAACCGCTCCGCCTACGGCGATGTGGCAGACGCGATGGAGCGCGAGGTGGACGCGGTGGCGCGCTCCTACAACGACCCCGAGACCTTCGAGCGTATCGCCGCCTTCAGCGACCGCTGAACGCGCTGTCCGGGTCCGTCAGCGCCTGGAGGCGGAGGCCCGCCGCGCGCGCGAAGCGGGTGATGAGCGACTTGCGCCGCGCCGGATTGACCCGGCCTTCCTCCGGCTCGCGCAGCATCTCCGCCCCGAAGCCGTCCGCGACCAGCAGGCCGCAGCTCTCCGGGATCAGGCGCCTCGGGAAACCTTCCGGGACGGCGAAATAGAAGGCGTCGCAGAAGTCCAGATAGTCCTGCCACTTGGCGTCCGCGCGGAAGTCTGCTTCAGAGGATTTGACCTCGACAACGACGATTCGGCCATCCTCCGCGAGCGCGATGACATCCACGCGGCGGCGGTTGCGCAGGGTGAACTCAGTCAGTACCGCATAGCCGGCCCGGTGCAGGAAACGGCACACGCCGCGCGCGAGAAGGATGCCACTGTTCTTCATATGTTCACAATAACCGATCCCTGCCACCAAGCGCAAGCCGGACAACCTTCTTCATCGCCGTGGGCAGCGCATAGTCATCCAGAGCGTCGATAGGCGCCCAGACGCAGTCTTCGGGGGCAGCCTCTTCGCTCCTGCCGGTCCTCACCCCCAGTTCGAGGATGAAATGCGTGAAGCCGTGCCGCGCGACGGCGTCGAGGGGCCGCCATGCGCCCTTGACCGGCGGGGCTTCGGGCGGCGGGCCTTCCTCGACCCAGGGGCCGGAGGGCACTTCCATCATCCCGCCCAGAAGGCCGCTTTCCGGGCGGCGGCGCAGCAGCACCCGCCCGGCGCCGTCCTCGGTCCAGTAGGCGATGCCGCGCCGCACGGGCCGCCGCCGCTTCGGGGCCTTGACCGGCAGCGTCTCAGCAATCCCCGCCGCACGGGCGAGGCAGGCCTCCGACCAGGGACAGGCGCCGCAGCGCGGGCGGCGCGGCAGGCAGACGGTCGCGCCGAGGTCCATGACCGCCTGCGCATAGTCGCCGGGGCGCTCGTCCGGCGTGAGCCCGGCCGCGGCCTCGCGGATTGCCTTCCTCGCGGCGGGCAGCGGCGTTTCGATGCGGAAGAGCCGCGCCATCACCCGCTCGACATTGCCGTCCACCACGGTCGCCCTGCGGTCGAAGGCGATGGCGGCAATGGCGGCAGCCGTATAGGCGCCGACGCCGGGCAAGACGCGAAGCCCGGCCTCGCTGTCCGGGAAGCGGCCGCCATGCTCCCTGGCGACGATCCGGGCGGCGGCGTGCAGGTTGCGCGCGCGGGCGTAATAGCCGAGCCCCTGCCAGGCCTGCAGCACCTCGTCCAGCGAGGCGGCGGCCAGCGCTTCAACTTCGGGCCAGCGCGCGACAAAGCGTTGAAAATAGGGCGCGGCGGCGGCCGTCACGGTCTGCTGCAGCATGATCTCGCTGAGCCAGACGCGGTAGGGCCCGGCGCGCTCCCCCGGCGGCGCGCGCCAGGGCAGGTCGCGACGGTGCGCGTCATACCAGGCAAGCAGCGCCTGCGGCGTCGCCGTCATCGTTCCTCCGTCCCGCCTCCGGAACCGGTGCGGGTCATCATACCGCCCGCATGACGGCGCCATTCTATCGTTGAGGATTTTCCCGTTTCAGGCATTCTGGGCGCATGGCGGGGAGAAACCGGAGCGAACGCAGGACAGGCCGGCTCATCGCGGTGGGCGCAGCGCTGGAGCGGGGACTCGCGCCGACGGCGCGGAAGCACGGCTTTTCCGAAACCCGCCTGCTGCTGCGGTGGGAGAGCGTCGTCGGGGCGGAAATCGCCGCCTGGACGCGCCCGCTCAGGCTGTTCCGCGGCGTGCTGCAGCTGCGCGTCGCCTCCGCATGGGCGCCCTATATCCAGCATCTCGAGCCCGCGATCCGGGACCGTGTGAACCTCTTTCTGGGGCGCAGGGCTGTGACGCGCATCGCCCTGAAGCAGGGCCGCATCGATCCGCCGCCGGCTCCCGGGCCGGACATCGAGCCGCGGCCCGAGCCGGTGGCGGTCTCCGGCATATCCGACCCCGAACTCAGCAGGACGCTTGCGCGGCTGGGCGGGGCCGTGCGGGCGCGGCAAAAGCGGACCGCCCTTTCCGGCAAGAGCCTCTCGTAAAGATTTTTCGGAGACGCAAACTTTTTGACGCCGAATGCCTTGTCCATGCCGCAATTCCAATTTAGCATACCATATCTTGTTGTGGAGTTCTGGCGATGCGGAACATCTGGACCGTTGTTGTAGTCATAGCGGTTGCTGTCATTGTCAGTGCCGCCTACAACTCCTTTTTCGGCGGACGGACCGACGCGGAACTCACCGTGAGCGCCAGCGTCGCCGCCCATGCGGCGGACGCCGTTTCAAACCCAGCAATCGGCCCCGAAGACCGCGTTCTGGGCGACGAAAACGCGAGGGTCACAATCCTCGAATATTCGTCGCTTACTTGTCCGCATTGCGCGCAATTCCATGCCGAGGGTTACAGGCATCTCAAGAGCGCCTATATCGACACCGGAAAGGTCAAGCTGGTCTTTCGCGATTTCCCGCTTGACGGGCTGGCGCTGCGCGCTGCGGCGCTTGCCGAATGCGTGCCGCCCGGACGCTATTACCCCTTCCTTCAATTGCTGTTCGAAGGCCAGAACAGCTGGGCGCGCGCCGATCATCCGCTGGTGGAACTGGCGCGGCTCGGCCAGCTTGCGGGCCTCAGTCAGGAGCGCGCGGCGGAATGCTTGCAGGGCGACAATCCCGGACTGGAAAAGATCATTCAGGAGCGGCTGGCCGGCCAGGAGGAATACCAGATCGATTCGACCCCGAGTTTCATCATTAACGGGCGCAAACGTTCGGGCGCGCTGACGGCGGACGAACTCGACGAGATTCTGGCGCCTCTGCTCGGCTGACTTCCCTTCCCGGCGGCCGTTATCCCGCGGCCCACAGCGCGGCCAGAAAGCAGGCATGCACGGCGCATGCCGCAACAAAAAGGCGCAGGGCGCGGCGTATATCGTCCGGCGTTGCGCGGCTGCGGCCGCGTCCCATCCAGGCGTCCTCAACGGTTCTGCCGCCATAGCGCCGGGGCCCGGCAAGCGCGAGACCGAGCGCGCCCGCCATCGCCGCCTCCGGCCAGCCGGCATTGGGCGAACGGTGGCGGTGGGCATCTCTGGTCACCGCGCGCCATGCGCCGAGCGGGCTCGCCCGGCGGAAGCAGAATGCGGCGCCCATGAGCAGCAGGGCGGAAATCCGCGCCGGCAGGAAACAGGCGATGTCGTCGGCCCGCGCCGACCAGGAGCCGAAGGCCTCATGACGCTCCGTGCGGTGGCCGATCATGCTGTCGAGCGTATTGATCGCCTTGAAAGCGCAAAGCCCGGGCAGACCGAGAAGCAGGAACCAGAAAGCGGGCGCGACCACGCCGTCCGAGAAATTCTCCGCCAGCGACTCGATCCCGGCGCGCGCAACGCCGTGGGCGTCGAGGGCGGCCGGGTCGCGCCCGGCGATGCGGGAGACGGCATCGCGCCCCTGCTCCAGCCCGGAGTCGAGGCCGGCGGCGACCGCCGCCACATGGTCGTAGAGCCCGCGCTGCGCGATTAGCAGGAAGGCGAGCAGCAGGGTCGGCAGCCATCCGAGCAGGCTGAACGCCCAGCCGGCCGCCGCGGCGGCTGCGACCACCGCCGCCAGGGCGAAGGCGCCGCGCATCCGCCGGTCGGCCTCCGGTCGTTCGGGCCGGTTGAGGCGGGCGTCCAGGCGGTCGATCATGCGCCCGATCAGCGCAACCGGGTGCGGCACGCGGCGGAACAGAGCCGGCAGGTCGCCCAGCGCCGCGTCCAGCAGCAGGGCGCCGAGCAGGATCGGGACGATGCTTGCCGTTCCGTCTATCATGGGCGGCGATTCTACCCCAAACGAGAGATGCAATGCCCAAGACCGGAGTCATGGTTTGCGGCCACGGCAGCCGCGATGCGGATGCGGTGCGCGAGTTCCTGGCCCTTGCCGAGGGGCTCCGGCCCCGCTTGCCGGACTACGACCTGGAAATCGGCTTCCTGGAATTCGCGCGGCCGGTGATCCGCGAGGGGCTGGAGGCGCTGGCGGCGCGCGGCAACCGGCGCATTCTGGCAGTCCCCGGCATGCTGTTCGCCGCCGGGCATGTGAAGAACGACGTGCCCTCGGAAATCAACGAATTCGCGCATGCGCATCCTGACATCGACATAAGACTCGGGCGCGACCTCGCTATCGACGCGAAGCTGCTGCAGGCCGCGCGCGCGCGCATCGAGAGCGTGCTGGATGACGGCACGCTCCGCGAAGAGACGCTGCTGATGGTGGTGGGACGCGGCACCAATGACCCGGACGCCAACTCGAATGTCAGCAAGGTCGCGCGGATGCTGTGGGAGGGCATGGGCTTCGGCTGGGCCGAAACCTGCTATTCGGGCGTGGCCCATCCGCGCGTCGACGCCGGGCTGGAGCGCGCCGCCCGGCTCGGCTTCCGGCGAATCGTCGTCTTTCCCTACTTCCTGTTCACCGGCGTTCTGGTGCAACGGATTTACGACCAGACCGACAGGGTTGCAGCGGCCCACCCCGGAATATCCTTCGTCAAGGCGCCCTATCTGAACGACCATCCGCTGGTGCTGGACAGCTTCGCCGAGCGCGTCCGGGGCGCGCTGACGGGCGACAACCTGATGAATTGCGCGCTCTGCAAATACCGGGAACAGATCGTCGGGCGGGAGGACGAGGTGGGAACGCCGCAAGCAGGCCATCACCACCATGTGCGCGGCGGCCATGCGCATGAGCACGGGCACGATCATCCCCACGAGCACTGATACCGTGGCGCTCGGCGCAGGGCGCAAACGGGCCGTTTCCGTCTATAATGCAGGCCCATGACGCTTGTCGAAATCGCCGCCCGCCTGGAAGTGCTCGGCAACGAGACGCGGCTTGCCGTGTTCCGCCATGTGGTGCGGGCGGGCGAAGGAGGGCTCGCCGTCAACGACATCCATGAGCGCACCGGCGTTCCACGCTCCACGCTTTCGCACCATCTGCGCCGGCTGGCGGATTGCGGCCTGATGCAGCGGGAGCGGCGCGGCACCACGCTGATCTGCCGCGCCAATGCGGAGGCGATGAACGAAACGCTGGGATTCCTGCTGAAGGAATGTTGCGCAGACCATCTTGACGGCTCGTGCCATCATCGGCATATTTCGATCTAGTTAGAAATATAGAAATAGGGACCGGCCGGATGACCGTCCTTGCTGCTGCCCTGCAACGCCTCGAATGGCCGAAAATCGGTCGTGTCTGGCTGGCCGTGCTTGCCACTCTGGCTGTGGTCGCACTCGTCGACCCGGCACAGTTCCGCCCCTCCGTTTCCTTCACGCTGGGCGCGCTTGCGCAGACGCTCCCCTTCATCGCCTTCGCCGTGCTGGCGGTGGCCGTGCTGAAAGCGACCGGGGCGGATGCGCTGGTGGCGCGGGCCTTCGTGGGGCGGGAGAGCCGGATGATCGTGCTGGCGGCGCTGGTCGGGGGCCTGGCGCCCTTCTGCTCCTGCGAGGTGATCCC
>JAJECF010000036.1 GCA_022822125.1 Alphaproteobacteria bacterium
TCGAAGAGAGGGACATAGACCATGATGGTGCGTTCGCCGGAAGACGCGCCGATATTGCTGTCGGGCGCGACCCCCATGCCGAAGCGGACCTGCCACTGCTTGCGGGCGCGAAGGGCGTTCAGGAAGCGGCGCACATTGGCGGCGACGGGCTTCGGGATGTCGCCGGCCAGCACGGTCTCGAAATGCCGCCTTGCCAGGCTGTCCTCGCGCGCGAGGAAGAAGGCGCGGGCGAGTTCGAGCCGCACGCGCACAAGCTCCGGGCGCTCCACGAGAATGCCGTGGAAGGCGGCGATGGCCTCGGCCAGCCTGTCGTCGCGTTCCTCACCCTCCGGGAGCCTCATCGCCTGCCCCACGGCAGCCAGGCCCGTGCGGAAGCGCGCGTCCGTGTTCTGCCCATAGGCAATGCTGCCTGCGACCAGGACCAGCAGGCCGGCGATGAGGAGGGCGTAGAGAAGGCGGCTCATCGACGACATTCAAAAGCCCAGGGTTATGTCTTCAAAGGAAACCCCGGCCGCCAAAGCAGCCGGGGTGGAATGGTCGCTGGGAACGATGGTTACTCGACGTGCGCGCCGAACGCGCCGACGATGTGGCCAATGGTGTGGCTATCCTCGCTGTAGGTCGCGGAGAACTCTCCGGTTGCCCCCATAGGCCGGTTGTCTTTACCTTGGTCGTGAAGATTACCGCTCCACGACCCGGACTCGGGCGCAGCCTCGCCGCCGATCGTCCAGACGACATCGTCATCGGCAGTGGTGCTACCGTCACCAGCGCTGGCGAATGCCCCGTTGGTACCACCGGCAGCCAGACCCGTCTCGCCGAGCGATACGCTCCAGTCCATCATCTCGCCACCGGCCATGAAGTTGTCGATCATGCCGCTGATCGTTCCTGCAGCAGTCTCATTTCCGAAGTCGGCGGTTAGCGTTGCCTTGGCCGTCCAGTGGCCGCCCGAGGCGTAGGTGCCGGGAGCAACGGGATCAATGGCGTACTTGCCAGCCGCCTCACCCTTGTAGGTGGCCGTACCGCTTAGGGCGGTAAAGTCGGCCGCGACGATGGGCGTGGGGGTGCCGGTGACGCCATGGAATGCATCGACCTCGGGGGTCATGTCGTCCTTGTGCAGCCACCACCCGAAGTACAGATAAGTGCCGTCCGCGACGCTGACCATGGCACCGGGATCGGGAACGAACTCCCAGTCTGCGGATCCACCATTCGTCAGCCGGACGCCATTATCGTCTTCATGAGAGACGCACTCGTTTGCAGCTGCTGCTGTGCACTGATACTGACCAGCTGCACCATGGAATGTGCCCGCGACCCGTACAGTGATAGTGTCGCCGCTTGTTGCCTTGGGGGCATGGTCCATCTCGCCGGTGTGATCGAAGTCAGATGCCATAATCAAAGGCACATGGGCATCTGCCGAGGCATCAGCGTCGATATCGAGCGCGGAGGCCGTAGTGTACACGTCGCTGAACGGCATGGACTTATTGGGCTCCACATCCGTGTAGACAACCACGGTGCTCGACGGCATTTTACCGTCGGTGTTGCCAAACAACTCTGTGCCTTTCCACACGCCGAGCGATGGTACCTCGGTGTCCGTCGCTTTGACGGCGATGACAGCGCCTGTTGGGGCGGCAGTCAGGAATGTCGTTCCCGTTGTCGCCTCCTCAATGGCAGCGTTGCCTCCGTGCTTATCCGTGACGGCCATCAGATTTTCGCTGACAGTCAAGTCAATCGTGCCGGGAGTACGCTCAACGTCAATGCCGGCGAACAGCGCTCCGGCTTCGGCTGCAGCGGCCTTCATGGCATCCATGGCCGCTGCGTCTGCCGCGTCGCCCACCTGCTTCTGAAGAGCTGCGAGATCGGTCTGAAGCTGCGCGACAGTGACACCGACGTCGGCATTGGCGTCGAGACCGAGCTGTGTGCGCAGCGCGTTGATCTGAGCAACAAGCGCGACCCGCTGGTCATAGCCGGCGGAGTTCATCGCGGTAGCCATGCCGCCTGTCGACATAGTGGTGCCATCGGCCATCACATCGACCATGCAGTCGGCCCCGCCGACGGGGCAAGAATACGTGACATCGCCGTGAGTAGCCGACGCGCCGGCCTCGATCATGTAGCTGCCCGCCTGGACCATAGCGGCCGTAGCGATACCGGTCGTGTCCACGGGCATGGGCTGCGGCGGGTCGTTGGCAGCCTGCGGGCTGCTCCCGCCCCCGCCGCAACCGGCAAGCGCCAGCGACAGAGCAAGTGCCCCTGCCGACAGCGCGAGTTTCAACTTTCTGGTTTCCATGTTTCAGGAATCTCCTGTGTGTCTGTGTGTGCTTCCGTTCGGTCTCTTGCGGACTGCGATCAGAAGCTGAGCGTGAAGCCGGTGACGAAGCCGCTGCCTTCGACGCTGGTGCCCGCCGCGCCGGCATTACTGCCGAAGTCCTTCCAGCCGGGGTTCGTGCCGCGGTCTCTCTCGGCCCCGAAGATCGAGCTTCTCCAGGCAACGCCCGGCGCCAGCGAATAGCTTGCAGAGAGCAATGTCCCCGACTGCTCGGTGCCGTCATCGGCTTCGGCTGCCGTGTGGCTGAGGCTGACCGACATCGGGCCGTCCGAATACATCATGCCGACGGCCATCACGTCGGCGTCAGCCGAGGAGTCCGCCTCCATGCCATCGTCCGCCGTCGCATAGGCGACATCGAAGCTGAACGACCCCATGCCGACCTGAAGGCCGAAATTCGAGAAGCTGTAGGCGTCCTCGCCCATCTGGCTTTTCTCGTAGTGGCCGGCCGAAACCGCGACATTGGCGCCGCCGAAATCGCCCTTGTAGTTGGCGCCGATCCCCCAGGCGTCATTGTCGTTGTTGTGCAGGTCGGCTTTACGGCCTTCCTGATCGTAGTTCGGGATATAGCTCGCGCCGAACTGCACGCCGTTCACGCGCGGCGAGAAGTAGGAGATCAGGTTCCTGTCGCTGAGGCCGTGGCCGGCAGTGCCGAGGCCATGGGGGCCGCACTCATTGATGCCGTTGATCCACTTGCCCATATCGCCACAGAGCATGCCGAAGCCGGCATCCCGGACGCCGTGATGGGTCAGCACCGTCGCGCTGTCCTCGGCCCCGAGCGTGATCGAGCCGAATTCGCCGCTGACCGTCAGCTGCGACTCGTCGATATGGCTCTCGGTATTGCCTTCCATTTCGACCTTGACGGAGAAGGTCAAGCCGTTGTCGGCCTCCAGCTTGCCCTTGAAGAAGATTTCGGTGTCGGACTGCTGGGCGACGCCGCCCTCGATGGCCGGGTTCGCGGTGTCGGATACATCGGCCACGCCGATCCATTGCTGCATGTAGCCGCCGACGCCGATGCTCATCTTGTCGGCTGCCAGCGCGGGCCCTGCGGCCAGCATGCCCGCCGCCGCCAGCGCCGTTGTCGCAAGCAGGGTTTTTCTCATCCTGTATTACCTCCGATTTCGCGCGCTCTTTATTGAGCGGCAGACGGAGGCATAACCCGCTTCCCTGCCGGGAAACAGGCATAGTTGAGGCTTGCTCTACGTTTGTTTTTAACTGTTGTGGAAGCGCCTCATTTCAGGCGTATAACAGATTGTTCTACTCCATATAGTGAAAAGTTCTCTCATGTTGTTATCAAGAAACAGTGCGACAAAAATTGCGTGAACCCGGTGGAAAAATCTCGCCGCTCGGCGGGCGGCATGCTAGATTGAAAATCCGTATTACGGAAAAGACTACACCGTATGACGAAAAGGACTACCTCATTTACCGCCGGCAGCGGCATTCCGGAACTGAGCGCGGAGGACCGCCCGTTCCAGGACCCTTATGCCGGGTTCGCCCCCATGCCGCGCCGCCCTGCCGCCGCCCCGCCGCGCGCGCAGGTCAACATCAAATTCCTGCGCACCTTCCTCGCCCTGGTCGAGGAGCGGAACACGACCAGGGCCGCGCAGCGCCTCGGCATGCACAAGACCAATGTGCTGACCCAGGTCTCCCGCCTGGAGGAGGCGGTCGGCCACCAATTGCTGGAGCGGCGCTTCCCGCCCGCCGGCAAGGAGGAGTCCGGCCGCACGCAGCTGACCGCCGCCGGCCGCCAGTTCCTGCCCAAGGCGATCGAGGCGGTGCGCGCGCATGACCGCCTGTTCGACGACGCGCCGATCGAGAACGACCCGCGCGAGGCGAACCGAGTGGTGGCCTCGCGGCTGATCGAGGTCGCGCTCGCGGCGCTCCGGCACGACCTGACCGAGGAGCAGCGCGAGAAATTCTACGCGAACCTGTTCGGCTGAGGGCGGGCCCGGGGCAGGCTCGGGAGCAGGGTCCTTCGATACGCGCCTGCTGACGCAGCCGCTACTCAGGATGAGGACGAGGGGACAGCGGGCTGCCGGCGCAGGCGCTGCTCAGGATGAGGGGAGGGGAGCCGCCTGCTGGAGCACGATCCAATCTAATGGATCGACTGTTTGTCGACGAGCAGCCGCCGGCCTTGTCCCCGCTTCGTCGCCCCGGACCCCGATCCGGGGCCCATCCACAACCCTCTGCGACTGATGGACAGGCCGGGAGATGGACCCCGGATCACCGCTGACGCGCCGTCCGGGGTGACGATTGCAGCTATACGGACGAAGCTGTTTCAATCTGAACAGAGTCCGCTCCCACGCAGCCGCTGCTCGGGACGAGGGCGAGGGGACGGCTGTCTTCCCCCTCCTCATCCCGAGCAGCGGCGTCAGCCGCGTATCGAACCTCATCCTGAGTAGCCGCGAAGCGGCGTATCGAAGGACGGGCCTTCCGTGTTAGGATGGCGGGCAGGGAGAGGCAGGAAGGACCACCCGTGAGCCCGGAACTGATTGCGATCCTCGCCGTCGGCGTCAGCCTCGCCGGCCTGATGTGGCAGAGCATGCGCCGCATGGAAGCGCGCCTGGAGGCGCGTATCGACGGGCTGAAGGGCGAGCTCGACGAGACGAAGCGGGAGCTCGGCGCGCGTATTGACGGGTTGAAAGGCGAACTCGACGAAACGAAACGGGACCTGCGGGGCAGTATTGACGATCTGAGAAACGAGCTCGGGGCGCGGATTGACGGGCAGGCGGAGGAGATGCGCGAGATACGCGACCGGCTGGGCCGCCTCGAAGGCAAGATGGACTTCGTCCACGACTATATCATGCACCGCAGCTATCCCGCGCCGGCCGCCGAATAGCCGCGCCGCCTCCTTCGATACGCGCCCCCTTCGGCGGGCTCAGTACAGCCTGCTGACGCGGCCGCTATTCAGGATGAGGGCGAGGGGAAGCGCGCGCTGGCGCCCCGCCGGGATGACGATCGGGGGCGCGCGGATTGACATTATCGCCGTGATCGCGTCACAGTCCCGACTGCGCATCGCGCATTGCCGGAGGAGAGGCGTGGACTGGGCGAAGACCATGACGCTGGCCGTATCGATCCTGGCGCTGGCCGGCGTGGTTGTGCTTAACGCGAGCGGCATTCGGGCCGATATCGCCGCCATGCGCACCGAGTTCACCAGCGAAGCCGCCGCCGACCGCGCCGAAGCGGCCGCCGAAAGGCGCGCGAACCGGGTCGAGTTCCGGGCTGCGCTGGACGACTTCCGGGCTGAGAACCGGGCCGCGCTGGACGAGTTCCGGGCAGCGATGCAACTCGTCGCGGAGCGTCAGTCGCGGCTGGAGGGGCAATGGCTCATCATGAAGCCGCTCCTCCAAACGCCCCCTGACCCGACCGGCGCGGCGCTAGAGCCGGGATAGCCCCCTCATCGCGCCGCCGGGATGACGCAGGGCTGCAGCCGCTGGTATAAGGCCGCCATCGCAGCGGGAGGGAGGGACGGCCATGGAACCGGGGTCCAATGCGCATCTGGTCGGCGAGGCGGACGCGCGCGCCAGGCTCAACACGCCGGCCCTGCTGCTCGACCTCGACGCGCTCGACCGCAATATCGCGCGCATGGCCGCCCATTGCCGGCGGACGGGGCAGGCGCTCCGCCCGCACGCCAAGACCCACAAGAGCATCCGGGTTGCGCGGCGGCAGATCGCGGCGGGCGCGGTCGGCCAGTGCTGCGCGACGCTGGGCGAGGCGGAGGTGCTGGCGGGCGCGGGCATTCCGGGCGTGCTTATCACCTCCCCCGTGGTCGGCCCCGGCCGCGCGGCCCGGCTGGCCGCGCTCAACGAGGCCGCCGAGGGGCTGATGGCGGTCGCCGACGACCCGGGCGCGGTCGCGGCGCTGGCCGCGGCGGCGACCGGCAAGCCGCTCTCGCTGCTGGTCGATATCGATGTCGGCACAAGGCGCACGGGCGTGCCCTCGGCGCAGGCGGCGGCGGCGCTCGCCCGGCAGATCGCGGAGGCGCCCGGCCTCGTCTTCGCCGGCATCCAGGGCTATGCCGGCCATCTCCAGCATATTTACGACTATGCCGAGCGCGCCGAAGCGGCGGCGGGCGTGTCGGCGCGCCTCGCCCATGTCTCCTCCGTGCTGGCGGACGCCGGCCTCGCGCCGCCGCTCGTCACCGGCGGGGGCACCGGCACGCATGATCTCGACCACCGCCACGGCGTGCTGGGCGAACTCCAGGCCGGCAGCTACACGGTGATGGACGTGGATTACGGCCGGGTGGCGCTGACCGCGGACGGCGGCCCCGGCCCGTTCGAGCCCGCGCTGTTCGTGACGGCGACGGTGGTGAGCGCGGCGGGCGAGGACTTCGCGATCATCGACGCCGGCCTCAAGGCGCTCGCGACCGACGGGCCGATGCCGCTCTTTGCGCGCGGCGCGCCGGAGGGCGCGACCTTCAGCTTCGCCGGGGACGAGCACGGCCGCGTCCACTACGCCGGGGACAACCCCGCGCGGCTCCGGGTCGGCGACATCGTCGAGCTGCACCCGCCGCATTGCGACCCGACGGTCAATCTCTACGACCACTATCACGCCATGCGCGGCGAGGCGCTGGAAGCCGTCTGGCCGGTGGACGCGCGCGGGCGGCGGTAGCGCGCGAGCCTTCGGCGGGCTTGACCCGGGGAGGGCCGTGGTAAGCTGGAGGCAGCGCAAGAGCGGCCTCCTCCGGGCCGTCCTTGTCGAGTCCGGAGCAGGCGGAGGGCGGCCATGACAAAACATGACATCCCGCGGGGGTCCTTCGATACGCCGCTGGCGCGGCTACTCAGGATGAGGATGCCGCCTGCGCCGCTATCCGGGAGGGGAGTCTTGTCCGGACCGTCATCCCCGCCCCTCATCCTGACCAGCGCCAGCGGCTGCCCTCCTTTCCTCATCCCGAGTAGCGCCCGCGCCGGCGGCTGCCCTCCCTTCCTCATCCTGAGTAGCGCCCGCGCCGGCGGCTGCCCTCCCTTCCTCATCCTGAGTAGCGCCCGCGCCGGCGGCTGCCCTCCCTTCCTCATCCTGAGTAGCGCCCGCGCCGGCGGGCGCGTATCGAAGGACGCGCCATCGCCCGGGAGGAGGAGGGAAAGGAGGCTGCAATGCCTTGCGAACGCTTGCCTTCCGGCCCGGCGCAAACGACCGGAGCGGAGGGCGGCCATGACAAAACATGACATCCCGCGAGGGTCCTTCGATACGCCGCTGGCGCGGCTACTCAGGATGAGGATGCCGCCAGCGCGGCTATTCGGGATGAGGACGCTGCCTGCGCGGCTATTCGGGATGATGCCGCCAGCGCCGTCGTCTTCGGAATTCGCCCGTGCCTTCGCCGCCCGCGCCGTCCTCGACCATATCGCGCGGGCGGCATGAGCGGACAGGCGGACGGCGTTTGGGTGTTCGGCTACGGCTCGCTCATCTGGCGGCCGGACATCCCGTTCCGCGAGCAGCGGGTCGCGCATGCCGAGGGCTGGGCGCGCCGCTTCTGGCAGGGCTCGCACGACCATCGCGGGCTGCCGCATGCGCCGGGCCGGGTGGTGACGCTGGTGCCCGAGGCGGGCGCCTCCTGCGGCGGCATGGCCTATTTCGTCGAGGCGGCGGTGCTGCGCGAGACCTGGGACGAGCTCGACTACCGCGAGAAGAACGGCTACCGGCGCGAAACCGTGCAGCTGGCGTTCCGCGACGGCGCGGCGGAAGGCGCGGTCTATGTCGCGCCGGCCGGCAACCGCGCCTGGCTCGGCCCGGCGCCCTTCCCGGATATGGCGGCGCAAATCCTGCGTTCGGCGGGCCCGAGCGGCGCGAATATCGACTATATGAGGAGACTCGCTAGTGAGTTGCGCCGGCTCGGCATCGAGGACGAGCATGTGTTCCGGCTGGAGCGCCATGTCGAGGACCTTGCCCGGCGGGCCGCCGGATGCCGCCCGCCCGGCCGCCGGCTATACTGAGGCAGGCGACGCCTTCCGGAAGGATCGGGCCATGGAACGCAGCACAGGCAGCATGGGGTCGGAATACCGGCGCTTCCATATCGACCCGGAAGCCCTGCCGCTTTTCCGGGATTTCGACTGGAACAGCCTCGCAAGGCAGGTCTTCGTCGATCCCGTCACCGGCCTCGTCGCGCTCATGACGCCCTCCTCGCAGCATGAGGGCTACGCCAGCGGCGCGGACAGGCTGGTGGAGGCACTCGACAGGAAATACGACCTGCGCGCCATTCTCCTCGGCTCCACACGCTGGCGGCGGCGCGGCGACCCGGAGAATACCGGCGCCGAACCGGACGCCTGTTTCTATCTGGGCGAGAAGGCCGAACGCCGCGCCCATGCCCGCCTTGCGGGAGACGAGGCGCTGGAGGCGTTCGAGGGCGCTACCCCGCCGGACCTCGTCGTCGAGGTCGAGCGCAGCCATGGCGACGAGACCCAACTTGAACAGTCGGTGTCGATTTTTGCGGGTTCCGGTTTCGCCAAGTTGTTGAAATGATTGGATAGTGGGGTGGTGGTTGGCGCGGGTTGAGAAAAATGTAGTGAAACATTTTTGCTGATTTGGTGTTGTTTTC
>JAJECF010000028.1 GCA_022822125.1 Alphaproteobacteria bacterium
CGCTCATGTCAGCGCCGATCCTCAACCCGCCGCAGTCCGGCATTCTCGGCATGCACAAGATCGAGGACCGCCCGGTCGCGGTGGACGGCAAGGTGGAGATCCGCCCGATGATGTATCTGGCGCTCTCCTACGACCACCGGATCATCGACGGGTCGGAGTCCGTCACCTTCCTGGTGCGCGTCAAGGAAGCGATCGAGAATCCCGAGCGGCTGCTGCTCGACGTCTGAGGAGAGAACTCCATGACCGACAGCTTCGATACCGTCGTCATCGGCGGCGGGCCGGGCGGCTATGTGGCGGCGATCCGGGCGGCGCAACTCGGCATGCGCACCGCCTGCGTCGAGAAGCGGGCGACGCTCGGCGGCACCTGCCTGAATGTCGGCTGCATTCCCTCCAAGGAACTTCTGCACAGCACACACCTGTTCGAACAGGCGCAGCATAGTTTCGCCGGGCGCGGCATCGTGGCCCCCGGGGGCGTCGAGGTCGATCTGGCGGCGATGATGGCCGGCAAGGACAAGGTGGTGCGCGACCTTACGAAAGGCATCGGCTTCCTCTTCCGCAAGAACAAGGTGGAGCATGTCGCGGGCACCGGCCGCATCGCCGGGCCGGGCCGCGTCGAGGTCACTCCCGAAGACGGGGAGACCCGCACGCTGGAGGCTCGTAACATAATCGTCGCCACGGGGTCCGAGCCGGCGGGCTTGCCGGGCATCGGGATCGACGAGCAGCGCGTCCTCTCCTCCACCGGCGCGCTTGCGCTCGAAGGCGTGCCGGAGCGCCTCGCGGTCATCGGCGGCGGCTATATCGGGCTGGAGATGGCGGTTGTCTGGAGCCGCCTCGGCGCGAAGGTGACGGTGATCGAGTTCCTCGACCGCATCCTTCCCAACATGGACGGCGATGTGGCCAAGGGGATGCACCGCATCCTGAAGAAGAAGGGCTTCGCCTTCATGCTCGGCCACAAGGTGACCGGCGCGACGACGGGCAAGGCAGGCGTGACGCTTTCGGTCGAGAAGCTGGCGTCGGGGGAAGCCTCGACCGTCGAGGCGGATGCGGTGCTGGTCGCGGTCGGGCGCCGGCCCTACACGGCAGGGCTCGGGCTGGAGAGCGTCGGCATCGAGACGGACGCGCAAGGGCGGATCGGGATCGACGAGCACTTCCGCACGAGCGCGGCGGGCGTCTATGCCATCGGCGATGTCGTGCGCGGGCCGATGCTGGCGCACAAGGCCGAGGACGAGGGCGCGGTCTGCGCCGAGATCATCGCCGGCCAGTCCGGCCATATCGACTACGACGCGATTCCGGGCGTGGTCTATACATGGCCGGAGGCGGCGGCCGTCGGCCGGACGGAGGAAGCGCTGAAGGAGGCAGGTGTCGACTACGCCGTCGGGCGCTTCCCGTTCCAGGCGAACAGCCGGGCCCGCTGCAGCGGCGAGACCGAGGGCTTCGTGAAGATTCTGGCCGACAAGCGCACCGACCGGGTGCTCGGCGTTCATATCCTGGGCGCGGACGCGGGCACGATGATCGCCGAGGCGGCGCTGGCGATGGAGTTCGGCGCCTCGGCCGAGGACATCGCGCGAACCTGCCACGCCCACCCGACCCTGAACGAGGCGGTCAAGGAAGCGGCGCTCGCCGTGGACGGCCGCCCGATTCACGTTTGAAACACGCCATTTCCGAAAGGAGGACCACCCGCATGAAGCTCTACACATCCATCGGGCCGAACCCGCATGTCGTGCGCATGTTCATGGCCGAGGCCGGTATCGAGGTGCCCGAGGAGAAGGTCGATATCCTCAAGGGCGTCAACCGGGAAGACGAATATCTCTCGAAGAACCCGTCCGGCCAGAGCCCCTGCCTGGAACTCGACGACGGCAGCCATATCGCCGAGATCACGGCGATCTGCGAATATCTGGCGGACCGGCAGGGCGGCTCGCCGCTGATCGGCTCGACGCCGGAGGAGCGCGCCGAAACCCGGATGTGGACCCGCCGCGTCGATCTCAATATCTGCGAGCCGCTCGCCAGCGGCTTCCGCTACGGCGAGGGGCTGAGAATGTTCCAGAGCCGGATGCGCTGCCTGCCGGAGGCGTCCGACGGCCTGAAGGCCATCGCCCAGGACAAGATCGCCTGGCTGGACGCGCAGATGGGCGACAGGCAGTTCCTCTGCGGCGACCGCATCAGCCTCGCCGACATCCTGCTCTACTGCTTCCTCGCCTTCGGCAAGACGGTCGGCCAGAACGTCGCGCCCGAGAACGGGAACGTGACCGCCTGGTTCGAGCGCATGGAGGCGCGCCCCACCTCCGCCTGAGCGGAGTTCATGCCGGTGGCGGCCTGCCTGCGGGCCGCCCGTCGTCCCATGTCGGAAATCTGCAAGTGTTTGTTCGGCGGCAGGAAAATTTCGCCGGCGCACCCGAGTGATCTTCGCCCCCGTTCTCGTGGCCGGGGGACGTCATGGACCTGTCCCTGCATAGCATCATCGGCGCCCGCTCTCTTGGCGAGTTCGACGCGCCAACTCCCGTGGCGCGCGGGCTGCCCGCCGCGGCCTATACCAGCGAGGCCTTCTTCGCGCTCGAGAACGAACGGATTTTCGCCTCATCCTGGGTGTTCGCCGGCTTCGTGCATGAGCTGGCCCGGCCGGGCGACGCCGTTCCCGTCACCGTCGCGGGCCGGCCCGTGCTGCTGCTGCGCGACACGGCCGGCGGGATCAGGGCGTTCCACAATGTCTGTCGCCACCGCTGCCTCAAGCTTGTGGACCGGCCCGGAAATCTCGGGCGGGCGATCCGCTGCCCCTACCACGCCTGGACATACGGGCTCGACGGCGGGTTGCGCGCCGCGCCTTATTTCGGCGGCCGCGAGCCGCGCGCCGCTCCGGCGGGCTTCGACCGCAGCGAGCACGGGCTGGCGGCGGTCCGCTCGGCGGCATGGCACGATTGGATTTTCGTCAATCTGGACGGCGCCGCGCCGCCGTTCGTGGAGTTCGTGGCCCCGCTCCGGAAGCGGCTCGGCGGGCTCGACCTCTCTCGGATGCAGCATCTCGCCACCATCGATTTCGGGGAGGTCGCCGCGAACTGGAAGCTCCTCATCGAGAACTTCATCGAGCCTTATCATGTGCAATTCGTGCATGCCCGCACCACCGACCAGCCGCTTGGCGACCATTACACGGTGAATGAACCGGGCTGCCTCGGCTGCGCCGTCGATGTCTCCCGCGAGGCGAGAAAGGCGGACGTCCTGTCGGAGGACTCGCGTTTCCTGACGCTGTTTCCGAACTTCGTGTTCGGGCTCTACCTGCCGGACCAGGTGGGCGTGCATCTCGACACGCCGCTGGCGCCGGGCCGCACGCTGCAGAGGCGCGCGATTTACAGCCTTGAACCGGGGCCCGTATCTGCGGAGCGCGCGGACCGGCTCGCGGCGCTCTGGCGGGAAGTGCATCGCGAAGACCACGCGATCTGCGAGCGGCTCCAGCAGGGGCGGGCGAGCGATGTGGCCGCGGCCGGCGGCGTGCTTTCGCCGGTCTGGGAGGACTCGGTGCGGAGTTTCCAGGACCTCGTGATCGAACGCCTGCGATAGGCCGGCCGGCGTCTTCCGCGCTTGCCTGCCCCCTGCCGGTTTCGCCATGCTTCGCCGCGCCGAAACCGAGGGACCGCCGAGCATGACCGGAAGCCGTTATCCCAACCTCCTCAAGCCGTTCCGCATCCGGCACGCGACCTTCAAGAATCGACTGATGAGCACGAGCCACGCGCCGGGTTATGTCGAGGACAGGCACCCGAAGCAGCGCTACCAGCTCTATCACGAGGAGAAGGCGAAGGGCGGATTGGCGCTCACCATGTTCGGCGGGTCGTCCAATATCGCGCCGGACTCGCCCTCCGCCTTCGGCCAGATCTATATCGGCGACGACTCGATCATCCCCGTGTTGCGGACGTTCTCGGCGCGCATCCACCGGCACGGCTGCGCCATCATGTGCCAGATGACCCATATGGGCCATCGCACGCTCTGGGATGTGGAGGACTGGCTGCCGCCCGTGGCGCCCTCGGTCGTGCGCGAGCCGGCGCACCGCTCCTTCCCGAAGGAAATGGACCGGGACGACATCCGCCGGGTCGTGCGCGCCTTCGGCGACGCGGCGCTGCGCTGCAAGCAGGGCGGGCTCGACGGCGCGGAGCTGCTCGCCTACGGCCATCTCATCCACCAGTTCTGGACGCCGCTGGTCAACAGGCGCACCGACGAATATGGCGGCAGTCTGGAGAACCGGGCGCGCTTCGGCCTCGAAGTGCTTGAAGAGGTGCGGCGCCGGGTGGGCGAGGACTTCCTCGTCGGCATCCGGATGATCGGCGATGAACTCAAGGAAGGCGGCCTCGGCCGGGAGGACTGCCTCGCGCTCGCGAAACTCTATGCCGACACCGGCTGGTGCGACTTCCTGAATGTCGTTGTCGGCCAGGTCGGCGACGAGCGCGGCCTGTCGCAATCCATCCCCACCATGGCCGGCCCGCTCGCGCCTTTCGTGGACATTGCGGCCGGGATCAAGCGCGAGACCGGCCTGCCGGTGTTCCACGCCACGCGCATCGCGGACCTGGCGACGGCGGAATACTGCGTGCGCGAGGACCTTGTGGACATGGTGGCGATGACCCGCGCCCATATGGCGGACCCGCATATCGCGGCCAAGATGCTGCGCGGCGAGGAGGAGCGCATCCGCCCCTGCGTCGGCGCGGGCTACTGCCTCGACCGCATCTATACCGGGGCCGATGCGCTTTGCCTGCATAATCCGGCGACGGGGCGCGAGCGGGCGATGCCGCATGTCATCCGGCCGGGTCCCGGGCCGCAGCGCAAGGTCGTGGTGGTGGGCGCAGGGCCGGCCGGGCTGGAGGCGGCGCGCGTCTCGGCGCTCCGGGGGCATGAGGTCACCCTCTTCGAGGCCGCGAGCGCGCCCGGCGGCCAGATCGTGCTGGCGGCGCGGGCGCCGTGGCGCCGGGACCTGCTCGGCATCGCCCGGTGGCTGGCCGCCGAGGTCGAACATCTGGGCGCGTCCATACATTTCAACCGCTATGCCGAAGCGGCGGACATTCTGGCCGAAGCGCCGGACATCGTTGTCATCGCCACCGGCGGGGCGCCGAATACGGGCTGGGTCGAGGGCGGCGCGCATATCGCAAGCGTCTGGGACGTGCTCGGCGGCCATGTCGAGCCGGGCGCGGAAGTGCTGGTCTATGACGACCATGGCGACCACCAGGGCCCGAGCGCGGCGGCCTTCCTAGCCGCGCGCGGCTCGAAGGTGGAGCTCGCGACGCCGGACCGCATGGCCGCGCATGAGATCGGCGCCAGCAATTTTCCCGTCTATCTCGCCGATTTCTATGCGAAGGGTGTGCGCATGACGCCGGATCGCCGGCTCCGCCGGGTCGAGCGCGAAGGCAACCGGCTGCGCGCCACGCTCTGCAACATCTATGACGACGCCGAGGAAACCCGGCTGGTGGACCAGGTTGTCGTCGAGCACGGCACGCTGCCCAATGCGGCGCTGTTCGACGAGCTGCGCCCGCTCGCCCGGAACGGCGGGGAGCTGGACATCGACGCGCTCATTGCGGGCCGGCCGCAGCAGGGCGCATCGAACGCGGACGGCGCCTTCATGCTCTTCCGCGTCGGCGACGCCGTCGCCAGCCGCAATATCCACGCCGCCATCTACGACTCCCTGCGCCTCTGCAAGGATTTCTGACCTCGCGTCCGCGCCCCCGGGAGCCGCCGGCGAAGATCCCGCGCCGGTTCTCATATGCCGTATCTGCAAAGCCATATACCATTCGTGTATAACAGGCTCTCGAAGCGCCATGTCGAGGGCCTCGCGGGATGGAAAGCGGCGCAAGACGCGGAGTGTTCCGGTTGGCGGCGGCCATCCTGGCGGCCTGCCTGCTGGCGCCGCCGCTTTCGGCAGCGGACTATGCCTGGCCCGTAACCCGTGTGATCGATGGCGACACGGTGAAGGTCGATGCCGGCGCGGACCTGCCGCCGGAACTCGCCTCGCTCTCCGTCCGGCTGCGCGGCGTCGACACGCCGGAGAAGGGCCGCCGCGCGAAATGCGAGGCCGAACGGCGGGCCGCCGCCGCCGCAACCGCCTTCGCCGAGGCGGCGATCGGCAGGGCGCGGCGCATCGTCGTCCGCGACCCCGCCTGGGGCAAATGGGGCGGCCGGGTCATCGCGGACCTCGTGCTGGACGGCGCATCGCTGTCGGCCGCCCTGCTCGAGGCCGGCCACGGCCGACCTTATGGCGGCGGCAAACGCAAGGGCTGGTGCCCGAACGATCTGGCCAGAAACTGACCGCCCCCGCATCGGAGCGGCTGCGCCGGCTGCCGGGCGGAGCGTGGCGAGGCCTGCAAATGCGGCGTATATCCCTGTCTGTCCCGGCTGGGCGGTCTCGGTTATGAGCACGATGAACAGTGAGGTCTATGCAGCGCTGATCGACGCCGGCGCCAGCGAAGACCGGGCGCGCGACGCGGCGAAATCGGTCGCGCCATGCGATACCGATATCGCTGAAATAAAGGCGAGCCTGTTGCTGCTCAAATGGATGGTCGGTTTTACCCTTGCATTCGTCGTCGCGATGACATGGCGCGCATTCGGGTGACCCGATACCGGCGGCGGCGCTGTCATACCAGCGGTCGTTGATCGGAACCGATGGCGCGGCGCCTCCCTGCCGTAGCCCCGCTCCTTTGTCCTCATCCCGAGTAGCGGCGCCAGCCGCGTATCGAACCTCATCCTGAGTAGCGGCTGCGTCAGCAGGCGCTACTCAGGATGAGGAGAGGCGGGGACGCCGGGCGGCATTTACCCGTGAGTTTCAACCCGGCGCCGTTGGTATCAGTCCTGATTGACGATCGCTGCTGTCAGAAGGTCTTGAACACCACGCTCGGCAGCCACAGCGCCAGCCCCGGGAACCAGTACACCAGCGCCAGCACCACCAGTTCCAGGGCGATGAACGGGACCACGCCGCGATACATGTCCGCCAGCTTGATCTCCGGCGGGCTGATGCCGCGCAGGTAGAAGATGGCCGGCGCCATCGGCGGCGTGAGGTAGCTGGTCTGGATGACGATCAGGAACATGATGCAGAACCAGACGTCATCGACGCCCATCTTGCGCAGCACCGCGACCGCCACCGGGATGATGATGAGCACGATGGAGATCAGGTCGAGCACAAAGCCGGCGATGAAGGCGATGAACAGCAGGATGAAGATGGTCGCGGTGGCGGAGAGGTTCGCCGCCGCCAGCAGCCCTTCCACGGCGCTGATCCCGCCGAGCGCCACGAACACGCCGGCGAACATGGTCCCGCCGAGCAGGATGGTCAGGATCATCGCCGTTATCTGGAGCGTCTTCATGAACGCCGCATGCAGGGTGGGGATGTCGAATCGGCCGTACAGGACGGTCAGGATGACGGTGCCGATGGCGCCCATCGCCGCCGCTTCGGTCGGCGTCGCCCAGCCGAGCATGATCGTGCCGAGCACGGAGAAGATGAGCACCAGCGGCGGCATCATGGCCGTCGCGGTGATGTAGATGCGCCGGGCCAGGGGCGGGTCATCGTCGCTCGGCGGCAGGCGCGGCCCGTCCCCGGGCTTCAGCATGCACCGCACCAGGATGTAGAGCACATAGGACAGCGCGAGCAGCAGCCCCGGGAACAGCATGCCGACGAACAGGTCGCCCACCGACACATCGGCCACCGGTGCCAGGATGACCACCACCACCGACGGCGGGATGATGGTGCCGAGCGAGCCGCCGGCGCAGATGGTGCCGGAGATGAGGCCCTTGTCGTAGGCGTAGCGCAGCATGATCGGGATGGCGAGCAGGCCGACCACCGACTCGGTCGCCCCCACGACGCCGCTCGCCGCGGCGAACACCACGCACAGCAGCACGGTGCCGACCGCCAGACCGCCCGGCAGCCGGCGGGTCCACAGGTGAATGGCCTCGAACAGGCGCTCGGCGATGCCGGAGCGCTCCAGCATCACGCCCATGAAGACGAACAGCGGCACCGCGGCCAGCACATAGTATGAGGCGACGTCGTCCACCTTCGCCACGAGCTGATAGACGAGCGCGTCGCCGAAGCGGTAATAGCCGAAGATGACGGCGATTCCCATCAGCGACCACGCCACGGGGAATCCCATGAAGATGGCCGCCATCAGGGCGGGGAACATCATGAGGCCGATGCCGAGGGTCATGGCGCGGCTCCATGCGGCTCGAAGCCCTCCTCCTCGGCGAGGCCGAGCAGCACGCGCGCCGACCTGAGAAGTTCGGCGAACGCCTGCAGGCACAGCACCGCGAAGGCGATGAACCAGACCGTCCTGAACGGCCAGATCACCGGATTCCAGGCGGATTCACCGGAAACTTCGCCGCTTTCAAATGCCTCCCAGGCGTATTCATGGAGTCCGAAGGTGACCCAGATCGCGCCCGGCAACATCAGGAACACGAAGCCGCAGACATCCACCGCCGCCCGGCCCTTCGGCCCGATATTGTCATAGATGAAGTCGACGCGGATGTGGCCGCGCTCCTTCATGCAATACGCCATGCCGCACAGATAGCAGGTGCCCGCCAGCATGTAGCCCACCTCATAGGCCCAGAAGGTCGGCGCATCGAACAGGTGGCGCGCCAGCACCTCATAGACCATGGACAGGATGAGCGGCGCCATGACCCAGGCGCCGATCACGCCCAGATACTGCGAGAGGCGCTCTATTCCCCTGATGAGGGCAACCATGCCGTGTCATCCCTCATCGCTGAGGCGGACTGGACGCGCCGGGCGGGCCTGACGGTCCGCCCGGCTTGGACGCTGCTAGCGGTAGCGGTGCGCCTCGGACCACGTCGCGGCGTAGTCCTGCTGGCTCTTCCAGACGCGCGCGAACCACTCGTTCTCGCCGGCCTGCTCGGCGGCCCACTCATCCGTGGCGGCCTTGGCCTTGGCGATGAAGTCCGCATCGAGATCCACGACTTCATTGCCCGACTTCAAGAAGTTCTGGAAGGACGGCGCGTCCTGGTGGCCGATTTCCATCCAGAAGTTGAACGTCATGCGCTCACCCGCGCGCTGAAGCAACATCTTGTTGCGATCGGAGAGGCTGTCCCAGGCGGCCTTGTTGATCTGGCACTCGTGGAACGCGGTCGGCTGATGGATGCCGGGCACGACGATATATTTGGCGATCTTCTCGTAGCCGGCCGACTCGTTCATCCACGGCGTGCCCCACTCGATGCCGTCCACCACCTTGCGCTCGAGCGCCGGATAGACCTCGGCGCCGGGCAGGATGACCGTGGACGCGCCGAGCGTCTGCGCGATCTCGGCCCAGGCGCCGGACGTGCGCACCTTCATGCCCTCATAGTCGGCCAGCGAGGTCACACGCTTGTGGCTGTGCATGAACACCTCGGGAGGCGCGGAACCGCAGGGAATGGAGGCAATGCCGAACTTGTCCAGGCGCCACTCCATCAGCAGGTCGGCGCCGCCGCCGCGGAACATCCAGTGGATCATCTTCTCGTGTTCCATGGTGCCGGCGAAGCCGCCGAACAACACGCCGGTCCGATCGATGCCCCAGTCATAGCCGGCCCAGTTATGGCCGATCTGCGCGACGCCCTTGCGCACCGTGTCGGTCACCTTGAGCGCCTTGCCGAGCGTACCGCCCGGGAACACCTCGACCTCGATCTCGCCATTGGTGAGGAACCCGATTTCCTTGGCGATGCCCTTGGCGTTGTATTCGAGCAGCGGCCCGCCGCCCCACGGCGTGGCCATGCTCCACTGCTCTGCGCTCGCAGGCAGGCCGTATGCGCCGAGTCCGACGAACAGCGCTGCGGCGATTGTCGATTTGGTTCTCATTCTGGCTTCCCCACAGTGATCGGTACCATGCGCGCGAGCCGCGCGCCGAATGCACGAAGGCGGCGCGTGTCGATTCCCGGCACCGCCGCAGCAGTTAGGCGCAAACCGCTGCATGTTGTCAAATCGCGGCGGCAAGCGGCGCCGGTCTTCGCCCCACCCCCTCACCACCGTGCCCTGTCTGCAGCCGACTGTTCCTGGCCTGTGGTCCGCGTCGTCGATGGCGACACCGTCAAGGCCGATGCCCGAAAGAAGCACCCGGAATCTGATACCAACGGTCGTTGATCGGAACCGACGGCGCGGCGCCTCCCTACCGCAGCCCGGGTCCTTCGTCCTCATCCTGAGTAGCGACCGCGCCAGCGGGCGCGTATCGAAGGATGCCCCGCCGTCCCCTTCGACAGGCTCAGGACAGGCTCTCGATACGCGGCTGGCGCCGCTACTCGGGA
>JAJECF010000022.1 GCA_022822125.1 Alphaproteobacteria bacterium
TCCCGAGTAGCAACGCCAGCCGCGTATCGAGAGCCTGTCCTGAGCTTGCCGAAGGGGACGGCGGGGCATCCTTCGATACGCGCCCGCTGGCGCGGTCGCTACTCAGGATGAGGACGAAGGACCCGGGCTGCGGTAGGGAGGTGCCGCGTCATCGGTTCCGATCAATGACCGCTGGCATTATACCAACGGCGCCGGGTTGAAACTCACGGGCAAATGCCGCCCGGCACCCCCGCCTCTCCTCATCCTGAGTAGCCGACCGGAGGGAGGCGTATCGAAGGATCGTCCCGCCGACATCCGGCCCCCTCGATACGAGGCTGGTGCCGCTACTCGGGACGAGGACGAAGGACCGGGGCTACGGCAGGGAGGCGCCGCGTCATCGGTTCCGATCAATGACCGCTGATATCAGGCGGTGACGCCGCGCTCGGGTTCGCGCCTGTTTTCGGGGACGCGCCGACAATGGAAACGGTCGAGGTCGATGGTCGCGAAGCCGCCGTCGAGGATCAGTTCCGACAGCGCCCGGCCCGCCGCCGGCGCATGCTGGAGGCCGTGGCCGGAAAATCCGGTGGCGATGAGGAAATTCTCCGGCGCGCCCGGCCATGCGCCGATAATCATGTTGCCGTCGAAGATGTTGTAGGCGTAGTGGCAGGCCCAGGCGTTCCGCAGCCGGATTGCCTCGAAGGCCGGCAGGCGGTGCGCGAGGCGCGGCCAGGCCGTGCTTTCGAACGCCTCCAGGTCCGGCTCCCAGTCGAAATCGCCGGCGCGCTCATAGTCGGATATGCCGGTAATGAAGCCCGCGCCCTCGGGCCGGAAGCTGATCGTCTGCCCGTCGATGGTGAGCGGCATCGGCTCGATCTCCGCCCGGCATTCGAAATACCAGGTCGTGCGCGGCATCGGGCGCACGGGTATGTCGAGGCCGATCATGGCGCAGATTTCATGCGCCCAGGCGCCGGCATTGTTGACGACAAGGCCGCCCTCCAGCACCTCGCCGCTTTCCAGCGCGACCGAGCGGACCAGGCCGGAGGAGACGTCCAGCCCGGTGACGGTGTCAGCGATATACCCCACACCGAGCGCCCTAATCTTGCGCCGCAGCGCCATGAGCGCGGCGTGGGAATCGATCCAGCCGTCGCCGGGCGAATGGGTGGCGCAAACCGCGTCCTCCGTGCGCAGCGAGGGGAAGTGCGCCGCCAGGCCCGCCGCGTCGAGGAGATCGACATGGCAGCCGAGGCTTGTCTGCAGCGCGTGATTCTCGCGCATGGCGGCCGCGGCCGCAGCGGAGTTGGCGATGAAGAGATAGCCCTGCCGGCGGAAGGACGCGCTGGCCGGCTCGCCGTCCACGGCCATCGTGTCCTCGAAGCCGCGATAGAATTCGTGGCCGTATTGCGACATGCGCACATTCTCTTCCTGCGAAAACATGACGCGCAGGCCGGCCGTCGAGCGGATCGAGGCGGCATGCTCATAGGCCGGGTCGCGCTCCACCACCGCAATGCGCAGCCCCGGTTCGCGGACGGCCAGGTGGTAAGCCGTGCTGCACCCGTGCAACCCGCCGCCGATGACGATGACATCGTATTTCATGCCGGCCCCCACTTCGCTTGCCGTTCGGTGTATCATAAACGCGGGACAGGCCAACGCCCGTGAACGAGAGTTCCATGCATCCCGATTTCGACGGCGCGCTCAGAAAAGCTGCCGGCCGGCCCTGACATTTATCGGCCGGCGGGAGGCGCTCCTCAGAACAGCGCCCCGTAAGTGTCCAGAATATCCTCGAAGGCGGCCACGAGGCCGTCGAATTCCTTCGGGCCCATGGGCAGCGAGAGGACCATCATGCCGCGCCTCGACACATAATGGGCGCGGGCCATCATCTCCAGGTGGAAGAGGGCGCGGGCTTCCTTCGGCGCGGCGTCGGTGTCGGTCGGGCCGGTGAGGTCGGCGTCGGTCGGGTGGAACATCATCATGGAGCCGTAGCCGGTCACCTGCACGGGCAGGTTGCGGGTCTCGGCGGCATTGTTCAGACGGTGGCGCAGCAGGTCCCCCTGGGCGTTGATCTCCTCCGCCGCCTTCTCGGTGTACACTTCCGTCAGCCCTGCGATCGCCGCCTGCATGGTCAGCACATTGTTGTTGAAGGTGCCCGCATGGCCGAAATGGCCGGGCGCGCGCGGGTCGAAGCGCGCCATCACCTCCTCCTTGCCGCCGACGGCGCCGAAGGTGAGGCCGCCGCCCAGATACTTGCCGAAGGAGGTCATGTCCGGGGTGATGCCATGCACCTTCTGCAGGCCGCCGGGGCCGAGGCGCGAGGTCATCACCTCGTCGAATTGCAGGATGATGCCGTGCTCGTCGGCCGCATCGCGCAGCATTTGCAGGAATTCGGGCTCGGCCGGAATGCAGCCGCCGCTGCCGGTCATCGGCTCGATGATGATGGCGGCGAGACTGTCCCTGTTCTCCTCGATGAGCGCGCGCATGGCCTCCATGTCGTTATAGCGCCCCATGATCCAGTCGAAGGGCACATTCATCCGGTTGCCGTAAGCGCCGAAGGACAGCACGCTGCCGTGATAGCTGCCCTCGAAGGCGAGAATGCCCGTGCGCCCGGTGAAGGCGCGCGCCGCGCTCAGCGCCATCAGGTTCGCCTCGGTACCGGAATTGGTGAAGCGCACCATGTCGAGCGAGGGGAAGCGCGCGCACATGATCTCCGCCAGCCGGCCCTCGCGCGGCGTCGGGCCGCCCAGCGTGATGCCCTGGGCGAGCGCGGAGGAGATGGCGCGCTGGATCGCGGGCTCCGAATGGCCGTAAATGCCGGCGGTCTGCTCGACGACGAAATCCGCATAGCGGTGGCCGTCCGCATCCTCGACATAGCAGCCGTCGCCGCGCGCGAGCGAGACCGGGAAGGGCGGGTAGTAGAGCACGGTGCGGGTGTTGCCGCCGGGCATGGCGCGGCAGGCCTGCTCATAGAGGCCGGCGCTGGTCGGGTTGGCCTCGGCGAAGCGGGCCTCGGCGTCCTCAAGGGCGGCGGCAATGTCGAAATTGGGGCGTTCTGCGGGGGTGTCCGGCATGGGCATGTCTCCGGGAATGGGCTGCCGCGAGGGGCGGCGCGCATTCAACCCCGTCCGGCGGCTCAGGGCAAATCGCGCAGGAAGCGGATGATGGCGGTGTTGAAGGCGTCGTTCCGGTCGCCGGCGACCATGTGGCCCGCGCCGGAGACATCGACGAAACGCGCATGCGGCGCGAGGTCCAGGAAAGCGCGCGCTTCCGCTTCGGTCACCAGGTCGCTGCTGCCGCCGCGCACCAGCAGGGTCGGCGTGCGCCGGCGGGCGAGCACGCGCGCGCAGGCCTCCAGCCGCTCCGGGTCGCGGTCCTCCTGGCGGTCGCGCACATCCGTGATGAAGGCCGGGTCCCAGTGCCAGTACCAGCGCCCGTCCGCGCCTTCGCGCAGGTTCTTGCGCAGGCCGGAAAGGTCGCGCGGGCGGCGGCGGTTCGGCAGGTAGGCGGCGACGGCGTCGGCCGCCTCCTCCAGCGAGCCGAAGCCGGTCTCGACATGGGCCTTCATGAAATCGACGACGCGCGCCGCGCCTTCCGGCCGCACGCGCGGCGTGATGTCCACCAGCACGATAGCGCGCAGCACCGGCTCCGGCGACTCGCCCTCGGCGATCAGCGAAGCGATGCCGCCGAGCGAGGCGCCGACGACCACCGGCCGGTCGAGCCGGCGGGCGACGGCGCGCAGGTCCGCCCCGAAATGCCCGATCAGGTAATGCCCGTCCGGCGAGCGGTCGCTGTCGCCATGGCCGCGCTGGTCGAGGCTGACGGCCCGCCAGCCCCGGAGCGCCAGCGCCAGCGCCGCCCCGCCCCAGGCATGACGCGTCTGCCCGCCGCCATGCGCCAGCAGCACGGTCGGGCGGTCGTCATCGCCCAGTATGTCGGCGGCGAGCGACAGCCCTTCGGCGCCTTCGAAGCGCTCGAAGCGCGGCGGAACCGGTCCGGGATCGCTCATCCGGCGCGGAGCGGAGCGAGCGCCTGCCGGAGCGCTTCCGCAACCTCGACCCGCTCATAAGGCGCCAGGAACGCACCCACCGTTTCGCGCCGTCCGTGCGTGGCGAGCGTCAGCGGCCCCGGCCGCGCGCCGCTCCGGTCGATCTCGACCCGGAGCCACCAGGGCGGCAGGCGCACCTGCTCCACCCTGCCGGCGGCGCTCATGCGCTCCACGGTCAGCGCGTTGGGGGTAAGCCGGAGCCGCTCGCGCCGCCGTCCCTGGCGGTAATTCAGGTGGAAGCAGAGCGCGAGCAGCGCGATATCGAGGCCGAAGAAACCCAGCACCGGCCAGGCGCCGAGCAGGAGGAACAGCAGGCCCGCCAGGCAGGCGAGCGCGACGAGCCCGCCGACCAGCAGGCGGAAGCCCGCAGGCGGCAGCGAGCGGTGCGGCGTCAGCACCGCGTCGAACAGCACGGGGCCTGCGCCCGACAAGGGTTCGTCGCGGATCAAAAATTGTCCTTGCGGCGGCGGATTTCCGCGAAGACGGCCTCCGGCGCCGCGCCCTCCATGCCCACCAGGCGCTGCATGGCCGGGTCGTCGGCGCGCAGGAAGGGATTGGCCAGCTTTTCCTCGCCGAGCTCCGAGGGGATCGTCCGTTCGCCGCGCGAGCGGAGGTCGTCCACCCGCCGGCAGGCCGCCTGGAGCGCCTCATTGTCCGGATCCACAGAAAGGGCGAAGCGCGCATTGGACTGGGTGTATTCATGCCCGCAATAGACGCGCGTGTCGTCGGGCAGCGCGCGCAGCTTGCCGAGCGAGGACCAGAACTGCTCCGCCGTGCCCTCGAACATCCGCCCGCAGCCGAGCGCGAACAGCGTGTCGCCGCAAAACAGCGCCCGGCTCTCCTCGAACCAGAAGGCGATATGGCCGCTGGTGTGGCCCGGCACGTCGAACACGCGCGCAGTCTCGGCGCCGACCGTGTAGCTGTCGCCCTCGCCGACCTCGACATCGAGGCCCGGAATGCGCGCGCTGTCCGCCCTCGGCCCGATCACCGGCGCGCCGTAGCGTTCCACCAGTTCGGCATTGCCGCCGATATGGTCGAAATGATGGTGCGTGTTGAGGATATGGGTGAGCGTGAGTCCCCGCCGCTCCAGCGCAGCGATCACGGGCGCGGCCTCCGCTGGGTCCACCACGGCCGTCGCGCCGGAGGCGGCGTCATGGGCGATATAGACGTAATTGTCCGACAGCGCGGGGACGATCTCGATCTCGAACATGGGGCGGCGGCACCTCCGGCAGGGGATGCGCCCGATGCTAAAGCGAAACGCCCCCGGGCGGAAGGACTTGCCTGCTCGCCGGACCGCTTTGCCGCAGACGCGTGACGGCGGGCGCGGGCTGCATTATGGAGGGGCGGCGATGCTCCGCCCTGTCCTCCTCGCCGCCCTGCTCCTCGCCGCCCTGCCGGTCCGGGCGGAGCCGCTGGTGGTGGGCCGCTTCTCGGCCGGCGACATGGAAGGCTGGCAGGTCCGGCATTTCGAGGGCGAGACGCGCTACCGGATCGTGGAGGCGGGGGCCGGGAAGGCGCTCGAAGCGGTGAGCGAGGCCGGCGCGTCCAGCCTCTATCTGGAGCGCGGGATCGACCTGGCGGCGCGCCCGGTGCTGGAATGGCGCTGGCGCATCGAGGCGCCGCTCGACGTGCCGGACGAGCGCGTCAAGGCGGGCGACGATTTCGCGGCCCGGGTCTATGTCGTGGCGCCGGGCGAGGGGCTGTTCGCGCTGCCGATCGCGATTTCCTATGTCTGGTCGGGAAGCGCGCCCGTCGGCGCGGACTGGCCCAACCCCTTCACCTCCAAGGTGCGGATGGTGGCGGTCGAATCCGGGCCGGGCCGGGCCGGCGAATGGCGGCGCTACCGGCGCAATCTCCGCGAGGATTTCCGCCGCCTGTTCGGCCGCGAGGTGGACGAACTGGAAGGCATCGCCGTGATGACCGACGCCGACAACAGCCGCCAGCGCGCCCGCGCCTGGTACGGCGACATCCTGCTGCGCGCGGAGGGCGGAGGCTGAGCGCGGACGGTCAGCCCCCGCGGAGGGAGCCATAAGCCAGCAGGGCTGCAAGGAACGCATCGGCCTGGGGGCTGCCGCGCACCTGCCGCCAGTCCGAGAACGCCTGGCGCGCCTGCTGGAAGAGCTCGAGAGCCTGCGGGCGCGTAAAGCGGGCCGCGCGGTCGTAGTCGGCTTCGTGCCGAGCTTGCTGGAGATCGAGAAAGGTCTTTGCGACGGTGACGAGTTCCGGCGGGAGCGACAGACCGTTCAGGGCGGGATCGAGTTTCGGCGCGATGCCGTTGCTGGCGAACTGCCTGGCCACCCCGAGCATGTCGCGGTGGCCAAAGGCCCGCGCCATGCAATCCCGCAGGGCAGCACGGTCGTTACCGCGAAACATGCGGCCGACGGCCTCGTCGATCAGCAGGTGAAAGAGCGCGTAATAGGACGCCGAAACGGACCGGCGCAGGCTGGCCTGCCTGGGTCGTCTCCGCTCCCGCCCGGCCAGATGCTCCGCCTGCTCCAGCAGGTCGGTGTGGTAGCTCAAAAACCGTCCTCGATGTCGGAAGGCCAGAGGAAACGGACGAAGGCCCATAGAGGCTCGCCGGTCCGGGCACGCGTCAACCGGGATACCTCGTCCCGTACCTGTTCGCGCAGTACCGCGCAGGTGTCGAAATCGGTGTCCTCCTCGGCGAGCACGGGCCAGACCCAGACGGCGAGGTCGCCCACCCAGTCTTCCCCGGTCCGGACACGCCAGTCGGCGACCGGGGCCGGCAGCCCCTTGAGCTTGCCGAGTCCTTCCCGGATGTAGTCCGCCGTCGCGTCCATGGGAGCCTCCTGCCGGGAACGGCGGGGAACCATGCCTCAATATAGGATGCCAGCCGGCGGCCGGGAAGCGCCGGACCCGCCCGTCAACGCCCCATCAGGCCTTCGAGGCGCAGGCGCAGCGCGTTCAGCTTGATGAAGCCCTCGGCATCGCGCTGGTCGTAGACCTGGTCTTCCTCGAAGGTGACGTGGGCCTCGCTGTAGAGGCTGAGCGGGGACTTGCGCCCGAGCACGGTGACCGAACCCTTGTAGAGCTTGAGCCGCACGGTCCCGGTCACGTGCTCCTGGCTGCGGTCGATCAGCGCCTGCAGCATCTCGCGCTCGGGCGAGAACCAGAAGCCGTTGTAGATCAGCTCGGCGTAGCGCGGCATGACCTCGTCCTTGAGGTGGGCCGCGCCCCGGTCGAGGGTGATCGATTCCATGGCGCGGTGGGCGTGCAGCAGGACGGTGCCGCCCGGGGTCTCGTAGATCCCCCGGCTCTTCATGCCGACGAAGCGGTTCTCGACCAGGTCGAGCCGGCCGACGCCGTGGGCGCCGCCCAGCTCGTTCAGGCGGGTCAGCAGCGCGGCCGGCGAGAGCGCCTCGCCGTCGACCGACACCGGGTCGCCGCCTTCGAAGCCGATGTCCACCTCGGTCGGCTTGTCCGGCGCGTCCTCCGGCGCCACGGTGCGCGAGAAGACGTACTCCTCGGGCGGCTGCCAGGGATCCTCCAGCACCTTGCCCTCGGCCGAGATGTGCAGCAGGTTCGCGTCGACCGAGAAGGGCGCCTCGCCGCGCTTGTCCTTGGCGATCGGGATCTGGTGCTTCTCGGCGAAGTCGATCAGCCGGGTCCGGCTGGTCAGGTCCCACTCGCGCCAGGGCGAGATCACCTTGATGTCGGGGTTGAGGGCGTAGTAGCTGAGCTCGAAGCGCACCTGGTCGTTGCCCTTGCCGGTCGCGCCGTGGGCCACGGCGTCCGCCCCGGTCTGGCGGGCGATCTCGATCTGCCGCTTGGCGATCAGCGGGCGCGCGATCGAGGTGCCGAGCAAATAGGTGCCCTCGTAGAGCGTGTTGGCCCGGAACATCGGGAAGACGTAGTCGCGCACGAAGTCCTCGCGCAGGTCCTCGATGAAGATCTCCTTGACGCCGAACATCTCCGCCTTGCGCTGGGCCGGCTCCAGCTCCTCGCCCTGGCCCAGGTCGGCGGTGAAGGTCACGACCTCGCAGTCGTAGGTCTCCTTCAGCCACTTGAGGATCACCGAGGTGTCGAGCCCGCCCGAATAGGCCAGCACGACTTTCTTCACTTCGCTCATCGCACCTACCCCCCAACAGAGTCCGGCCCCGCCGGCGCGGGCCGGCCGGGAGTATAGGCAAGGGCGGCGGCGAGACAAGCGAGGCGATCGCCCGGGGCCGGCGGCCCGGTAAGGATTTCTTTACCGCGCGCTAGGCCAGATGGCCCCTTCGTCCACGACCTTCGGTCCGAGCGCTGATGCGGCGCAGTGAAGTCCCCGACAGTCTCCCCGACGTCGAACCCGAGACCCTTGACGGCGGCGGCCCGGCCAAGGGCGTCGAGCCCCTGGACGCGACGCGCCTGCGCATGGACGGCAAGCCGCTTCCCCTCGATAACCTGGTCTCGCGGTTGGCCAAGGGGGGGATCGATCTCTATCCCGACTTCCAGCCCAAGGCGGGCCTCTGGTCCGCGGCCGACCAGAGCCGCCTGATCGAGTCCCTGCTGATCCGCCTGCCGATCCCGGCCTTCTACTTCGACGCCAGCGACGACCGGCACTGGCTGGTGGTCGACGGGCTGCAGCGCCTGACGGCCCTCAAGGCCTTCGTGGTCGAGAAGAAGCTCAAGCTGCGCGGCCTCGAGTACCACGGCGACCTGAACGGCAAGACCTTCGACGCCCTGCCGCGGCACTTCCAGCGGCGCATCCTGGAGACCCAGGTGACCGCCTTCCTGCTGCGCGAAGGCTGTCCCTCGGCGGTCAAGTTCAACCTGTTCCGGCGGATCAATACCGGGGGCCGGCCGCTCGGCGCCCAACAGATCCGTCACGCCCTGCACCGGGGCCAGGCGACCCGCTTCCTGAAGCTGCTCGCGGGCTCCAAGGACTTCAGGGCGGTGGCCGGCGAAGGGCTGGCCGACCGGGAGCTCGGCGACCAGGCCTGCGTCCTGCGCTTCCTGGCGTTCCGCATGGCCCCCTGGAGCGACTATCAGGCCGGCGACTTCGACGCCTTCCTGGCCGAGCAGATGGCGCAACTCAACCAGGTCGACGGCAAGACGCTGAAGCGGCTGCGCGGCGATTTCCAGCGGGCGCTCTCCGCCGCCCAAGCGATCTTCGGCGACCGGGCCTTCCGGCGCCAAGACCCGCCGGCGGCTTTCAACAAAGCGCTGTTCGAGGTTTGGAGCGTCTGCCTCGCCGGGCTCGAAGCCGACCGGCTGGCAGAGCTGATCGGCCGGCGCGAGGTGCTTAACCAGGAATTCATCAAGCTATTATTGAATAACGACGCCTTCAATAAAGCGCTATCCCATGCAACCGGTAGTGTTGCCCACGTAAAAAAGCGCTTTCGCGAAATAGAAAATCTAGTCCAGGGAGCACTTGAATGATCTCACATTTGAAGCTTAACAACTTCAAATGCTTCGAGTCGCAAGAACTTCCCCTCCAGAACCTGACGCTTCTGGCCGGCATGAACGGCATGGGGAAGTCTTCGGTCATCCAGTCCCTGCTCCTGCTGCGCCAGTCCCATGACCAGTCGCTGCTCGCCGAGGCCGGCGTCACCCTGAACGGGGCCCTGGTCAGGATCGGCACGGCCCAGGACGCGCTCTTCGCCGGCGCCGCCGAGGAGGAGATCGGCATCGCCCTCGGCTTCGCGGACGGCGGCAAGGCCGCCTGGCGGTTCGACGCCGGGGCGAGCAACGACATGCTCGACCTGATCGAGGCCGAGGCGGGCGACGGGGTCTTCGAGCAGGCGCTGTTCACCTCGGACTTCCAATACGTCCAGGCCGAGCGCCTGGGGCCGCGCACCACCTTCGGCGTGTCCGACGACCAGGTCCGGCGGCGCCACCAACTGGGCGCCAAGGGCGAGTTCACCGCCCATTTCCTCGAGGTCCATGGGCGCGAGCCGATCGGCGTGCCGGCGCTGGCCCACCCGGAAGCCAGTTCCGAGGCCCTGGCCGACCAGGTCGAGGCCTGGACCGCGACCATTTCGCCGGGCACCCGGATCCATACCCAGGCGATCGACCAGGTCGACCTGGTGCACCTGCGCTACTCCTTCGTCACCGACCGCGCGGTCAGCAACGAGTTCCGGGCGACCAACGTCGGCTTCGGCCTGACCTATACCCTGCCGATCCTGGTCGCCGTCCTGGCGGCCAAGCCCGGGTCCCTGATCCTGATCGAGAACCCCGAGGCCCACCTCCATCCCCAGGGCCAGATGGGTCTCGGCATGCTCTTCGCCCGGGCGGCGGCGGGCGGGGTCCAGATCCTGGTCGAGACCCACAGCGACCACCTGCTGAACGGCATGCGCCTGGCGGTCCACGAGGGCTCGGCGGCGCCGGACAAGATCAAGCTCTATTTCTTCGAGCGCACGGCCGTGGACGACGTCGCCCAGGCCGCGGTCACGGCCATCGCGATCGACCAGAACGGCCGTCTCGACCGCTGGCCGGACGGCTTCTTCGATCAGTGGGACAAGGCCGCCAGCGCGCTCCTGTTCCCCGCCCCCCAGGTCGCGTAGCGCGGCATGACGGCGGAGCTGGTCCTCAACGAGCTCTCCCTCGATCCGGCGCCCGCGGTGGAGCCGGCGCGGGACTGGATGCTCGCGTTGATCCATACCTGCCATCTGGCCCAGAGCGCCGGGGCCAGCCGGATGCTCCTGCTGCCCGAGAACGCGGTCGAGCAGGAGCTCTCCGACGGCTACTCGCTGTGGCATTGGACCCACGATCCCCAGGTCGACATCGATCTGCGGCGCAAGTTCCTCGCCATGGCGACCTATGGCCCCTTCACCGAGAGGGTCCTGGGGGCCGAAGCGGAGGAGCGGCTCGGAATCTCCGAGTACTTCCACGCCGAGCGCGAGGCCAAGGGGCTCTCCGCCGCCCACGTGCTCGACGGGCTGGCGGTCAGCATCCCCTCGGGCGAGGACTGGAACCAGGAAACGCTCGAGGTCAGAGTCCTCTCGCTGGACGAGGCCGCCGATCTGGTCGAGGGCGAAGCCCGCGTCCGCCACGCCTGCGCCCCAGGCCACGTCGCCGGGCACAGGGACTGGCTGGGCGCCCGGCAACGCGCCGAGCTGGAGAGCGGCGCCGACCTCTGGGAACGGCGGCGCGAGCTGTTTCCGGGGCTGGACTTCTGCCCGCGGGTCGAGGATCAGCTCCGCGGCATCGAGCGCGGCGACCCGCACCTGCGCCAGGTGCTGCGCCGGCTCTGTCAGGTCAACGACTGCTTCGTGGGCTGGCGTGACGGGCCGTTCGAGCGCAGCGCGATCCCCGACTGCGACCCGGAGAGCCAGGTCACCCTGCAGCGCTTCGAGGCCCAGCACAGCTTCCGCTGCCCCGACGGCGAGACCCGGGTGTTTTCCTGGCACGTCCCGGTCACGCCGGGGCTGTGGCGCCTGTTCTTCCATCCCGACGGGAAGACCCGCAAGGGCATCGTCGGCCACATCGGCCCGAAGCTGCCCAACGTCAGCTACGCCACGTAAGGCGCCCGCCCTTCTGCGGGACCTACTGCACCACCACGCGCGACAGGCCGGCCAGGCTGATCGCGACGTAGAAGACCACGGCCGTCACGACCACGAACTCGCCGGCGATGATGGCCTTGAACACCGGCGGCGTCAGCGACCGGCGGGGCAGCGCCCAGAACATGAAGGCGGAGGCGGCAAAACCGCAGATGGCCGCCATCGCGAAGGCCAGCAGGTAAGTGGTCAAGCCGACGTGATCGGCGCCGGGGGCCAGTTCCATGGCTTCTCTCCTCGTCTCCGAAGATCGGCCAACTTGGCAGGACAGGGTTAAGGGAGCGTAAGTCCGCCGGGGTGCTCAGGTGGGGGCGGTCGCGCCGGCGCCCTCGGCGGCTCCCTCGGCGGCTCCCTCTGCGGCCCGCTCGGCGGCCTTGAGCCGCCGGCTCGCGCTCTTGAGCTGGCCGCAGGCGGCCATAATGTCCTGACCGCGCGGCGTGCGCACCGGGGCGGAAAGGCAGGCGTCGTTCAGGATCCGGGCGAAGCGCTCGATCGCCTCGGGCGTCGAGCACTCGAAAGGCGCGCCGGGCCAAGGGTTGAAGGGGATCAGGTTGATCTTGGCCGGGATCCCCGCGAGCAGGCGGATCAGCTCGCGCGCGTCCGCCGGGGAGTCGTTGACGTCCTTCAGCATGACGTACTCGAAGGTGATGCGCCGCGCGTTGTGGACGCCGGGATAGTCGCGGCAGGCCGGGATCAGCTCCTTCAGCGGGTACTTCTTGTTGAGCGGC
>JAJECF010000111.1 GCA_022822125.1 Alphaproteobacteria bacterium
AGATAGCGCTCGCCGTTCCACCAGTAGCTCGGGCAGCTCGTGGCGCAGCAGAAGCAGAGAATGCACTCCCAGAGCCCGTCCAGCTTCGCCCGGTCCTCTTCCGACTGCAGGCGTTCGCGCTCCGGCGGCGCGCTCACCGTCTTCAGCCAGGGTTCGACGGAGGCAAGCTGCGCATAGGCCTGGTTCAGGTCCGGCACCAGGTCCTTGACCACACGGAGATGCGGCAGCGGGTAGATCTTCACATCGCCGCGAATGTCGTCGATGGCCTGGGTGCAGGCGAGCGTGTTGGTTCCGTCGATATTCATCGCGCAGGACCCGCAAATGCCCTCGCGGCAGGACCGGCGGAAGGTGAGCGTCGAGTCGATCTCGTTCTTGATCTTGATGAGCGCGTCCAGAACCATCGGCCCGCAGCTGTCCATATCCACATCGTAGCTGTCGATGCGGGGGTTGCCGCCGTCGTCCGGCGACCAGCGATAGACCGTGAAGCGCCGCGTCCTCCCGGCGCCGGCGGGCGCGGGCCAGCTCTTGCCGGCGCCGACCCTGGAGTTCTTCGGCAGGGTGAGTTGGGCCATGGGCGTTGCCGTTCTCGCTTAGTAAACGCGCTCGACGGGCGGGATATAGTCCACCTCGCCGGTCAGGGTGTAATCATGCACCGGGCGGTAGGAGAGCGCGACCTTCAGGTCCTCGTCGCAGCGCGCGAGCGTGTGGACCATCCAGTTTTCGTCGTCGCGATCCGGCAGGTCCTCGCGGGCATGCGCGCCCCGGCTCTCCTTGCGCGCCTCGGCGGAAAACATGGTGGACATGGAGCAGACCATCAGATTCTCGAGTTCGAGCGCCTCGACTAGGTCCGAATTCCAGATCATCGACCGGTCCGAGAGCTTGATGTCCGCGAGGCTGGCGGCCGACTGGTCCATCTGGCGGCAGCCTTCCTCCAGCACCTTCTGGTCGCGGAATACGGCAGCGTTGTTCTGCATGATGCGCTGCATGCCGCTGCGGATATCGCCGGTCATCAGCGAGCCGGAGGCATGGCGCAGGCGGTCGAGCCTGGCGAGCGGCCGGTCGGCCGCATCCGCCGGCGCGTCCGGCACGGCGCCCGACCCGTCCACCATCTCGGCCGCGCGCAGCCCCGCCGCGCGCCCGAACACGACAAGATCGAGCAGCGAGTTGCAGCCGAGCCGGTTCGCGCCATGCACGGAGACGGACGCGCATTCGCCGACCGCCATCAGCCCCGGCACGACCCGGTCCGGGTCGTCGGCAGTCGGGCTCAACACCTCGCCGTGATAATTGGTGGGGATACCGCCCATATTGTAATGGACCGTCGGCAGCACCGGAATCGGCTCGCGGGAGGCATCGACGCCGGCGAAGATGCGCGCCGTTTCGGTGATGCCGGGCAGCCGGCGCTGCAGCACATCGCCGCCCAGATGCTCCAGATGCAGGAAGATATGGTCACTGCCCGCGCCCACGCCGCGGCCTTCCAGGATTTCGACGGTCATGGAGCGCGAAACGACATCACGCGAAGCGAGGTCGCGCGCCGTCGGCGCATAGCGCTCCATGAAACGCTCGCCCTCCGAATTGGTGAGATAGCCGCCCTCGCCGCGCGCGCCTTCGGTGATGAGGCAGCCGGCGCCGTAAATCCCCGTCGGGTGGAATTGCACGAACTCCATGTCCTGGTTCGGCAGGCCCGCGCGCGCGATCATGCCGTTGCCGTCGCCGGTGCAGGTATGCGCCGAGGTGCAGGAGAAATAGGAGCGCCCGTAGCCGCCCGTGGCGAGGATCACCAGCTTCGCCCGGAAGCAGTGGATCGTGCCGTCGTCGAGGTTCCAGGCGATGACGCCGCGGCACTCACCCTCCGGCCCCATGATGAGGTCGAGCGCGAAATATTCGACGAAGAACTCCGCCGAATGGCGCAGGCTCTGCTGGTAGAGCGTGTGCAGCAGCGCATGGCCTGTCCGGTCGGCGGCGGCGCAGGCGCGCTGCGCCGGGCTCTCGCCCCAGTTCTTCATATGGCCGCCGAAGGGCCGCTGGTAGATCCTGCCTTCCGGCGTGCGCGAGAAGGGCATGCCGAAATGCTCGAGCTCGATCACCGCCGGCACGGCGTTGCGGCACATATATTCGATGGCGTCCTGGTCGCCGAGCCAGTCGGCGCCCTTCACCGTGTCGTACATATGCCAGCGCCAGTCGTCCTCGCTCATATTCGCAAGGCTGGCCGCGATGCCGCCCTGGGCCGCCACGGTATGGCTGCGGGTCGGGAACACCTTGGTGACGCAGGCCGTCTTCAGACCGGCCTGGACGCATCCGAGCGTCGCGCGCAAGCCCGAGCCGCCGCCTCCGACGACGACGACATCGTAGCTGTGGTCGGTGACATCGTATGCGGGTTTGCCGTTAGCGGTCATGGGGGCGCCTCAGCCTCCGAGAGCGATCTTGAGGACGGCGAAGGCGCAAGCGGCGGCAAGCGCCCAGCATGCGCCCTTGACGGCCACGATGGCCGCGACCCGCCGGCCTTCACCGGAAATATAGTCTTCCAGCACCACCTGCAGCCCGAGCGCGGCGTGGTGGAAGCCGGCGATCGTGAACAACAGCATGGCGACAGCGTTGAAGGGCGAGGCGAGCCAGTCCGCGAATGCGCCGTGCTCCGCGCCGGCAAGACGAATGACCGAGATCGCAAACCAGACGGTGAGCGGCACGAGCGCCAGCGCCGTCATACGCTGCGCCCACCAGTGGACCGCGCCCTCGCGCGCGGAGCCGAGGCCGCGCACGGCCTTGGCGGAGGTCCTGAATTCCATGAGTCTTGCCTCCCCCGCTCAGCCGGCGCACGCCCATATCCAGGCGCCCGCCGTCAGCGCAACGGCCGCCGCGATGACGGCCCAGCCGGAGCGGTAGGCCTGGTCGAGTTCCAGCCCCATGCCGGCATCCCAGAACAGATGCCTGATCCCGTTGCAGAGATGGTAGAACAACGCGAAGGAAAAGCCCGCCAGCACGATGATGCCGAAGACCGAACCGAAAAACGCCTGCGCCGCGCCGTAAGCCTCCGGCCCGGAGGCGGCGGCCAGCAGCCACCATGCGAAGAACGCCGCGCCTACACCCAGCGCAATCCCGGCGCCGCGATGGGCGATGGACAGAACGGAGGTGAGTTGCGGGCGGTAAATCTGGATATGCGGCGACAGCGGCCGGTTGTCGGATGCCATGACGAAAGCCTGTCCCACGCGCAGGGAAATGCGTCTTCCTCCCTAGTCCCGGACCGTGATGGTGTCAATCCAGGCGACGGGGCCAGGCGACAGGGCTGTCCAGGGCAATCGCTTTTGGGAGTGTTCATGCGGCGGCGAAAGCTTCCCGTTGGCGGAAAGGGACATAACCTGATAGCCTCCCGGATTGCCCCACCGGGGCCTGCCCGGGAGGTAAGGGAGCGTGGCGACAAGAATCGGGGAAGGCAGCCGCCGACTCGATGTCAATGCCGGAAACGGCCGGACAAGGCGGATAACCGGTTCATGCGAGCGGGACAGCCGGTCCCGCCGTCGCCATCGGATGCCCTGCCCACCGGAAGCCTGTCATCCAGCAGCATCGGGAGGAGTCGGATGAAGTCACCGCATTCACCGCATCGTCGCCACGCGCTCACGGGCGCCGTTCTTGGAGCCGGAATGCTGCTTGCCGCCGGACCGCTTGGCGCCGCCGACGAGGTGCATCTCCAGACCGACTGGATCCCCTCCGGTGAGCACGCCATGTATTTCGGCGGCTGGACCAAAGGCTTCTGGAAAGACCAGGGCATCGACATCACCATCACACGCGGATACGGCTCGGGCGACACCGTCACCAAGATCGCGGGCGGTGCAGCCGATTTCGGCATTGCCGACCTCGGCGCGCTCATCACGGCCCGCGCGCGGGCCGGCGTGCCGGTCAAGCAGATCATGCAGACCTACACCCACTCCCCGCATTCGCTCTTCGTGCTGAAAAGCTCCGGGATCCAGACCTTCCAGGGGCTGGAGGGCAAGAAGATCGGCATCACACCCGGCAACAGCCACCGGGTCTATTTCCCCAAGGTGGCGGAGCGGGCAGGCACCGATCCGTCGAAGATCGTCTGGTCCAACTCGGACGCATCGGCCATGGCCGCGCTGCTGATCTCCAGGAAAATCGATGCAGCGCCGTTCTTCGCGATGCATCACTACTACCAGAACAAGGCGGCGAAGCAGGCCGGCGAGGAAATCATGGTGCTGCCCTTCGTCAAGGCGGGCTTCGCGATCTACGCCACCGGGCTCATTGCCCGCGACGATCTGATCGAGGAGAAGCCGGACCTCGTGCGCCGTTTCCTGGTCGCCAACAAGAACGCGATGGAATGGGCCCGCGACAATCGCGAGGAGGCCTGCGAACTGCATGTGAAGCGGGTGCCCGAGGTGGCGCTGGACGACTGCATGGGCAGCCTGAACGCCACGCTCACCTTCGTCTTCAACGACCATTCCGCGGCCACGGGTCTCGGGCGGCACGATGCCGGGCGGCTGAAATTCACCTATGAGGTGGTGGCCGACGCGCAGGACCTCGACGCCGGCTGGGACTACAGCCAGGCCGTCGATCACAGCCACGTGCCGTAATCGCGGCTTGCGGCGTCATGCCGGAAGGGAGCCCTGCCATGATCCGGGTTGAGGGGCTCTCGAAGGTCTTTCACTCCCGGGACGGCGGGAGCGTCGTTGCGCTCCACGACGTCTCGCTGGAGGTGGCGCGCAACGAATTCGTCTCGCTGGTCGGGCCGTCCGGCTGCGGCAAGTCCACGATGCTGCGCCTTGTGGCGGGACTCGTCGGCGCCACGAAGGGAGTGCTCGAAATCGACGGCACGGCGGTCACCGAGCCACGCCGGGACATCGGCATCGTCTTCCAGAGCCCCACCCTGCTGCCCTGGGCCGACATAACCGACAATGTCCTCTTCCCGCTCCGGCTGATGCGCGAGAGGACGACCGACGCGCGGGCGCGGGCGCATGCGCTTCTGGAACTGGTGGGCCTCAAGGGATTCGAAAGCCGTTACCCCCGCGAGCTTTCCGGCGGCATGCAGCAGCGCGCCGCCATCTGCCGGGCGCTGATCCACGACCCCGGCATCCTGCTCATGGACGAACCCTTCGGGGCGCTCGACGCGCTGACGCGCGAGGTGATGAGCATGGAACTGCTGCGGATCTGGACCGAGAACCCCAAAACCATCGTGTTCGTGACGCATTCGATCACGGAGGCGGTCCTGCTCTCCGACCGGGTCATCGTGATGTCGCCGCGGCCGGGGCGTATCGCGGAGGTCGTCGATGTGCCGATCGAACGGCCCCGCATGCTCGATATGGAGGGAAGCCGTGAATTCCAGGAATGCACCGGACGAATTCGACGCCGTATCTTTGGGGCTGACGAAACCGGTCTCTCCGGCCCGGCGGCGGCTTAGACGCATCTGGAATACGAGCAGCGAGATCGTCCTCCCGGCGGCGGTGCTCATCGTCCTCGTCGCGGTCTGGGAAGCGTCTGTGCATGCCTTCTCGCTGCCGGTCTATCTGCTGCCGGCGCCCAGCCTCATCTGGACCGAGAGCCTCGCCGTCGCAGACACGCTCGGCGGCCACACCCTCGCCACGCTCGGCACCGTGATGTACGGGTTCTTCGCCTCCATCCTGGTCAGCCTGCCGCTCGCGGTGCTGCTCACCTCCTCGCGCTATGCGTCGGCCACCATCTACCCGCTGCTCGTTTTCACCCAGTCGATCCCGAAGGTGGCGCTCGCCCCCATCCTTGTGGTGATGCTGGGCGCGACGGAACTGCCCCGTGTCATCGTCACCTTCCTCGTCGCCTTCTTCCCGCTCGTCATCGCGGTCGCCGTCGGGCTTCTGTCCGTCCCGGCCGACCTTGTCGAACTCGGCCGCTCCTTCAAGGCGTCCAGAATGCAGGAACTGGTCCGGATCCGCATTCCCTACGCCATCCCGTTCATCTTCAGCGGGCTCAAGGTCGCGATCGCGCTGTCCGTTGTGGGCGCCGTGGTGGGCGAATTCGTGAATGCCGACAAGGGGCTCGGCTACCTCATCGTTTCGGCCACGGCATTCTTCCGAACGCCGGTCGCGTTCGGGGCGCTCATCCTGCTCTCGGTCCTGGGCGTGGCGCTATTCCAGCTCGTGGTGATCGTTGAGCGCGTCTTCTTTCCCTGGTCCGCCGAAAGCGAAGAGACGGTCATCGTATAGGCGGCGCGCAACCCGCAGCGAGGAGAACGGAACCCATGCATACGATCATTCGCGGCGGACGGCTGCTCGACATCGGACGCCATGCGGCGGAGTCTGCCGACATCCTCGTCGAGGGCGACACAATTCATTCGATCGGGCCGCCCGGCATGGCCGCGCCCGAGGGGGCGGCGCTCCGCGATGCGGCGGGCCGGTTGATGATGCCGGGGCTCGTGAACGCCCACACGCATGGCCACAACAATCTCGCCAAGAGCTTCGGCGACCGCTGGAACCTCGAATTGCTGCTGAACGCGGCGCCCTGGATCACCGGCAGCCGCACGCTCGAGGACAAATATCTCTCCACCCTGATCGGCGCGGTGGAGATGGTGCGCAAGGGCTGCACCGCCGCCTATGACCTCAATTTCGAGTTCCCTGCGCCCACGCCCGACGGGCTGGAGGCCATCGGCCGCGCCTATGCCGATGTCGGCATGCGCGCCGTGGTCGCCCCGATGATGGCGGACCGGACCTTCTACCAGGCGATACCGGGCCTGCTGGAAGCGCTGCCACAGGCGGAGAGGCGCGATGCGGAAGCGGTGGCGGTCGAGCCGTTCCGGACCAGCCTCGCGTCGTGGGAGCGCGCGCTCCGGTCCTGGCCGTTCTCCCGCGACCGGGTCCGGCTCGCGCTCGCGCCCACGATTCCCCACCATTGCAGCGAAGAATTCCTCAAAGCGGCGAAGGAGACGGCGGCCGAGCATGGCGTCGGCTTCCACACCCATCTCGGCGAGTCGAAGGTGCAAGCCCACACGGGAGTGCGCCTCTACGGCATGACCCAGACCGCCTATCTCGACCGGCTGGGCGTGCTCGGCCCGGAGTTCACGGCCGCGCATGCGGTGTGGCTCGACCGGGACGACATGCAGCGGATCGGGGATGCGGGCGGCGCGGTGGCGCATAATCCCGGCTCCAATGCGCGCCTCGGCAGCGGCCTCGCGGCGGCGCGCGCGCTGCTCGACGCCGGCGTGCGCGTCGGGATCGGCACCGATGCCTGCACCTGCTCCGACAATCTCAACATGTTCGAGGCGATGCGGGTCGCCTCGATGGTCTCGCGCGTGCAGGAACTGGACCCGGAGCGCTGGCTTTCCACGGACGAAGTGCTGACACTGGCCACCAAGGGCAGCGCCGGCGTGCTCGGCTTCGGCGACGCCATCGGCGCCATAGAGCCCGGAGCCAAGGCGGATATCGTCTTCCTCGACCTCGGGCAGATCAACTATGTCCCGCTCAACGACCCGGTGAACCAGATCGTCCACGGCGAGGACGGCACGGGCGTGGAATCGGTGATGATCGGCGGGCGCATGGTGATGGAGGGCCGGCGCATGGTGACGGTGGACGAGGCGAGGCTCGCCCGCAACGCGGAAGCGGCAGCCGAACGCCTCGCCGCGGCCAATGCCGGCGCGCGCGCCGCGGCGGAACGCCTGGAGGGGCCGGTGAGACGCTTCGCCCTCGCCCTCTCGCGCGAGGACTACCACATCGAGCGCCACGCCCGCTGCACGCATTAGAGCGGCGCCCCGGTCGGGCAGGGACGGCAGATTGACCGCCAAATTGTCGCAACCTACAATGACACAGGCACGCGCCGATGGTGTGCGGTGTCGCAAGGTGGCATCCGTGCAACCGGAGCTTCAACGGGAGGTTAAGACCATGAGAAAACTATTGACGATCGCCGCAGCCCTGGGCGTTGCGATGTCGGTCGGCACCGTCGCCGACGCCGCCGACCGGACGGTCAAGATCGCCGGTTTCGGCGCGATGTCGGGTGTCGTCCGCTCTTTCGGCATCAACACGGAAGCCGTATTGCGCGCCGCCGCCAAGGCGATCAACGACGCGGGCGGGGTCAAGCTCGCCGACGGTTCGATGGCTCCCATCGAAGTCTCGTTCGACGACGACCGCTGCAATGCCGAGGAAGGCATTTCGGTCGTGCGCCGGCTCGCTTCCGGCGATGCCGTGGTGGGCGTCGGGCCGACCTGCTCGAATGTCGCCGAGCCGCTTTTCGGCATTCTCCAGGCCAAGGCGGGCGACGAGGGCGACAGCGGCCTGCAATTCCCGATCTTCACCGATACCGCGATCAAAGGCGGGCTGGCCAAGATTTCGGAATGGGCGTTCCGCAATGTGCCCAACGAGAGCCAGATGTACAAGAGCCTGTTCGAATGGCTGGCCACGCAGCATCCGGACGCCAAGTCCGTCTATGGCGGCGTCGAGGAGGATTTCGCCCATTCGCGCTTCACCTGGTACAAGGTGATGAAGACGCGCTCGGCCGACGCCGGCTACGAGGTCAAGGGCGAGTCGAAATGGCTGTTGAACGACACCAACTTCACCACGCAGGTGCGTGAGATGAAGCGGGCGGGCGCCGACATCATCGCCATTTCGGCCCATCCCTTCACCACCTGCGGCGTGCTGAAGGAAATGGCCCGCCAGCGCGTGAAATACAAAGTGCTGGTCGGCCTGACTTCCTCCTCCTCGCTCGAGACCCTGAACGGCTGCGCCAAGCAGGCCGAAGGCATCATCATCCCGACCTCCTTCGCGCCGGTTAATCCCGATGCGGTCGCGGCCGCCGACGCCGCCGCGGCGCTGGGCGGCTCCGCCGACCTGCATTCCGCCGCCGCCTGGGAGATCATGATGATCCTCAAGGACGTCATCGAGGCCGCCGGCATCCAGGCGACCGCCGACTCGGTCGCGGCCGACCGCCAGGCGATCCGGGACGGCCTGGCCTCGCTCAAGACGACCAAGGGGCTGCTCGGAGAAATCCAGCGGACCGACGAGGGCGAAGCGGTCAAGCCCTATGTCTATGTCCATGCCGCCGACGGCAACTGGGCCGTGCTGCACGACCCGAACACCTGAGCACCGGGTAGCGGGCCGCCTCCCCGGGCGGCCCGCGCGCCTGACGCCGAAAGGCGGTCCCCATGTCGGACTTCTGGTGGAGTGTGATCGACCCGGTCCAGTCGGTGCTGGACGGCATGATGTTCGGGTCGATCTACGCGCTGATCGGGATCGGCTTCACACTGATCTTCGGCGTGATGCACAAGATCAACCTGGCTTATGCCGCCGCCTCCATCGGCGGGGCCTATGCCAGTCTGGCCGCCTTCCAGCTTCTGTCCGCGCCGGCGCTCGTCGTGTTCCTGTGCGCCGCCGCCGCCTCCGGCGTCATCGGCTACATCGTCTATATCTGCTGCTTCCGCTTCATCCCCACGGAAAGGCCGCTCGCCACGCTGATGGCGTCGGTGGGCATGCTGATCCTCATCGACGAAGTTGTCGTACACGCCACGGCGGGCATGCCGGAGCCCTATCCGGCCATGTTCGACGACGTGATGATCGATCTGGAACCGTTCTGGGTGCGGGGCGACCTGCTCATGATCTTCGCGCTCAGCGTTATCGCCATGCTGACCCTGCTCTATGTCCTCTACCGGACCCGGCTCGGGATCGCGACGCGCGCGGTTGCCCAGCAGCCCTCGGCGGCGCAGCTATGCGGCATCAGCCAGCAGCGCACCAATGCGGCGACCTTCGTTATCACAGGCGCGCTCGGCGGGCTGGCGGGCGCGATGGTGGGCGCCTCGGTCGGCATTCTTTCGCCGTTGCTCGCCCTGCCGCTTACCGTCAAGGGGCTCATCGTCACCGTCATCGGCGGGCTCGGCTCGATCCCCGGCGCCATCGTCGCCGGCATACTGGTGGGCGGGTTCGAAAACGTCTTCCAGTATTTCCGCGGCGTTACGGAGCGCGACATCTATGTGATGCTGCTGCTGTTCGTCTTCCTCACCTTCCGGCCGCAGGGACTGTTCGGCCGCATTTCCACCAGGGACTGACGCGCCGTGGATTTTTATTTCGGTATGGCGCAGCTGATCGGCGTTCACACGCTTCTCGGCCTCTCAGCCTATGTCGTGCTGCTGACCGGCCAGGTCTCCATGGCGCAGGCGGGGTTCTTCGCCATCGGCGCCTATCTCGCCGCCATGCTGACCGTGCTCGCCGGCTGGCACATCGTCCCGGCCATGCTGCTCGCGGCCGTTGTTTCGGCCGTCGTCGCCACCATCGTCGGCTTCCCGGCGCTGCGCGTGAAGGGGCTGATGCTCGTGGTCGCCACGCTCGCTTTCGGCGAGGCGGTACGCATTTTCTGGTTCAATTTCGACTACCAGATCGCCAAGGGCAATATCCAGGTCGGCCCGCTCGGCGGGGAAGGCTTCAAGCAGATCCGCTATTTTCCGGAGAACGGCTGGTCCACGGCGGATGTGGCGCTGTTCATCTGGGCCTGGGTCATCGCCGCGATGGTTGCGCTCTGGTGGATGGACAGAAGCCGCGCCGGCTCCGTGCTGCGCGCTGTGGGAGAAGACGAACTCGCCGCCCAGTCGGCCGGCATCAACCTGACCGCCGTCAAGGTGTCCGCCATGGGCATCGGCGGGTTCATCGCCGGGCTCGGCGGGGGCATCTACGCCCATTACACGACCCATATCGAACATCTCAATTTCGGCGTGGTGCTGGCCACCTTCGCCATCGCCTACCCGATCCTGGGCGGGCTTTCCTCCGTGATCGGGGTGCTCATCGCGGTGATCTTCATCCAGGGCTTCCTGGTGGAGGTGCTGCGCTTCATGGGCGACTGGCGGAACCTCCTGTTCGGGGCGCTCATCGTGCTGGCGATGAATGTGAGGCCCGACGGGCTGTTCGACGCCCGCGCCACGCGCACGCTGCGGCGGCTGCTCGGCGCCCGCGATGCTTGAACTCCGGGGCCTCTCCAAGCATTTCGGCGGCGTAAGGGCGGTCGACGACCTCAGCCTGACCGTTGGGCAGGGCGAAATCTTCGGCCTTATCGGCCCCAACGGCTCCGGCAAGAGCACCACCGTCAACCTGATCTGCGGTGTGTTCCCGGCGACATCGGGCGCTGTCCTCTTCGAAGGGCGGGACATCACCGACGCCCCGTCGCACCGGGTCGTGGCCGCCGGCATCGGCCGCACCTTCCAGAACATCCGCCTCTTCGGCGACCTGACCGTCTGGCAGAACCTCTGGGTGGCGCAGAATTCGGTCGAGGAGCGGGATGCCGGCTGGTTCGCCCGCTGGCTCGGCGGCCAGCGGCGGGGCCGGGACTATGCCGGGGACCTGCTGAAATTCGCCAATCTCGGCGACCGTGCGGACGAACTGGCGCGCAATCTCGCCTTCGGCGAGCAGAGGCGGCTGGAGATGGCGCGGGCGCTTGCGGCGAGGCCGAAATTGCTGCTGCTCGACGAACCCGCCGCCGGCATGAACGCGGAGGAGATCGGCCAGCTCGCCGGGCGTATCCGGGCGCTGCGCGACCACGGCATGACGATCCTGCTCGTCGAGCATGTCATGGAGCTCGTCATGGGCGTGACGGACCGGATCGCCGTGCTCAATTTCGGGCAGAAGATCGCCGAGGGCGCGCCGGCTGAAATCCGGAGCGATCCGGCGGTGCGCACGGCCTATCTGGGAACGGCCGATGCTTGAGGTCCAGGGGCTCGTCACCAATTACGGGATGATCGAGGCGCTGAAGGGCGTGGACATCTCGGCGGCCGAGGGCCGGATCACCTGCGTCCTCGGCCCGAACGGGGCGGGCAAGACGACGCTGTTGATGACGATTGCCGGCCTGCTGCGGCCGAGGCGCGGCAGCGTCACCTTCGAAGGCCGCGACATCACCGGCGCCTCCTCCACGGCGGTCGTCAGGCAGGGTCTCGCGCTTGTGCCGGAGAACCGGCTTGTCTTCCCGGACATGACCGTGCGCGAAAACCTGGTCGCCGGCGCCTATACCCGCCTCGGCAGCGAGCGCGCCGAGGCGATGGCCGATTTGGAGCGGATGCTGGAACGCTTCCCGGGTCTGAAGGCCAGGGTCAATGCCGACGCCGGCACGCTCTCCGGAGGCGAGCAGCAGATGCTGGCGATCGCGCGCGCGCTCATGACCCGGCCGCGCTGCCTGCTGATGGACGAACCCTCGCTCGGCCTAGCGCCCCTGATCGTCGCCGAAGTGTTCGATCTCATCCGCGAGCTCAACGAAGACGGCGCCACCATCCTGCTGGTCGAGCAGAACGCCCGCATGGCGCTCGAGGTGGCCCACAGGTTCTATCTCATCGAAGGCGGCGAGATCACCTTCTCGGGCTCGCCCGGGGAGCTCGAAGAGGACGAGGTCATCCGCCGGGCCTACCTCGGAGCAACGAAGGAGTAGTCGTTTGTCGGGGCGTGGAGGTTCGTGTTTCGTAGGTCGGATTGGCGCAGCGTAATCCGACATCCCGTCCGTGGGATGCGTTTCCGGACCGATAACGTCGGATTACGCTGCGCTGATCCGACCTACAGCCAATCCGGCCTGCGGACGGATTACCGTCGGGTCGACGCGAAACGGTCCTCGGAGGCGCGCCGTGATCGATTTCGTCCAGAACACCGTCGACGGCGTCATGTTCGGCTCGTCCTACGCGCTGCTGGCGATCGGCTTCACCATCGTCTTCGGCGTGATGCGCCGGCTCAACCTCGCATTCGGCGCCACCATCATGCTCGGCGCCTACGCCGGCACGTGGCTGCACGTGCACTACCAGGTCAACGTGCTGGTCGTCGCCCTGACGACGCTGGCGTGCACCGTCCTCGCCGGCATCTACGTCGAGCGCCTGTGCTTCCGCGCCGTGCGCCGCGACGCCGCGCTCGCTTCCATGGTGTCGAGCTTCGTGATCTGGATGCAGTTGGAGGAGGTCGCGGTTCACCTCCTGCCCGAGCGCACCTATGCCTTCCCGTCCCTGTTCGTCGCCGGCTCCTTCGAGCTCGGTCCGTTCCTGTTCCGCGCGGAGCAGATCACGATGCTGGTGCTGGCCGCGGTCATGGTCGGCGCCCTGCACCTGCTGCTGCACCGCACCCGGTACGGCCTCGCGCTCCGCGCGCTCTCGGAGAGCCCCCGGGCCGCCGCCTACATGGGCATCGACACCGCGTGGGTCATGCTGTGCGCCTTCGCGCTGGTGTCCCTGGTCGGCGGGGTCGCCGGCTACGCCATCCTCGCCACCGACGAGCAGATCACCCCCTACTTCGGTCTGTGGGCCACCTTCAAGGGCCTTATCGCGATGATGCTGGGCGGGATGGGATCCCTGCCGGGGGCGATCCTGGGCGGCCTCGTGCTCGGGGTGGTCGAGGCCCATGCCCAGTGGTACCTGGGCAACGAGTACAAGGACCTGAGCGCCTACGTGCTGCTGTTCGCGATGCTGGTGCTGCGCCCCGGCGGCTTCCTGGGCCAGCGAATCCTCGGCCGCGACGAGCTCGCCTTCCGGCGGGTGTGAGCGATGGACGACTACGTCGTCACGGTGCTGTCGAACATCGGGATGATCTCGTTCATCGCGCTCTCGGCCTGGCTGCTGCTGATCACCGGCGAGATCTCGTTCGGCCAGCAGGCCTACTTCGGCCTGAGCGCCTACGCGGCCGGTGCCGCCACCGCGATGCTCGGGCTACCGATCTGGGCCGGCATCCTCATCGGCGCGGGCACCGCGGGACTCATGGCGATGGCGGTGGGGGCCCTGACCCTGCGCCTCAGCGGCCTGTACTTCTCGATTGCGACCCTGGCCTTCGCGGAGATGGTGCGCCTCACACTGCTGACCGTCGAGGTGCAGGTCGAGGTCGACGGCGAGATGGTGGGCCCGGACGGCGCCAACGGATTCCACGACATCCGGTGGATGTTCGAGCGCGACATCAGCCTGACCGAGTTCATGCTGATCATCTACTGCCTGCTGGCGCTGGTGCTGATTGTCCTCGCCCTGGTCGAACACTCCCGCCTGGGCTCGGTGTTCCGGATGCTCGGTTCCGACGACCTGCTGGCCGAGATGCAGGGCATCAACACCGTGCGATACCGCATCCTGGCCGCGGGCATGGCCGGGGGGATCGCCGGCATCAGGGGGTCGCTGTACGCCCACTTCACCACCTACGTGGAGCCGCAGTTCTTCAACGTGATGCTGGGTGTACATGCCCTCGCCTATGGCCTGATCGGCGGTCTCGGCACCGCCTTCGGGCCGCTCATCGGGGTCGCCATCGACGTCGGTTTTCTCGAGGCGGTCCGGTTCATCCAGGGCTACCGGATGATCGTGTTCGGGGGACTGGTGGCGATGCTGCTGATCTTCATGCCCCGGGGAATTCTCGACGAGGACCGGGTGCATCGACTGAAGGGATGGTTCTCGAGACGACGCCATGCTGGCACTCGAGGGAATTGAGAAACGCTTCGGGGCCCTGGCCGCGCTCACGGGCATCGACCTTGAGGTGGCGGCCGGAGAGGTCCTCGGCATCGTCGGGCCGAACGGTTCGGGCAAGACCACGCTGCTGAATACCGTGACCGGGGTGTATGCGCCGAGTTCCGGGCGCATCCTCTTCCAGGGCACGGACATCACCGGGTGGAAGGGTCACCGGATCGCCCGGCTCGGGATTGCGCGGACCTTCCAGAACATCCGGCTGTTTCCGTCCATGACGGTCTTTCACAATGTGTGGAGTGCGCAACACCGCCTGGTTGGCGGTGGACTGCACGGGCTGCTCCGCAGCCTGCCGACGGCCGGCAACGCCGATACGAGGAAAGTGGAGGCGGCGCTGGACCAGGTGGGACTGCTCCAGGATCGGGAGGTCCTGGCCAGACACCTGCCTCTCCCGGCCCGCCGCCGCCTCGAGATCGCCCGCGCGCTGGTCGTCGACGCCAGGCTGGTGTTGCTGGACGAACCATCGGGAGGCATGACTCCGGCCGAAACGGCGGACATTGCAGGGCTCATCCGGGAGATCGTCGCGCCGGGCCGCACCTGCGTGGTGATCGAGCACAAGATGGCGCTGATTGCCGACGCTTGCACCCGCCTTTGCGTGCTCGACTTCGGTCGCAAGATCGCTGAAGAACCCCCGGGCGACGTGCTTGCCGATGCCGGTGTCCGGGAGATCTACCTGGGGACGGATGATGACCCCGATGCTTGAAGTACGCCATCTGACGGTCTCCTACGGCGGTGTGCGCGATCGACGGGATTTCCCTGACGGTGCAGCCGGGGGAGATCGTGTCCATCGTGGGAATGAACGGCGCCGGCAAGACTTCCATTCTCAACGCCGTCTCGGGGATGGTGCCGCCGGACAATGGGGAGATCCTGTTCGAGGGCGAGCCGATCGGCGGGCTGCCCGCCCATGCCGTCGTTGCCCGCGGCATCGTCCAGGTTCCCGAAGGGCGCCTGATCTTCGGGACGTTGAGCGTGGAAGAGAATCTCCGGGTCGCCGCCCACCAGCGCAGCGGATT
>JAJECF010000223.1 GCA_022822125.1 Alphaproteobacteria bacterium
GTGGAAGCCAGCCGCGTGATCGAGATCGAGGAGGTGTTGGACGCGACGATGGCGCCCTCGGCGAGATGCGGCAGCAGCGCCTTGAACACCTCGCGCTTCACCGCCTCGTTCTCCGTGGCGGCCTCGATCACGAGGTCGCAATCCCGGAAGGCTGCATAGTCGGTGCCGGTGCCGATCCGCGCCAACGCCCCGGCCTTCGCCGCCTCGTCGAACAGGCCCCGGCGCAATTGCCGGTCCATATTGCCGCCGATGACCGCGAGGCTGCGTTCCAGCGCTGCGCCTGCTATGTCCACAAGGCGCACATCGAAGCCGGAAAGCGCGGCGACATGCGCGATGCCGCTGCCCATCTGCCCGGCGCCGATGACGCCGACCTTGCGGATGCCGCTGTCGATACCTTTGGGCATGGCGGTCAATCGTTTTCCGCCTTGTATTCGTCGAGCGCGCCGGTGAGTTCCGGCACGGCCTTGAACAGGTCGGCGACGAGCCCGTAGTCGGCGACCTGGAAGATCGGCGCTTCCTCGTCCTTGTTGATGGCGACGATCACCCGGCTGTCCTTCATGCCGGCGAGATGCTGGATGGCGCCGGAAATGCCGACGGCGATGTAGAGTTCGGGCGCGACCACCTTGCCGGTCTGGCCCACCTGGTAGTCGTTCGGCACATAGCCGGCGTCCACCGCCGCGCGCGAAGCGCCGACCGCCGCGCCCAGCCGGTCGGCGAGCGCCTCCAGGATGTTGAAGTTCTCGCCCGAGCCCATGCCCCGCCCGCCGGAGACGACGATGCCGGCGGTGGTGAGTTCGGGGCGCTCGGACTTGGTGAGCTCGCGCCCGACGAAACTGGAGAGCCCGACGCTGCCTTCGCCGGAAATCGCCTCGACCGGGGCGGAGCCGCCCTCGGGAGCGGCCGCGTCGAACGCCGTCATGCGCACGGTGATGAGCTTGACCGGGTCGGCGGACTGCACCTTCGCCATGGCGTTGCCGGCATAGATCGGGCGCACGAAGGTGTCGGCGGACACGACCTCGGTGATGTCCGAAATCTGCGCCACGTCGAGCAGGGCCGCGGCGCGGGGCAGGATGTTCTTGCCGTTTGCGGTGGCCGGCGCCAGCACGTGGCTGTAGCTGCCGGAGAGATCGACCACCAGCTTCGCCACATTCTCCGCGAGCGCGTGCTCATAGGCCGCGTCCTCGGCGACGAGGACCTTCGCGACGCCCGCAACCTGCGCGGCGGCCTCGGCGGCCGGGCCGCAGCCCTGGCCCGCGACCAGCACATGCACATCGGCGTCGATCTCCGCCGCTGCTGCCACGGCGTTGCGCGTGGCCGCCTTCAGGGTGGCGTTGTCGTGTTCGGCGATGACGAGAACGCTCATGGGATCAGATCACCTTCGCTTCGGTGGAGAGCTTCTGCACGAGCTCCTCGACGGTCTCGACCTTGACGCCACCCGCGCGCTTCTCCGGCTCGCCGACATGCAGCACCGTGAGGCGCGGCGCGGTGTCCACACCGAGGTCGGCCGGCTCCATGCGGTCGATGGGCTTGCGCTTGGCCTTCATGATGTTCGGCAGCGAGGCGTAGCGCGGCTCGTTGAGGCGCAGGTCCACCGTCACCACAGTCGGCAGCGAGACCTCCACGGTTTCCAGGCCGCCATCGACCTCGCGGGTGACGCGGGCCTTGCCGTCGTCTATCGCGACCTCGGACGCGAAGGTCGCCTGCGACCAGCCGAGCAGCGCGGAGAGCATCTGGCCCGTCTGGTTGCAGTCGTCGTCGATGGCCTGCTTGCCGAGAATGACCATGCCCGGCTCTTCCTTCTCGCAGATCGCCTTGAGCATCTTGGCGACGGCGAGCGGCTCCACCTCGTCCTCGGTGACGACCAGGATGCCCCGGTCCGCGCCCATGGCGAGCGCGGTGCGGATGGTTTCCTGGCACTGCTGCACGCCGATGGAAACCGCAACGATCTCCTCGGCCGAGCCGTTTTCCTTCATCCGGATGGCCTGTTCGACGGAAATCTCGTCGAACGGGTTCATCGACATCTTCACATTCCGGGTCTCGACGCCGGTGCCGTCCGGCTTCACCCGGATCTTCACATTGTAGTCGATGACGCGCTTGACGGGGACGAGGACCTTCAAGGGGACCTCCGCAGGCATGGGTTGAAGGGCAAGGGCGGCTTTTAGGGTTCGCGCGCCCGGCAAGTCAAGCCGCGCGGGCCTTTTTGCGGTGCAGCATTCCGCCGCGCCGGGTCAGGCGCGGTCGGCCCCCGGCAGGTTCTCTGGCCAGATGGCGGCGGGCCCCGTGCCGGGCCAGCCGATCGGGCCGCCGGCATTCATGGCGGAGTCCACGGGCGCGATGCGCTTGTCCCAGAGCGCGGCGACGATCCGCCGGCCGGTGAAGCCGTCGGAAATCTCCGAGGCGAGGAAGCGGACCGGCGGGGCCATCACCGCGGGGGAGAGCAGGGCGCTCCTGTCCGGCGCGCTCTCCTCCGTCACCATCGGCGTGTCGGTCGGGCCGCCGGGCGTGAGCACATTCACGGTGATGCCGCTGCCTTCCAGCTCGCCCGCGAACTGGGACGACATCGCCTCGAGCGCGGCCTTCGATGCGCCATAGGGAAAGAATTGCGGCCTGAGCATGGTGGAGAGCGAGGTGGTGATGTTGACGATCCGGCCCCAGCCGCGCTCCTGCATGAAGGGCGCGGCGGCACGCATGAAGACGAAGGGCGCGGTGGCGTGGACGGCGACGAAGCGCCGCCAGTCCTCGACCGACACCTCGCTGAGCCCGGCAAGCGGGCGAAGGTGGTAGTCGGGGCGCAGCGTGCTCATGCCGATGCCGGCATTGTTGACCAGTATGTCGAGCCGTCCGAAATGCTCCGCCGTGCGCCCGACGGCCTCAGCGCAGGCCTCCTCGTCGGTGAGGTCGAGCGCCAGCGGCAGCAGGACCCCGTCGCCATATCGCTGCCAGAGCCGGTTCGTCAGCGCCTGGAGGCGCTTCTCGTCGCGGTCCGCCAGCGCCAGGCGGTGCCCGTCGCCGGCGAGCGCCTCGGCCATCGCCGCGCCGAGGCCGCCGGCGGCGCCGGTCAGCAGGACGACCTTGGCGAAGGCCGGGTTCACCGGGGCCGTTCCCCGTAGGAGATGGTCCGCAGCATCACCCGGCGCTCGTTCGGGTCGTAGTCGCCCGCGCCCCGGTGCATCGTGGCGCGCTCGTCCCACATCACCACATCGCCATGGCTCCAGCGGTGGTGATAGACGAACTCGTCCTGCGTGGCGTGGTCCAGCAGGTCGTTCAGCAGCGTCTTGCCCTCCTCGCCCTCGACCTCCACGAAGCCGTAAGTGTGGATGGCATTGACATAGAGCATCTTGCGCCCGCTCTCGGGATGCGTCCGCACGACGGGGTGATGCACTTCGGGCAGCGTTCCTTCCTGGTAGTCCTTGAGCGGCAGGGCGCCGGTGCCGCCGGGACCGGCGCCGTAGAAATGCCGTCCCGTCAGCCCGTCGATCCGCTCCCGCATCTCGTCGGGCAGCGTCTCATAGGCGCGGATCATGTTGCAGAACACCGTGCCGCCGCCTTTGGACGGGATTTCCCTGGCATGGAGGATGGCGACCGCCGGCGGGCGCTCCTCGAAGGTGCCGTCGGAATGCCAGGTCGTGGCGCGTTTGTAGCCGGCCGGGTCGAGCGAGCCGTCCTTGTTCACATTGGTCAGCCACGAGACCTCCGGCACCTCCTCATGGCGGTAATCGACCAGCACATGAAGCTGGAGCGGCCCGAAGCGCTTGCCGAGCGCCGCCAGGCTGTGCGCGTCGAGGTCCTGATCGCGGAAGACGAGGACCGGATTCCGCCAGAAATGCTCCTTGATCTCGTCGAACGCATCCTCTGCGATCGGCCCCGACAGATCGATGCCGGTGACCTCGAGTCCGAGTGTGCCGCCGAGCGGTCGGGTCGCAAGCTGCCCTGCCATATCTTGTTCTCCCTGTCCTTGCCTCTCCGCCTCCGTCAAGTCTCAGGCGAAGCCGGCCTTAGCGCTCATCGCGATGGTCCCCTCCGGCGTCACCGCCCAGATCTCGCAGCCGCCTTCGTCCGTCGGCTTGCCGACCAGGCGCACCGGCCTGTCGATGAAGAGCGGCGCGCGGGCGCGCATGTCGAAGGAGGTCATCCGCTTCGGCGCCATGCAGTCGCGGGCGAAGTTCATCAGGTAGGACTGCGAGAGCGGCCCGTGGACGACCAGCGCCGGATAGCCCTCCACCTCCTTCGCCCAGACGGCGTCGTAGTGGATGCGGTGGGCGTTGAAGGTGAGCGCGGAGAAGCGGAACAGCGTGACCTCGTCCGGGCGCTCCTCCGCCTCCCATACGGTGTCGTCGGGCGGCGCGGCGCGCTTCGGCGCCCTGTTGGCCCCGCCGGCGGGCGTCTCCTCGCGATAGACCGTGTCGCGCTGCTCGACTACGGCGAGGCCGCGCGGGGTGGAAATGCGGCTTTCGACCGTGGCGAAGGCGAGGCGGCCGGTACTGCCCTCCTTGACCGTCAGATCGACGAGTTCCGTCTCCCGGCGCAGCCGGTCCCCGATGCGGATGGGCTCGTGGAAGGCAAGGCGCGTGCCGGCATACATCCGGCGCGGGAAGGGCATTTCCGGGATGACGCCGCTGGAAGCCGGCGCCCCGTCCGGTCCGAGCTCCCGCTGCTCGAAGCCCGGCAGGAAGTAGAGCATATGCCAGCCCGGCGGTATGGCCGCGCCGTCCTCAGCCTCGATGTCCCGGCGTCCGAGCGTCTTCTGGAAAAGCAGCACCGGAGCTGCCGTCGCCACGTCGTTATCGTCCTGCCGGGCGCCGATATGGCTGCGGATATCCCCAAGATCGTCGGGCATGGGTCGTGCTTCCCCCTGGTCTCGTGTCTTGCCGGGACTGTATCACAGCGGCGGCGGAGCGGGGAAAGCGCCGGTCGTTACGCGAACCCCGCCAGCCGATAGACGGCGACGGGCGCGGCGCGGCCCTTCACCTCCATCTCGCCCACCGGCTCCACCTCGAACAGCCCGTCGAGATCGGCCACTGTCGAGGCGCTGACGGAAATTGCCGTTTCGGCGTCCGGCGACACCTGCTTGCCGATCTGCTCCAGCCGCTGCGCAATGTTCACATCGTCGCCGATGACCGTGTAGTTGACCCGGCTCGGCGCGCCGATATTGCCCACCGTCGCCTGCCCGGAATGGATGCCGAGACGCAGGCGGACGGGCGGCTCGCCCCGGCGTTCCCGTTCGCGGTTGTCGGCGGCGATCGCGGCGCGGATGGCGAGCGCCGCCCGGCAGGCGCGGATCGCCCGGTTCTTCTGCTTCTCGGGCGCGCCCCAGAACGCCATCACGCTGTCGCCGATGAACTTGTCCACCGTGCCGCCTTCCGCCTCGATGGCGGCGGTCAATATGCCGAAATGACGGTTGAGGAGCGCCGCGACCTCGGCCGCGCTCTTGCCTTCCGAGATCGTCGAGTAGCCGGCGATGTCGCTGAACATCACGGTGACATTGCGCCGGTCGGACGCCAGGGAGGCGAGATCGCCCTCGCGCATCAACTGATGGACCAGCGAGCGCGGCACATAGGCCTGGAACCAGCGCAGCGCGCCGGTCATGGCGTTGAAGGCGCCGGACTGCTCGTCGAGCTCCCGGATTCTGCTGTGAGGCAGGTCGCGGATATCGTCCAGGCGCAGCTCGCCGATGAGCTGCGCAACCGTGGAGAGGCGCAGCACAGGCCGCGCAAGCCGCTGCCCGATGAACAGCGCCAGCCCGATGGCGAGCAGGAGCGCAACAAGGCCGACGACGATGGAATTGAACAGGCGGTCGATCTCGCCGCTGACGACATCGGTGTCGATATAGGTCCCGACGATGAGCGGCGCTTCCGTATAGGCATCGAGTTCGCGGTAGAGGAACAGATATCGGTTCCCCTCCGCTTCGACCATATGGCTCTTCAGGGGCGGCCGCGCTGCTATCGGGGCTGGCCGCATGGCGTCCGGATCCCACATGCGGGCGAGAATCCTGTCCCCGAAGCCGGCTACCGCAGGCAGGGGCTTCTCCAGCGACAGCCCGGGATAGCCGGACTCCATGAGCCGGTGTGCGAGCACCCGGTCTCTGCCATAGAGCACGAATGTGTTGGAAGCCCGCCCGCCGCTGGCCTGCGCCAGATATTCGGAGAGGGTCCTGACGCCCAGCACCGCCACCAGCACGCCGCGGAAAAGGTCGTCCTCGTATATCGGCGTTCTGAGGAAGGCGATCGTCGAATCGTATTCGGGCCGGTAGATGGGGGGCGGCCAGACGGGAAGCCTGTTGGCCCGGCCGTATCGCAGCGCCGCCCGGGCCCCCGGGTCCTGCGAAAAATCCTCCCGACGGATCTGCGCCAGACCGTCCGCCCTCTCCGCCACCAGCGCCTGTCCGTCGCTGCGGATATAGGCGAGGGCGCCGATGGCGGGGTCCGCCGCCATCGCGCCGAACAACAGGCCGCCGAGCTTGTCCGGGTCGTCCGGATCGACCCGGCCGGTTTCCAGGGCGCGGGCGACGAATCGGGCCTGGTCGCGCGCGGAGCTGAAATGGCCGTCCACTTCCCGCGCCAGGGCCGCGGTGCCGAGATCGGCCCTGTCCCGCAGCAGGTCCACGGTATTCAGGGTTGCGCCATAGACGGCGAAGCCGAGCACCACGAGTATCGAGACGGCGATCAGCGACCCGAAACTCAGCGCGAGCAGCCATGACATGGAAAGCCGCGAACGGCCGGCGGATTGCGCCCGCTTCATCGATCCGCCGGCCCGGCTTCGATTCTATTGCCAGGCTGTCGCATAGCCCCTGAATGCGGTGGGCAGGCGGCGGATGTCCTGGATCAGGTCGGGCGGCAGCGCGGGCCGCATATCCATGGAGAGGCTGGCATAGACCGCGTCGGCCGCGCCGCCGAAACGTGTCTCGATGGCCCCGGCAAGTTCGTCATGGCGGCCGACGGCGGCGAACAGGCGCAGCGTGTCGTCATCGACCTCGGCAGCGATCCGGTCCCAGGCGCCTTCCTTGGTCATGCGGTTGAGCTTGCGGCCGAGATCGCCGAGGCCGTGCAATTCGAGCACCGGCCAGTAGCCCGGCGTCGAGCCGTAGAAGGCGACCCTGTATCGAATCCATTCGACCGCCTTTGCGACCTCCTCGTCGTCCGCGCCGGTCGCGATGAAGCCGCCGCCGGTCACCTCGAAATCCTCGCGCCTGCGACCCGTGCGCGCCATGCCTTCCGCGATGCGCGGCAGGCAGACATCCTCCAGATAGCGCCTCGTGCAGAAGCCGTGTAGCCGCACCCCGTCCGCCACCTCGCCCGCAAGGCGGAGCGAATAGTCGCCGACCGCCGCAAGGGTGATGGGCACCATGGGCTGGCCCGTGGAGGCCGGGGTGAAGTTCGGCGTCATCAGGGTGAAGGTGTAGTGCTTGCCCTCGAAGCGCAGCCGCTCGCCGGTCTCCCAGCTGCGCCAGATCGCCCGGAGCGCCTGCACATATTCGCGCAGCCGCGGCACCGGCGCCGACCAGGGCACGGAGAAGCGCTTCTCGTTATGCGGGCGGATCTGCGGGCCGATGCCGAGCGCGAAGCGGCCCTTCGAGGCGGTCTGCAGGTCCCAGCAGGCATTCGCCACCACCATCGGGCTGCGCGGAAAGGCGATGGCGACGGCGGTGCCGAGCGCGAGCCGCTTCGTTGCGGTCGCGGCCACGCCGAGCGCCAGGAACGGGTCGTGGCGGTTTTCCATGGTGAGCGCGCCGTCGAAGCCGGCGGCCTCCGCCGCGGCAGCGGCGGCCGGCACTTCGTTCAGGTCGTTCTGCGGCAGGGTGGTCAGGATGCGCATGGGCGGTTGGGCCTTCCGGGTCCGGTGCGTCAGGTGCCGGCGGTCATGCCGTGGTCGATGACGAGTTCGGAGCCCGTCATATAGGAGGAGTCGTCGGAGAGCAGGAACACAATGCCCCTGGCGATATCCTCCGGCCCTCCGGGGCGCCCGCCCGGCACCCGGCCCGAGGCGCGCTGCACGGGGTCGGTGGAAGCGGTCGGGTCGTTGAAGGGCGAGGGGCCGCTTTCGGCCATCCGGTCCCAGATCGGCGTGTCGATAATGCCGGGATGGACGGAGTTCACCCGCACATTCCAGCCGCGCCGGGCGCTTTCCAGCGCGGCGGACTTGGTGAACAGGCAGACCGCGCCCTTGGTCGCGCTGTAGCAGGAAAGGCCGACGCTGTTGCCGCGCAGGCCTGCGACCGAGGAAAGGTTGACGATCGAGCCGCCGCCCGAATCGCGAATGACCGGCAGGATGTGCTTCACGCCGAGGAAAACGCCCTCGACATTGACCGCCTGCTGCCTGCGCCAGTCCTCGAGGCTGGTCTCCAGCAGCGGGCGCACGATGGCGATGCCGGCATTGTTGACAAGGCCGTGCAGCGGCCCCGCATCTGCGGCCACCTCCCGCCAGCGCGCCTCGTCGGTCACGTCCTGGCGCATGAAGCGTCCGCCGGCCCGCTCGGCGGTCTCGCGCCCGCCCGCCTCGTCGATGTCGGTCGCCAGCACCGAAGCGCCCGCCTCGGCCGCCGCCAGCGCCGTCGCCCGGCCGATGCCGGAGCCTGCGCCCGTAACCAGAATCGTCCTGCCGTCCAGCGCGCCCATGGGCCTTCCTCCCTTCGTGCGCCGCCATTATGGCAGCAATCGCGGCGGAGGCAGCACCTGTCGGCCGCTTCGGCTTATAATGCCGCCCTCCGCAACGAGGGGACCGTTCCATGGCCGGGCTTTGCGCCTTCTTCCCGACACGGGATTTCGGCTCCGACTTTGCCGCGATACGCGACTGGGCGCAGGCGGCCGAGGAGCTGGGTTATGACTGGATCACGGTGCCGGATCATGTGCTGGGCGCCGACCCGGCCTCGCGCGAAGGCTGGAAGCCGCCCTACACCCACCGCGACCAGTTCCACGAAACCTTCGTCACCATGGGTTATCTGGCGGCCTGCACGGAGCGCATCGGGCTCGCCTCCGGCGTGCTCATCCTGCCGCAGCGCCAGACGGCGCTGGTCGCCAAGCAGGCGGCGGAGGTCGACATCCTCTCCGGCGGGCGGCTCCGGCTCGGCATCGGCACGGGCTGGAATTTTGTCGAATACGAGGCGCTGAACGAGGACTGGGAGACGCGCGGCGCCCGGCAGGCGGAGCAGGTGGCGCTGATGCGCCGGCTCTGGACCGAGGATCTGGTGACGACGGAAGGCCGCTGGCACGGCTTCGCCGAGGCCGGGCTCAATCCGCTGCCGGTCCAACGCCCGATTCCGGTCTGGTTCGGCGGCACGCATCCGGCCGTGCTGCGCCGCGCGGCGAAGACGGGCGATGGTTGGATTCCCATCGCGCGGGCCGACGGCAATGGCAGGCGGCTGGTCGAGACGCTGCACGGCCTGCTGGAAGCGGAAGGGCGCGACCCCGCTTCGTTCGGCATCGACGCCTGGCTGCGCGCCGACTCGCCGGATACGCAGCAATGGGCAGCGGCCGCGGAGGGCTGGCGGGCGCTCGGCGCGAGCCTGCTGACGCTCTACCCGCTCTATCGGGTCGCATCGGTCGAGGAGCGCATCCGGGCGCTCGCAAGCTTCAGGGAGGCGGCCGGCGCTTGCTGACGATCTCCGGCGGACAGGCGCTCGCGCCGGAAGGCGGTTTCGAGCGGCGCGACCTGGCCGTCGCCGACGGGCGGATCACCGCCGTCGGCGGCCCGGGGGACGACGTGCTGGACGCGTCCGGGCTGCTGGTCCTGCCCGGCATGGTGGATATCCACGGCGACGCCTTCGAGCGCCAGATCATGCCGCGCCCCGGCGTGCATTTCCCGCTCGATGTGGCGTTGCTGGATACCGACCGGCAAATGGCCGCCAACGGCATCACCACGGCCTTTCATGCGGTCACCTGGTCCTGGGAGCCGGGGCTGCGCGGGCGCGACACGCTGGTGGCCCTGATGGAAGCGCTGGAGGCGCTGAAGGGCCGGCTGGTCGTCGATACCCGTCTGCATCTGCGCATCGAGACCTGGAATCTGGCCGCCATGGACGAGCTTTCCGCGTGGCTCAGGGCGGGGAAGGTCGATCTGCTGGCCTTCAACGACCATTTCGAGGAAATCCGCGAGCAATGCCGCGACGAGGAGAAGATCGGCAAATACGCCGGTCGCGCGGGGCTGCCGCACGGCGCCTTTCTCGACCTGCTCGAGGAGGTGCGGAAGGGCGCGCCCGAAGTCCCGGCGGCCGTCGCCCGGCTCGCGGCGGCGGCGGAAGCGGCAGGCGTGGTCCGGCTCGCCCATGACGAGGAGACGCTGGAGGACCGCCGCTTCTACCGCAGCCTGGGCGTGCGCATCTCGGAGTTCCCGGAGGTCGAAGCGGTCGCGCGCGACGCCGTCGAGGCGGGCGAGGCGGTGGTGTTCGGCGCGCCCAATGTGCTGCGCGGCGGCAGCCATACCGGCTCGCCCGGAGCGGCGGACATGGCGCGCAGGGGCCTCTGCACCGCGCTCGCCTCGGACTACTACTACCCCGCCATGCTGCTCGCGCCCTTTCGGCTGGCGGAGGAGGGCATCCTGCCGCTGGAGGAGGCCTGGCCGCTGGTCTCCGCCAATCCGGCGCGCGCGGCGGGGCTGGACGACCGGGGCGCGCTCGCCGAAGGCATGCGCGCGGACATCCTGCTGGTCGATCCCTCCGGCCCCGTCCCGCGCCCGGCCGCCGTCGTCATCGGCGGCCGCCTGCTCCGCTTCGGGATCGCCTGAGAGCCGGTCCATGACGAGATCCGCCGCTTCCCGACGAACCACTGCCGGAGACCCCGGATGAACCTGGCCGCCCTGCTGATCCGCTCCGCCCGCGCGAGGCCGGACAATCTCGCGCTCGCGAAGGGCTTCGCGCCCCATGCCGATTACCGCACATTCGCCGACCGAGCCGCCGCGATCGCCGGCTCGCTCCGCGCGGCCGGCCTGCGGCCCGGCGACCGCGTGGCGATCGCGATGAAGAACTGCCCCGAATTCCTCGAATTGCTTTACGGCATCTGGCATGCGGGGCTTTGCGCCGTGCCGGTCAATGCCCGGCTCCACCCCAATGAATTCGCCTATATCTTCGAGAATTCCGGCGCGCGCTTCGTGGCCGTCACGCCGGACCTTGCGAATGCGCTGGCGCCCGTTTGCGACGGCCTGCCGGATGTGGAGCGCATGATCGTTGCGGGCGAGGCGGAGTTCCGGGCGCTCTACGAGGGCGAGCGGGTCGGGCTCTCGGATGTCGCGCCCACGGACAATGCCTGGCTGTTCTACACCAGCGGCACCACGGGCCGACCGAAGGGCGCGGCGCTCTCCCACCGCAACCTGATGCATTGCACGCTCGGCTATTTCTCCGATGTGGACGAGATCGCCGAGGGCGACGCCGCGCTGCATCCCGCGCCCCTCAGCCACGGCTCCGGCTGCTACAACATTCCCCATGTCGCGCGCGCGAGCCCGCAGGTCGTGCCGGAGGGCGGGTTCGACCCGGAGGAGATTTTCGCGCTCATCCGCCATTATCAGGGCAGCAGCTTCTTCGCCGCGCCTACCATGGTGAAGCGGCTGATCGACCACCCGGCGGCCGGGACCGCCGATGTCGCGAAGCTGCGCTCCATCGTCTATGGCGGCGGGCCGATGTATGTGGCGGACGCCAAGCGCGCCTTCGAGCTCTGGGGACCGAAGCTCATCCAGATCTACGGCCAGGGCGAATGCCCGATGACGATCACGAGCCTGCGCCGCGAGGAGATCGCGGAGGTGGACCATCCCCGCTATGAGGAGCGGCTGGCCTCTGCCGGGCGGGCCTTCTCCAATGTCGAGGTGCGGATCGCGGACGCGGAGGAACGCGCCCTGCCGCCCGGCGAGATCGGTGAAATCCAGGTGCGCGGCGAGGTCGTGATGAACGGCTACTGGAGGAATCCGGAGGCGACGGAGGCGGCGCTCAGGGGCGGCTGGCTGCACACCGGCGATGTCGGCATCGTGGACGAGGAAGGCTATGTGACGCTCAAGGACCGCTCGAAGGACATGATTATCTCCGGCGGCGTCAACATCTATCCGCGCGAGATCGAGGAGGTGCTGCTGACCCATTCGGGCGTGAGCGAGGTGGCGGTGATCGGCCGGCCGGACCCGGAGTGGGGCGAGACGGTCATCGCCTATGTCGTCGCCGCCGGCGGCGCGCCCGGCCCGGCCGTGCTCGACCGCCATTGCCTGGACCGCATGGCCCGCTTCAAGCGCCCCAAGGCCTACCGCTTCGTGGAAGCGCTGCCGAAGAACAATTACGGCAAGGTGGTGAAGACAGAACTCCGCGACCTGGAGGCCGGTCAGGCGGCGCCCTGAGCGGGGCGCGCCCCCGGACCGGGGCCCGGCGCCGCCTGCCGCGCGTCCCCCTCCGGCGAAGTGTCATGAAATGTCATGATCTGCATGCGCAGGACACATATCCTCTGACATGTTCGGGTATGGGCGTTCCTCTCGCTCCGTCTTCACTCTCTCGTCTCGCCGCCCGGTTGCCGAAGTGGCGGGACCCTATTTCCGCGCGCGTCGGCGCGAAACGGCAGAGGAGGCGGCCCCGTGCGGAGGCCGCCACCTCTCTCCTGCCTCATTGTAGCACGGGCTTCGGAGGCCAAGCCTCTATCAGGAATTATTTCCAAAACAAGAATCGAGATGCGGCGTCACTGCCTGATCCGGTCTGCATGGATCGAACGCCATCAGCGCCTGTGCTCCTCATGGCGCCAGGACAGAATCTCGGATGTCGTAATACCAACGGCACCGGGTTGAGACTCACGGGCAAATGCCGCCCGGCACCCCCGCCGCTCCTCATCCTGAGTAGCCGACCGAAGGGGAGGCGTATCGAAAGCCTGTCCTGAGCCTGTCGAAGGGGACGGCCCCGCCCGCGTCCGGCCCCCTCGATACGCGGCTGGCGCCGCTACTCGGGATGAGGACAAAGGACCGGGGCTACGGCAGGGAGGCGCCGCGCCATCGGTTCCGATCAATGACCGCTGGTATGAGTCTTGGCTTCGCCGATCTTTACCCGGCGGGTCATATCGGCGGCGCTCCCTTTGCCGGCAGGAATTTCAGGCGGGCCGAAGAACCTGGTCAAGCGCCCGGTCTGTTCAGAGCGGAGCGCCTCCGGCCGGGGATCTATGCATCCTCTGCCAGCTCCGGCACGACCCAGAGCGGGTCGGAGCCGCGCGCCACGCGCTGCACATTGTCGAAGGCGTTGCGCACGCGCGCCGTGTTGCTCTCGAAGGTCGGGCCGGCGAGATGCGCGGTGAGCGTGACATTCTCCATGCCGAAGAGCGGGTTGTCGGCGGGCGGCGGCTCCTCGTCGAACACGTCGAGCCCGGCGGCGGCAATCGTCCCGTCCGTCAGCGCCGCGCATAGCGCCGCCTCGTCCACCACCGGCCCGCGCGAGGTGTTGACGAGGACCGCCGAGGGTTTCATCAGCGCGAGCTCCTCCGCGCCCAGCAGATGGCGCGTCGATGCGTTGAGCGGCACATGCAGCGAGACGATATCGGCCTCCCTGAGCAGCTCCCGCAGCAGGCGGAAGCGCACATTGAGCGCATCCTCGCGGTCTTCCGGCAGCCGCTCGATGTCGTAGTAGATCACCTTCATGCCGAAGGCGAGCGCCAGCCGCGCGGTCTTCTTGCCGATGGTGCCGAGGCCGACAATGCCGAGCGTCCGGCTCCGCAATTCGTGCAGGCGCGGCGTGCTGTTGCCGCGCCAATTGCCCGCCGCCACCGTCCGGTGCTGGCGGACGAGCTGGCGCGAGGCCGCGAGCGCCAGCAGGATCGCATGCTCGGAGACAGCGATGGAATTGGCGCCGCCATTGTTGCAGAGCGGCACGCCGGCGCGCCGGGCGGCGGAAAGATCGGCCTGGTCGTAACCGGCGCTGAGAAGCTGGATCAGCCTGAGCTTCGGGCCCGCCTCGAACAGCGCGTCCTCCACCAGCCAGTCCACGAAGCCGACGAGATATTCGGCGTCCCGCATCGCGTCGACATACTCGGCGCTGCCGGCCGGCACGATGGCGAGCTCGAAGCCCGAGGGGGCCATGTCCCGCGCGACATCGGCGGCATCCGGGAAATTGGTGACGAAAACGATCCTGGGCTTCATGGACACCGTCCGTTCCTGAGGGTCTCGGGGGTTCGCCGCGCAAGAGCGCAAGGCGGAAAACGGTAACGCCGGCCGGACGGCCTGTCCATCCGCCATACGGTCCGGACCGCCGGCGGCGTCAGGCGAACTCGGCGGCGCCGATGCGCCAGGCGGCCATCGCATCCGGATCGATTTCGACGCCGAGGCCCGGCCCGTCCGGCAGGCGGACATGGCCGTCCTCCACCTTGAGCGCCCCGCCGATAACCGCGTCGCGCAGCGGGTTGGCGTTGACATCCATCTCCAGAAGCCCGTCGCCGCCGACCGCCGCCAGGATATTGGCCGAGTGCAGCAGCCCCAGCCCGCCGGCCAGCCAGTGCGGGCAGTAAGTCCGGCCGCGGGCAAGCGCCCGGCGACCGATGGCGAAATTGTCGGACACCCCGCCCCATTTGCCGACATCGGGCTGCATAATGTCCAGCCAGCCGAGCGCCCGGTCGATCAGGCCGTGGTCGGCCAGGTTCTCGCCGCCGGCGAGCGGCAGGCGCATGGCGGCGCGGAGCCGCTGCCAGCGCTCGTCGGGCTCGTCGGCCCGGATCGGCTCCTCCAGCCAGCCGACGCCCGCATCCGCCAGCCACCCGGCGGCCCGCTCCGCCGTTTCGAGGTCCCATCTCTGGTTCGCATCCACGAACAGCCGCTCGCCCGCGCCCATGCCGCAGCGGATCGCCTCGACATTGCCCCGGTCGATCTCCTCGCCGAAGCCGACCTTGAGCTTGAAATTACGGTGGCCCGCCTCCCGCGCCCGGATCGCCATTTCCGGCCCGTCATCGGGATTGAGGCCGCTGGCATAGGCGGGAATCCTGTCCCGCGCGCCGGCGTCGAGCAGTTTGCGCAGCGGCACGCCCCGACGCCGGGCCGCCAGGTCCCAGAGCGCCTGGTCAGCCGCCGCGACCACCGCCGCAATCGGCCCGTATTCGCTCGACTGGATCGCCAGCACGCGCAATTGCCGCATCGAGGCGGCGTAATGCGCCGGGATGTCGTCCACAGTCCGGCCCAGCAGCAGGTCCGGCAGCAGCAGTCCCGCAAGGCGCGCGCGGTATTCGGTGGTCAGGGACGGGAAATTGCCCCAGATATCGCCCCGGCCGACCGCGCCGTCGCCGTCCTCCAGCGCCACCATCGCGACGGTCCGCTCGGCAATGGAGCCGAAGGAGACCACTACGGGGTTCGGCATGGGCGCGCGGAAGACCTCGATCCGGATGCGCGCGACCCGGATCGGTCCGGCGGTCATTTCCTGCAAGGCGGCTACTCCGCTTCGGTCTTCAGCTGCACGGCCACGAACCGGTCGTCGCCGCCGCGATTCATGAGCAGCAGGACGGAGCTGCGCCCCGCATCCCGCAAGGCCGCGATGCGCTCCTCCAGCTCGTTCGCGCTCCCCACCGAGGTCTGGTCGGCCTCTAGAATGAGGTCGCCGGCCTCGAGGCCTTTCTCCTCCGCATCGCTGCCCGGCGCCACGCCGACAATGACGACGCCGCCCCGCTCGAGGGTTTCCTCGTCCAGCTCATATTCCTTGCGGAGCTCATCATTCGGCTTTGCGACCACAAGACCCAGCGACTCGACCGCATGCTCCTTCGTCTCGCCCGCGGCCGACACACTGGCGGGGTCGTTCTCCTCCAGGCGTCCCACCACGACTTCCAGACGCTCGACCTTGCCGTTCCGCCACACCTGGACCGGCGCGGCGGCGCCCACCTCCGCGTCGGATACGATGCGCGGCAGGGCGCGCATGCGCTCCACCTGCTTGCCGTCGAAGGACAGCACGATGTCGCCCGCCTTTATGCCGCCCTTTTCGGCGGGGCTGTCCGGCATGACGGCGGCCACCAGCGCGCCGCGCGCTTCGCCGAAGCCCTCGAAGGCGGCGGCGATTTCGTCCGTGACGCTCTGGATGCGGACCCCGAGCCAGCCGCGCCTGGTCTCGCGGAAGCGGCGAAGCTGGTCGATGACGGGCGCAGCGAGCGAGGCCGGCACGGCGAAGCCGATGCCCACACTTCCTCCCGAGGGCGAGGTGATGGCGGTGTTTACGCCCACGACCTCGCCTGCAAGATTCAGCATCGGACCGCCGGAATTGCCTTTATTGATCGCCGCATCGGTCTGGATGAAGTCGTCATAGGGCCCGGCGCGGATATCGCGCTTGCGCGCCGAGACGATGCCGGCCGTCACCGTGCCGCTGAAGCCGAAGGGATTGCCGATGGCGATCACCCAGTCGCCGACCCGGGTCTCGTTTGAATCCCCGAATTCGAGGTAGGGCAGCGGCCCGTCCGCTTCCACCCGGAGCACCGCCAGGTCGGTCTTGGGATCGCGGCCCACGACTTCCGCCTTGAGCTCGCTGTCGTCGTGGAAACGGATCTGGATTTCGTCCGCTTCCTCGATGACGTGGTTATTGGTGACGATGATGCCGGAGGGGTCGATGATGAAGCCCGATCCGAGCGAGGTGGTCCGGCGCGGCGGCCGGCCCCCGCGCTCATCGGGGTCGCCGAAGAACTTGCGGAAGAACTCGTCGAAAGGCGAACCCGGCGGGAATTGCGGCAGGTCCGGCGCGCGCCGCGCCTCAACGGTCTGCCGGGTCGAGATGTTCACGACCGCCGGCAACGCCTTTTCGGCAAGCGCGGCGAAGCTCTCCGGCGTGCCGTGGGCGTGAAGCGGCGGCGACGCGGCCGCGATGGCCGCAAACAGGATCAGGGCGGCGGCGAGACGCATGGCGTTGGACTCTTGTCCTCCGTTTGTCGGGCTGTCGGCTCAGGCGGCGTTTTCCCGCGCATGGGCGTAGTTGGCGCCGGTGAACCAGAGCATGTAGTCCATATAGGTGGTCGGCGGGAATTTTGGAGGGTCGCCGGGGCCGCAGCAGGTCGGCAGGCAGACCATCTCATAATCGATATTGCAATCGAAGAAGAACGGGATGGCGTAGCGCTCCCGGCCCGATTGATTGCGCACCCGGTGCGGCGTGGAAAGGAAATGCCCGTTGGTCCAGCGATGGCCCATATCGCCGATATTGACGATGAAGCAGTCCGGCTCCGACGGCGCCTCCACCCATTCGCCCGAGGGCAGCCGGATCGAAAGGCCGGGCACGTCGGTTGTGGCAAGCAGCGTCATGAACGAGCTGTCGGTATGCGGGGCGAGGCTGAACTCGTCCTCCTCGAAGTGCTCGGGCGGGTCGTAATGCGTCAGCCTGAGCGTGAATTGCGGGTCCGCGAACGCCTCGTCGAAAAAGTCCGGCGCAAGGCCCAGCGCGCGGGCATAGAGCGGCAGCAGGCTTTGCGCCACCGCCTCCAGGGCCTCGGCATAGGCTAGCGCCGTCGCGCGGAACCCCGGCAGCGCCGCCTCGTCCGGCCATTGATTGAGCGGGCGGAACCGCTTCCCTGCCAGCACATCCGGATGGTCCGGGGCCAGGTCGCGCTTCATGAAGAACGCCTCGTTCCGGTTCGGCCGGTCGCCGAGATAGATGCCCGACGCGCGGGACACGCTGCCCCTGTAGGGCATGTAGCCGACATTGTCGGCGCCCGCCCGGAGCGCCATTTTGGCATCGAGCGGCTGCGCGTGGAAACGCCGCGCCTCCTTGAACGCGGCATCGACGAGCGCGCGCGGCACCCCGTGGCCCCGCAAATAGTAGAAGCCGATATTGCGGCATGCGTGGGAAAGTTCGGCGGCTGCCCGTTCCGCCGCCCCCGCTTCGCCCGCCAGCACGGGGCCGATGTCGATAATCGGAATAGGTGTTGCGCCCATTTTCGCCTATCCTCCCGAATGGTCGGGGTTGCAGGCGCCATCTTCCTCCTCCCTGGGTCCGAAGGCAAGAAAGCGAGGCGACGCATGCCGACAGATTCGCCGATCTGGCCCGCGCCGCTGGACCATTTGCGCCTCGACAGCGACGATCCGGACCGGCTTGCGGGTTTCTATGCCGGGCTTCTCGGCTTCGAGAGCTTCGACCTGCCGGAAGGCGGCCGGCTGCTGCAGGGCCCCGACCGGCGCCTGGTGATCGGCCGGGGACAGCCCGGCGCCCGGCCCTATCACGGCTTCCGGCTCCGGGACCGCGCGCAGCTGGACGCGGTGCGCGCCTTCATCGCAGCGCAGGGGATCAATATGGAGCCCTCGCCCTCGGCCGTGTTCGAGCCCGATGCGGTGGCGGTGCGTGACCCGGACGGCTGGCTTTCCGTTTTCGGCCTGCCGCGCCGCGACCTGCCGGCGATCCGGACCGTGAACGGCGCGCCCGGGCGGAGTTTCACCGCACGCTTGCAGCATGTTGTGGTCGCGAGCCGGAATCTCGGCCCGATGATGCGCTGGTACGAGGAGGTGCTGGGCTTTGCGCCTTCCGATTATGTGCTCTCGGACATGGATGACCCGTCCTCGCGCCAGGTCGCGTTCTACCGCTCGGACGAGGAGCATCACAGCTTCGCCGTCTTCGCCGCCTCGGAGACCAAGGCCGACCACCACGCCTATGAGACCAGCGGCTGGACCGATATCCGCGACTGGGCCGATCACCTGTCCAACAATGGCGCGAAAATCTGGTGGGGCCCCGGCCGGCACGGCCCCGGCAACAATCTGTTCGAGGCACTTGCAGAATTGAGGTTCTGAGGAATAGCGGCTGAGATTTTGGATGCGGTTTTAGGTTTGCGTTGCGTTTGGGGCGCTGCGGCTGGCCTGATTGGGTCGCGGGTCGTGTCTGCGGTCGGTTTTGAGGCGAG
>JAJECF010000042.1 GCA_022822125.1 Alphaproteobacteria bacterium
CATGCTGCTGCTGCAATTCGGCAATATGGACAAGCAGCTGGCCAAATATAACACCCGGCTCTACGCCGAGCAGGTGGCGCCGCAGCTCCGGGATGTCTGGAGCGAATGGGAGAACCACTGGTGGCCGACGCCGATGGCCGCCGCCGACCGGGCCGCGCCCGACCCCATCGCCTATTCTTCGCTCGCCGCGGAATAGGGGCCGCTGAAACAATGGACTCCATTTCCGCCCCGCCCGCCATCGACCATGTGGATGTCAATGGCGCCCCCTGCCGTGTCTGGCGCAAGGGGTCCGGCCTGCCGCTTGCCTTCCTCGCGGGCCATGGCGGCCTGCCGAAATGGCCGGCGTTCCTCGACCGGCTGGCGGAGACGCATGAGGTCATCGTCCCCTCGATACCCGGCTATCCGGGCGGCCTCGGGCACACGAAGCTCGACAGTCAGCTGGACTGGATACTGGCGGTCCGCGACCTGCTGAACGGCTGCGGGCTCGAAGCGGGCGACACCCTTCTTGCCGGCTCCGGCCCCGGCGCATCCTTCGCGCTGGAGGTCGCCGCACTCTGGCCGCACAAGGTCGGCAGGCTTGCGCTCATCGCGCCATGGGGCCTGTTCGACGAAGCCGAACCGATGACCGACCCCTGGGCCCAGCGCCTGCCGGAGCTGCCGGGCATGCTCTGCGCCGACCCGGAGAACTGGAACGCGCTCAAGGCGGCGCCGGAGGGCGCGAACTCCATCGAATGGCCGATCGAGCAGACGCGCGCGCTGGAGGCGTCGGCGCGGGTCTTCTGGCCGCTCGGCAATAGCGGGCTGGAGCGGCGTCTCGGCCGGGTCCGCGCTCCCGCCTTGCTCCTCTGGGGCGCGGAAGACCGCATCCTGCCGCGCTCTTACGGGGAACGCATTGCGGCCGGCCTCGGAGGTCCGTCCCGGCTGGAGGTGATAGACGGCGCTGGCCATCTCGCGGAACTCGACAGGCCGGCCGAGGTGGCGCAGGCCGTCGAGGCGTTCTTCGCCTGAAGCGCGGCGTCCGACGGTAGGGAGGGCGCCCGGTTGGTCTTCCCGGAACTCCCGAAGCGGGTCTTCGACATCCTCTATGTCGATCCGCCATGGGACTATAAAGGCCAGCTGCAGCATGCGGGGCCCGGCTCCGGAGATTCGGGCGGCGCGGTCCGCCATTACCCGACCGTCACCCTGCACGACCTGAAGGCGCTGCCGGTCGAGCGTATTGCGGCGCCGGACTCGCTGCTGTTCCTCTGGGCCACAAATCCGCATCTCGACCAGGCCATCGAACTGGGCAAGGCCTGGGGCTTCAACTGGGCCACGGTCGCCTTCGTGTGGGACAAGCAAAAGACCAATCCCGGCTTCTATACGCTAAGCCAGTGCGAGCTTTGCCTCGTCTTCAAGCGGGGCCGGATTCCGCAGCCGCGCGGCGCGCGCAATATCCGCCAGCTCATAAGCGCCGAACGCGGCCTGCACTCCGAAAAGCCGGCGGAAGTCCGACTACGCATCGAAGCGATGTTCCCCACGCAGTCGAAGATCGAATTATTCTCCCGCGCACACGCGCCGGGCTGGACGGCATGGGGGCTGGAGGCGGACGATCCGCCGACCCGGGCTCGCTAGCTTTCGGAGGCTTTGCGAAGGAGGCTTTGCGAAGCTTGCCGCAATCGGCCGGCCCGCCTACTGTAATTCGGGTTCCGCACGGTGGACGCACCCGGCGGGCTAAAGCGGCTTTCCCGACAAGTCGGCGGGCTGATGGCTACGAATTTCAACACCAGCAACAGCAGTTGGCGCCAGTTGATGGGGAACGGCCTGCTCTACCGGGTGCCGCCGTTCCAGCGCGACTACAGCTGGGGCGAAGAGGAATGGGACGATCTTTGGCACGATATTCACGAGGTGATGCGCCCGGAAGGGGAGCCTGCGCACTATATGGGCTATCTCGTTCTGCAATCGGAGGACGGCAAGCGGTTCGACATCATCGATGGGCAACAGCGCCTGACGACCTTGAGCATCCTCGTGCTGTCGGCCTTGCGGCAATTGCAGACGCTGCTGGACAAAGGGCAGGACACTGAAAACACCCGCAAGAGGCTGGAAAGCTTACGGCAGGGCTATATCGGCTACCTCGATCCGGTAACGCTGGTTTCGGAACCCAAGCTGAAACTGAACCGGAACAATGACCACTATTTCCAGACCTATCTGGTCCCGCTGAGAACGCCGCTACCGAGGCGGGGTTTCAGAAGGTCGGAACACGATATGCGAAAGGCATTCGAGTGGTTCGACCGCCGTTTTCGGGACTATCTTGAGGAAGAGGACGACCCCGGTCTGGCAGTGGTGCGACTGATCGATGGAGTAAGCGACAAACTGCTCTTTACCGTCATCACAGTGACGGATGAACTGAACGCCTACCGTGTGTTCGAAACGCTGAATGCGCGGGGCGTAAGGCTCTCGGCGACCGATCTTTTGAAAAACTACCTGTTCTCGCTTCTGCATCGCCAAGGCGAACATGAGCGTGAGATCGAGACACTGGAAGGCCGCTGGAACGGAATTGTGGGGAGGCTTGGGGAGGAGAGCTTTCCCGACTTTCTGCGAGTCCACTGGATCAGCCGGAGAACGACCGTCCGGTTGTCGGACCTTTTCAAGACCGTCCGCGCCCAGGTCCGGGGCAGGGGGGATGCGTTTTCGCTGTTGCAGGAACTCGAAGCCGATATCGAGGCCTATCTGGCTCTGACGCAACCGGACGGCTCGGATTGGCCTGTCGAGTGGAAGCAGCATGCCCGGACCCTTCGCATGTTCAGTGTCCGCCAGCCATTCCCGCTGCTGCTGGCTGCCCGGCGTTCGCTGGGCGATACCGAGTTCGAGAGGCTGCTGCGCAACGTCGTGATTATCTCCTTTCGCTACAATGTCATCGGCGGCCTTCATGGAAGCGAGCAGGAGCGGATTTACCACGCGGAGGCCCAAAGGATTTCGAGAGGCGAACACTCGTCGATCAAGGAAATCATGGGCAGCTTGCGGCCGGTCTATCCCGACGACGAGCGGTTCCGGCTGAGTTTCGGCGAGAAGTCCATCGGCGTTGCGCAGACACGGAACAAGCGGGTCGTCCGCTATATTCTGTTCGGGTTGGAGCGGCAGGCCTCGGGCAATCGCCTTGACTTCGAGGACAGCCGGATAACCTTGGAGCATATCTGTCCGCTGAATCCTGAAGAGGGCTGGGACCGGTTCGGCGAAGAAGGCCTGGACGCACAGACATCGCGCCTCGGCAATATGGCGTTGCTGGAAGCCGGCCCGAACCGCGATGCTGGCAATTCCGGCTACGAAGCCAAGCGGGCACTGCTCGCAAACAGCCGCTTCCGGACGACCCAGGACATTGCGCGCAAATACGCGGAGTGGACGCCGGAGACGATCGAGGCGCGTCAGGAGGCTATGGCGAGGAGCGCGGCGGCCGTATGGCGCATCGACTTTCCTGTTTGAAATCCGTCCGCTGCGACAGCCTCACCGGTTCGAACGGCCTCTGCGAGCGATGACCGACCGCGACCCGCCGCCTGCCGCGCATCTGCATCACGTGCATCTCTTCGCCGCCGATATCGACGCGGCGGTGGCCTGGTGGCGGGAGAAGCTCGGGGGCGTCGTCGCCTTCGACGGCGAATTCGGCGGGGCGCGCAATGTGTTCATGGAGGTGGGGCGCGGCCGCCTTCACCTCTACGACCAGCCGCCGCGCGGCGCGCCGGGCGGGGTCGTGCATCATGTCGGCATCCAGACCGACGACCTGCCTGCGTTGCACCGCCGGCTGACGGCGCTCGGCGTGCCGTTCCGCTCCGGCATTCGCGAGTTCGGCTCCTGGCGCTACATCATGTGCGAGGCGCCGGACGGCGTGCTGCTGGAGCTGTTCCAGATCGATACGGACGACATGCCGCCCGCCTTGGCGCGCTACTTCGCCCTCTGACGCTCCGGCAGCCGCTCGGTCTTCGCTCCCTACCGCAGCGAGCTTCCGAAGAGGTCGCGGGCGACGATGTGGCGCTGGACTTCGTTCGGGCCCTCGCCGATGCGGCGGATGCGCATTTCGCGGTACCAGCGTTCGAACGGCAGGTCCTTGGTGACGCCGTAGCCGCCATGGATCTGCATCGCCCGGTCCACCACCCGGCCCGATGCCTCCGTCGCCACGATCTTGGCAAGCGCGGAATCGGTGCGGAAGGGCTCGCCGCGCCGCGCCTTGTCGGCGGCCGCCAGCGTGATCCAGAGCGCCTGGCGGATGTCGATCTCGTTTTCCACCACCATCCACTGGATGCCCTGGCGATGGGCCAGCTTGTCGCCGAAGGTCTCCCTGATCTTGGCGTATTCGACGGCCAGCTCCTGCGCCTTGATCGCCACGCCGATGCAGGTGGCGGCATAGGGGATGCGCTGGCGCGACACGCGGTCATTGGCGATGGCGAAGCCTCCGTTCACCTCGCCCAGCACATTGGCGTGCGGCACACGCATATCCTCGAATTGCAACTCGGTCGCATAGCGCGCCGCGCGCAGCGTGTGGACGATGCGGCGCACATGGAACCCGGGCGTATTGGTCTCGACGATGAAGCAGGTGACGCCGGCCCGCCCCTTGCCCGGGTCCGTGCGGGCGAAGACGAGGCCGAAATCCGCCCGGTCCGCGCCCGAGATGAACATCTTGGCGCCATTGATGACCCACTCGTCCCCGTCGCGCACCGCGCGGGTCTGGATGGCGCGGGCCGGGTCCGAGCCTCCCGACGGCTCCGTCAGGCCGAAGAAGGTCTTCTTCTCGCCGCGCAGCATCGGATGGAGAAAGCGCTGCTTCTGGTCCTCATTAGCCTCGAACATCTGCGCGAGGCCGGCGCCGCCGAACACGTTGTAGCAGGGCGCATAGAGGCCGGCCCGGTGCTGCGACATCTCGATGGCGAGCAGCGTGCGGGTCACGATATCCACATCCGGACCGCCGAATTCGGGGGGAATGTCGAGGCCGTAGAGGCCCATCTCCGCCACCCGGCCCGCGAGCCGCTCATGGTCCTCCGGCGGCAGGCTGTCGGCGTCGGGATCGAGACCGTCCTCCAGCGGCACGACCTCCTCGCGCACGAACCGGCGCACCTGGTCCACAATCAGTTTCTGTTCGTCGGTAAGGGACAGGTCCATAAGTCTTGCGCTTTCCCGATTGTGAAAGGTTCCGTTGCGGCGGCGGTCAGGCGGGGCTGAGGCGTCCGAGGCCCTCGCCGTCCTCCGGCGGGTTCCACTCCGGCAGGCGCCCATGGTCGGCGCGATGCGCCATCATCAGCTCCAGCCAGCGCGTGCGCGGCTGGTGGTTGACTTCCAGGCGGAAGAACAGGCCCTCGCCGCGCTCGGCCAATTCGCGCCCGAGCTCGCCGCGCAGGCCGAACAGCGAGCGGGCATCGACCCTGACAATCGCGCGCACCGCCGCCCCGTCGTCGGAGAGCTGATAGACGCCGAGTTGGCCGGAGAGCGCGGCAACAGCCTCCGTATCGAGCGGCCGCCAGGGTTTGTCGAGTCGGACGGCCATTTATTCCCCCGTGAAATTCGCCGGGCGCTTTTCCAGCCGCGCTGCGATGCCTTCCTGCGCGTCGCGGGAAAGGCGGGCAGCGCGCAGCATCGGAAGCAGGTCCTCGTGCGGCGTGGCATCGCGGAAGGCCATCTGCCGCAGCATGACGGCCTTCATCGCTTTCATCGCGAGCGGCGCATTGGCGGCAAGGCGCCGGGTGACGGCCTCGACCGCCGTTTCCAGCCCGGCGTCGGGGACGACCTTGTGGATCATGCCGAGCGCGTGCATCCGCGCCGCCGGCAGCGGGTCGCCCAGCAGCAGCATCTCGCGCGCGGCGACAGGGCCGCCGGTCTCCACGATCTTCTTGGCGAGGAACCAGGTCGGCACCAGCCCGATCTGCGCGAGCGACATGCCGAACCGCGCGCTCTCGGCCGCTACGACGAGGTCGCAATGCAGCGCAAGCTCGTTGCCGCCGGCGATCGCATCGCCATGGACGACCGCCACGACCGGCAGGGGATAATGCTGCACCGCGTCCAGAACCGCCTCTATCGGGCTCTCGGTGTCGAGCGTGCCGGCCCGTTCGCGCAGGTCCATGCCGGCGCAGAACACCGGCCCCTCGGCGCGGATCACGGTCAGCCGCTCGTCTCTGTCCGGCTCGATACGGAACGCATCGAGCAGGGCGTCGAGCATCTCGCGGTTGAGGGCGTTGCGCTTTTCCGGTCGGTTCAGGCGCACGGTGCGCACCGGGCCGTTGCGTTCGATCGGGACAATCGTCATCGATTCCTCAAACTGTCATTTTTTCCCCGCGAAAGTCTTGCACGGGCGCGCGCATTGTCCAACCATGCCCGTCTTGGCTACAGAGTCAGGGACATGGCATGAAACCTTCGCTTGCGCCCGACCTGAAAAGCGTCCGCCGTTTCGATGTCACGGTGGACCAGACCATCGATTTCATGGGCGAGGATCTGCGCGTCTTCGCCACCACATTCATGCTGGCGCGGATCGAGCAGACCTGCCGCGAACTGGTGCTCTCCCATCTCGACGAGGGCGAGGACTCCGTCGGCGCGCGGGTGGAGATCGACCATCTCGGGCCGACGCTTGCGGGCATGTGGGTCGAGGTCAACGCCCGCATCCTGTCCCTGGACGGGCAGCGCGTCGAAATGGCGGCCGACATCTGCGACGCGCTCGGCAAGGTCGGCCGCGCCCGCCACACCCGTTTCGTCATCGACAAGACGCGCCAGCGCGAGCGCCTCGCCGCCCGGCGGGCAAAGGCCGAGGCCGCCGGCGCGCTTTAGGCGGAACCGGTTCCTGGCGGGCCGCATTCCGGCCTCGCGCCTGCCGCCGGGAAGGGAACAATTGCAGAATATGTCATGGGATGTCATGTTGCGGTCTCCGCTCCATCGGTTCGCGGGGCCTCCTTCGATACGCGGCTGACGCCGCTACTCAGGATGAGGAGAACTGCGGCGACGCCGGCAGCCACTCCCCCTCATCCTCCTCCTGAGCAGCGACCACGCCGGCAGCCTCCCTCCCCGTCCTAATCCCGAGCAGCGTCCGCGCCGCCGGACGCGCGCGCCTTCCCGGGCAGCCACCGCGTTTCCCTCCCCTCGTCCTCATCCTGAGCAACGGCTGCGCCAGCAGACGCTTCCTCCCCGTCCTCATCCTGAGTAGCGGCCGCGCCAGCGGGCGTCCCCCCTTCCTCATCCTGAGTAGCGGCTGCGTCAGCAGGCGCGTATCGAAGGACGGCCCTGAGCCTGTCGAAGGGGACGGTCCCCTCGATACGCCGCTTCGCGGCTACTCAGGATGAGGAAGGGAGGACCGCAGACGCCGCGCGCTCCCGAACCCCCAATCGGGACCTGCTCAGTTTCCCCAATGGCTGAACCGGACAGCAGTGGTGGAGGGACCGGGTTTCCTGTTGTCGGCGGGACGCCGGTTTCGAAGCCCGGACGGGCGGCGGCGATTGAAGTGCGGGGCGGGCGGCGGTTATCCTGACCCGCGCACCCAGCCCGGAGTTTTCGCTCGTGAGACCCTATTCCGCCGCCGCCGGATGGCGTGAGGAGCCGCGCTATCCCGATCCGCTGATCGAGACGCTGGACCCGCGCTTCGAGCGCTACCGCATCTTCAGCGCGGCCGTGGAGCGGCTCTGGACCGGCTGCCGCTGGGCCGAGGGGCCGGTCTGGTTCGGCGACGGGCGCTGCCTGCTCTGGTCCGACATTCCGAACAACCGCATCCTGAAATGGGAGGAGGAGACCGGGCGGGTCTCGCTCTGGCGCCGGCCGACCGATTTCGCCAACGGCCACACCCGCGACCTGCAGGGCCGGCTGGTGACCTGCGAGCATGGCGGGCGGCGCGTCACGCGCACCGAATATGACGGCAGCGTCACCGTGCTGGCGGACAACTGGCAGGGCCGGCGGCTCAACTCGCCCAATGATGTCGTGGTCAAGTCGGACGGCTCGATCTGGTTCACGGACCCGCTGTTCGGCATTCTCGGCGATTACGAGGGCCACAAGGCCGAGAGCGAGACGCCGATGGCCGTCTATCGGCTGGACGGCGCGACCGGGGACATGCGCATCGTCGCCGACGACATCGCCGGGCCGAACGGGCTCTGCTTCTCCCCGGACGAACGCATTCTCTATATCGTCGAATCGCGCGGCGAGCCGACCCGCAAGATTCTCGCCTGGGATGTGGGTGAGGACAGCGCGCTCTCCGGACGGCGCGTGGCGATCGACGCCGGCCCCGGCGGCACGCCCGACGGCATGCGCGTCGATATCGACGGCAATCTCTGGTGCGGCTGGGGTATGGGCGCGCCCGAACTCGACGGGGTGATGGTGTTCGCGCCGGACGGGACGCCCATCGGCCGCATCGCCCTGCCGGAGCGCTGCGCCAATGTCTGCTTCGGGGGGCGCCAGCGCAACCGGCTGTTCATGGCGGCCAGCCGGTCGCTCTACGCGCTCTATGTCAACACAAGGGGCGCGCACCACGTATAGGGCGGTCCCGGCATTCGCTCTTCGGCGTCATGCCCTCTGCCCGTCATGCCCGGAACAAGTCCACTGCTGTCCGGTTTGGATTTGGTGGAAGGGGCGTATGGCCCGGATTCAAGTGAACTCTGAAGGTTTCGGTGGGATCGAAACACGGATCGACGCCCGGCGTCCCGACACCCTGTCCTCATCCCGAGTAGCGGCGCCAGCCGCGTATCGAGAGCCTGTCCTGAGCCTGTCGAAGGGGACGGCGCGGGGCATCCTTCGATACGCGCCCGCTGACGCGGTCGCTACTCAGGATGAGGAACAAAGGACCGCAGACGCCACGCGCTCCCGACCCCCCAATCGGGACCCGCTCAGCTTTCCCCGATGGTTGAACCGGACAGCAGTGAAACAAGTCCGGGAATGACGAAGGGTACGTTCGCTCAGGTCATGCATATAAGCCTCTTCGGAAAAGAACCATCCTGACGGGCGTGGACAGCCGTCCTGGCCATGCTTGAGGCGCTGGACGGCGTCTCGGCGGCCGGGCTGGCGGTGGCCGGGGCGGCGGCCGTCGCGGGCGGGCTCGTCCGGGGCTTCACCGGCTTCGGCGGGGCGCTGGTGATGGTGCCCGTGCTGAGCCTGGTGCTGGGCCCGGGCGCGGCGCTGGCGGCGGTCTGCGCCTCCGGCGTGCCGGTCATCCTGCAATTGCTGCCGGCGGCGCTCCGCCATGCCGAGCGCGCCTTCGTGCTGCCCTTCGCGGCCGCCGCCTTCATCGCCGCGCCGGCGGGAACCTGGGTGCTGGTGGCCGTGCCGCCCTCCGCCATGAAGGTGGCGATATCGCTCGCCGTGCTGGCGATGACGGCGATGATGGCCTGGGGCTGGCGCTTCCCCGCCAATGCCGGCAGGGGATTCATGGCGGCGCTCGGCGTGGCGGCCGGCCTCGTCCAGGGCTCGTCGGGCGTCGGCGGTCCGCCGGCCGTCGCCGCCGCGCTCGCCCGGAGCGGGTCCCCCGAAACGCAGCGCGGCAATGTCATCGGCGCGGTCTCCGCCCTCGGTCTCTGCGCTGCGGTTCCCTACTGGCTGCATGGACTGTTCACGCTCGAGGCGCTGGCCGTCGCCGCCATCATCCTGCCCGCCTATATCGGCTCCACCTGGGCCGGCATCCGGCTGTTCGCGGGCCGGGGCAAGGCCTGGTACCGCCGCGCGGCGCTTGCCGTGCTGGCGGCGGTCGGCCTTGCCACGCTTGCCTTTGCGCTGCATGACTACGGTTCGGCCGCAGGACAGGGAGGGCGTATCCCGTGACCGTCACCATCTGGCACAATCCGCGCTGCAGCAAATCGCGGCAGACGCTGGCGCTGCTGCGCGAACGCGGCGTCGAACCGGAGATCGTGGAATATCTGAAGACGCCGCCCGCGGCCGACGAACTCGATGCGGTGCTGGACAAGCTCGGCATGGAGCCGCGCGCGCTCATGCGCCGCAAGGAGGCGGCCTATCGCGAGGCCGGCCTCGACGATCCCGCACTCGGACGCCGACAGCTTGTGGAGGCGATGGCGGCGCATCCGGTTCTCATCGAGCGCCCCGTCGTTCTGGCCGGCGACAGGGCCGCGCTCGGCCGGCCGCCGGAAAGCGTGCTGGATATCCTGTAGCGCTCAGGTCTCGTTCATCCGCAAGGCCGCGATGAAGGCGCTTTGCGGAATGTCCACCTTGCCGAAGCTGCGCATCCGCTTCTTGCCCTCCTTCTGGCGGTCCAGCAATTTGCGTTTGCGGCTCACGTCGCCGCCGTAGCATTTCGCGGTCACATCCTTGCGCATGGCCGAAATGGTCTCGCGGGCGACGATCCGGCCCCCGACCGCGGCCTGGATCGGGATCTTGAAGAGCTGGCGCGGAATCAGCTCCTTCAACCGCTCGCAGAGCTGGCGGCCCCGGCCCTCGGCGCGCATCCGGTGGGTGATGCAGGCCAGCGCATCGACCGACTCGTGGTTCACCAGCAGCGAGAGTTTCACCAGGTCGCCCTCGCGGTAGTCCTCGATCCGGTAGTCGAAGCTCGCATAGCCCCGGCTCAGCGATTTCAGCCGGTCGTAGAAATCGAACACCACCTCGTTCAGCGGCAGTTCATAGACGACCATGGCGCGGTTGCCGACATAGGTGAGCTCGCGCTGGACGCCGCGCCGCTCCTCGCAGAGCTTGAGGATGCCGCCCAGATACTCGTCCGGCGTGAAGATCGTGGCGGCGATCCAGGGCTCCTCGATATGCGAAATCTGCACCGGGTCCGGCATATCGGCCGGATTGTGCAGCAGCTCCATGCCGCCATCCATGCGGTGGACCCGATAGACCACGCTCGGCGCGGTGGCGATCAGGTCGAGGCCGAATTCGCGGTCGAGCCGCTCCTGCACGATCTCCAGATGCAGCAGGCCGAGGAATCCGCAGCGGAAGCCGAAGCCGAGCGCCGGGGAGTTCTCGGGCTCGTATTCGAAGCCGGCATCGTTCAGGCGCAGTTTGGCGAGGCTCTCGCGCAGGAATTCGAAGTCCGCGGAATCGGTCGGGAACAGGCCGCAGAACACCACCGGCAGGTTCGGATGGAAACCGGGCAGGGGGGCCGGCGCGGGCTTGCGGTCGTCGGTGATCGTGTCGCCCACCTGGCAGTCGGCCACCGTCTTGATGGCGGCGCTCACATAGCCGATCTCGCCGGGGCCGAGCCGGTCCGCCTTCTGCCGCTTCGGCGTGAAGACGCCCACTTCGTCGATATCGTAGGCGGCGCCCGTCGCCATCAGCCGCATCTTCAGGCCGCGCCTGAGCTCGCCCTCGCGGACGCGGACCAGCGCGATCACGCCCAGATAGCGGTCGTACCAACTGTCCACCACCATCGCGCGCACATGCCCGTCGCCTTCGACCTCTGCGGCCGGCGGCGGCAGGCGCGCGGCGAGCGCCTCCAGCAGGTCGGGCACGCCCGCGCCGGTCTTGGCCGAGCACAGCACGGCGTCGCTTGCGTCGATGCCGACCACATCCTCGATCTGGCTGCGGACGCGCTCCGGGTCGGCCGCCGGCAGATCGACCTTGTTGAGCGCGACGACGATCTCATGGTCGTTGTCCACGGCCTGATAGACATTGGCGAGCGTCTGCGCCTCGACGCCCTGGGTCGCGTCCACCACCAGCAGCGAGCCTTCGCAAGCGGCCAGCGAGCGGTTCACCTCATAGGCGAAATCCACATGGCCCGGCGTGTCGATCAGGTTCAGCGAATAGGCCCGGCCGTCCGCCGCCTGGTAGTCGAGGCGCACGGTCTGCGCCTTGATCGTGATGCCGCGCTCGCGCTCCAGGTCCATATTGTCGAGCACCTGTTCGCGCATCTCGCGCTCGCTCAGCCCGCCGCAGGTCTGGATCAGCCGGTCGGCCAGGGTGGACTTGCCGTGGTCGATATGGGCGATGATCGCGAAATTGCGGATGTGCTCGGTCATGGTGGCGCGGTATAGCAACCGCCTCGGCGCATGGGCAAGCAGCCGGTGCGGGCGGGCTCCGCCGCCGGATAGCCGGAACGGACGCCAGGCGCTCTCACCTCCGGCCAGGGCACGGTCTTCGCCCGTTGCGCCTTGGCTGGCGACACGGCGTTCCATGCTCCCTTCCTCCCTGCCAAAATGCGCAAGCATCGGGTGGCGGCGGCGTCCGGCCGGACCTAGCTTGGCCCCATGACCCGGCAAGGAGATCACGGCCCCATGTCCATGAGCCTCTATTCCCGCATCGAAGCCGCGCTCGCCATGATCGCCGAGAACCAGGCCGACCAGCCGGGGCTCGACGAGATGGCCGCCGCCGCCTGCATGAGCCCCCACCACTTCCAGCGCACCTTCCGCCGCTGGGTCGGCATCAGCCCGACCAAGTTCCTGCAATATCTGACGCTGGAGCGCGCCAAGGCCAGCCTGGCGGAGAACGCCAGCGTGCTGGAGGCCTCCTGGGACGCCGGGCTCTCCGGCCCCGGCCGGCTGCATGACCTGTTCGTGACCCATGAGGCCCTCACCCCCGGCGACTACAAGCGGCGCGGGGCGGGGCTCGCCATACGCTACGGCTTCCACGACTCGCCTTTCGGCCGCTGCCTGTTGATGGCGACCGACCGGGGCATTTGCGGTCTCGCCTTCGCCGCCGAGGGCGGGGAGCGCGCCGGGCTCGACAACATGCGCCGGCGCTGGCCGGCCGCGGCTTTCATGGAAGCGCCGGACGAGACCGCCGCGCTCGCCGAATGCATCTTCCGGCCGCAAGCCGGCGCGCCTCCGCTGCCGCTATGCCTGCACGGCACCAATTTCCAGATCCGCGTCTGGGACGCCCTGCTGCGCATTCCGCCGGGCGCGCTCGCCACCTATGGCGATGTGGCGGCGGCGGTGGGCGCGCCGCGCGCGGCGCGGGCGGTCGGCGCCGCCATCGGCCGCAACCCGGTCTCGTGGCTCGTGCCCTGCCACCGGGTCATCCTCGCGAACGGCTATCTCCACAATTACGAGTGGGGCCTGGCCCGCAAGGCGGCGCTGATCGGCTGGGAGGCGGCCCGCAGCGAGGAGCAGCGCTCGGCTGCGGCGTAAGCACGCCCTGCAAGAGGCGCCTCCGGGCCTTCACAGGCTCCGGCGTGACGCCGGCCAGCCGCTTCGCCGCCTCGGCGATCACCACCCCGCCGAACAGCGGCAGGCAGCGCCGCCCGAAGCGCTCCCAGGCCTCCGCCGCGCCCGGCCGGACCAGCCGGCGGAGCGGCGGGGCGAACAGCGCCTCCTCGCTGCCGAGCGGCTCGAACATCGCCTCGCGCAGCAGCCGTTCCAATTGCGACCGCGACCAGGGCCGGCCATGGCCGAAGGGCGTGTGCTCGAACCGCGCCCAGAGGCCGCGGCGGCTCGGCGCCGCGACGATCAGCCGGCCCTCCGCCGCCAGGATGCGCCAGACCTCGCGCAGCCGCCCCGCCAGATGGTCCGAGGTCTCGACATCGTGGGCGAGCAGCACGCGGTCAAAGGCGAGGTCGGGGAAGGGCAGCGCATCCTCCTCCGTCAGCACCGTGCGGCAGCGCCCTCCCGCCGGCCAGCGCAGCGCGCCCTGTCCCGCCGGCATGGCCGCCACCACATGCGCCGCGCCGCCGCCGAGCCCGTCCAGCAGGGGCGGCGCATAGCCGAGCCCCAGCACCTGCATCGCGCCGAGCGAAGGCCAGCGCCGCCGCACCCGCTCCGCCAGCACAAGCCCCGCCGCCTGCCCGAGCGGCCCGTCATAGAAGGCATGAAGCTCGGTGACGTCGCTGCGCATGGGCGCGCCTCAGAGGGTCCGCAACCCGAGATGATGCTCCATCGGGTCGAAGTCGCGGTCCGCATGAAGCAGCGCGTGGTCGTTCTCCATGCAGAAAGTGGCGATCAGCACGTCGATGGTCTTGCGCACCGTGACGCCGACGGCGCGCAAGGCGCGATAGTTCCGGGCGCTCGCCATTGCGACGGCGCGGCCGACCATCGGCCGGAAGATGAGCGTCTGCAATGCGGCCTCGGCCCGGCGGAGATCGCGTTCGCGCCGGAAACCCTGCAGAATTTCCGCAAGCACCAGATCGCCGATGACGACCGGCTCCCTGCCGAGCAGGCTGTGCAGCAGCATCACCTCGCGCGTATCGACGCCCCTGAAATAGTCGATCCAGACCGAGGAATCGACGACGATCACCGGTCGCGCCGCATGTCGTCGAGGGAGCCTTCCCAGTCCAGCTTGCCGTGGAGCGCGCGCAGGCGCCCCTGCGACAGCGTGCGCGCGAGCAGGCGCAGGCTCTCCTCGACCGCGGCCTTCTTGGTCCTGAAACCGCCCGCTTCCATGACCTCCGCCATCAGGGCGTCATCGATGTCGATATTGGTGCGCATCGCCGCGTCCCATGTGCATGATTTTTGAAATCATACACCTTCCTGAGCGCGCGCGCAAACCGCCGCCGTTTCCCGGGCCGGTGCTTGACCCCGTCGCGTTCGGCATGGCCAATATACCAGCAGGCGGACCGGCGGCGATGCTGCGACGCGCGGGAAACCTTGCAGGAGGGATGCGATGCAGGCGGTTGACGACCCGGGTATCTGGACGGTCGGGGATTTCGCCGGCCCGGAGGACTACACCCTTCGGCTGACGGAGGCCGAGCTCGCCGAGCTGGACGGGTTCATCGCCCGGATGGACCGCGAGGGCAAAACGCTCGACGACATCGGCCGCGAGGATTTCCGCTGCCCGCTGGTCGAGGCCCGGCTTGCGGACCTTTACGACGAACTGCGGGACGGGCGCGGCTTTGCGGTGATGGCGGGGCTGCCGGTCGAGCGCTGGCGCCTGGAGGATGCGGAGCGGGTCTATTGGGCCATGGGCGCGCAGCTCGGGGCCGGCATGTCGCAAAGCGTCATGGGCGACCGGCTGGGCCATGTCCGGGATGTCACCCGCGAGGACCCGCATGCGCGCGCCTATCGCAACCGCAAGGAGCTGGACCCCCACACGGACCGCGCGCATATCGTGGGCCTGTTCAGCCTCCGCGCCGCAAGGACAGGCGGCGTGTCGCATCTCACCAGCGCGCTCGCCGTGCATAACCGGCTGCTGGCTGAGAGGCCGGACTATCTCGAGCGGCTCTATGAAGGCTTCTACATGCACCGCCGCGGCGAGGAAGCGCCCGGCGAGGACCCGGTCACGCCCTACAAGATCCCGGTGTTTTCGTCCGCGAGCGGCAAGATCAGCTGCCGCTGGGTCAGGACCTATGCCGTGTTGGGCCAGGAGGCGAGGGGCGAGCCGCTCAGCGCGTTCGAGGAAGCGGCGGTCGAGGCGTTCCTTGCCGCTGCGGGCAGCGACGAGCTGCAATTGCGGTTCACGCTCGGGCCGGGCGAGATCCTCTGGTTCAATAATTTCACCCATCTGAGGCACTTGCAGAATTGAGGTTCTGAGGAATAGCGGCTGAGATTTTGGATGCGGTTTTAGGTTTGCGTTGCGTTTGGGGCGCTGCGGCTGGCCTGATTGGGTCGCGGGTCGTGTCTGCGGTCGGTTTTGAGGCGAG
>JAJECF010000229.1 GCA_022822125.1 Alphaproteobacteria bacterium
CTCGCCTCAAAACCGACCGCAGACACGACCCGCGACCCAATCAGGCCAGCCGCAGCGCCCCAAACGCAACGCAAACCTAAAACCGCATCCAAAATCTCAGCCGCTATTCCTCAGAACCTCAATTCTGCAAGTGCCTCAGAGCGGGAAAACTTGGGACAACGGGTCGCATAAAACGCAGGCCCTGCCGCTTTTATTGTCGAACCGGTCTCTACAGGGCCCGCAATCCGGGCTATGACAGGCCCCAGTCGAGGACGTTCGAGGACCATCGGTCATGCATAAATTCGCCGCGCTCGGCGCTGCAGTCCTGCTTTCCGGCATGGCGGCCGGCGGCGCCTCGGCGGGCCAGCCGGAGCCCTGGGGCCTCGGCTTCCAGGACGCCGTCACGCCGACGATGGAGAACATCGCCTGGTTCCACGACATTATCCTGATGCCGGTCATCACCATAATCACGCTCTTCGTGCTGGGGCTGATGGCCTATGTCATCTTCCGCTTCCGGGAGAGCCGCAATCCGCAGCCGAGCCGCACCACGCACAACACGCTGGTGGAGGTGCTGTGGACGGCGATCCCGACCGTGATCCTGGTGCTGATCGCCATCCCTTCCTTCCGGATCATGTATGAGAACGACCGGATCGAGCAGGCCGACATGACGCTCAAGACCATCGGGCGGCAGTGGTACTGGTCCTACCAGTATCCCGACCACGGCGATTTCGAGTTCGACAGCAACATCATCCCGGACGAGGAGATCGACCCCTCCAAGGGCCAGGTCCGCCAGCTTTCGGTGGACAATCCGGTCTATGTGCCGGTGGGCAAGAACATCCGGGTGCTGTTCACCTCCTCGGACGTGCTGCACGCCTGGGCGCTGCCGGCGGCAGGGGTCAAGCTCGACAATGTGCCCGGCCGCGTCAACGAGACCTGGATGCGGATCGAGAAAGAGGGTGTCTATTACGGCCAGTGCTCCGAGCTCTGCGGCACCGGCCACGGCTACATGCCGATCGAGGTGCGCGCCGTCAGCCAGGAAGAGTTCGACGCCTGGGTGGAGAAGGCGCGCGAGGAATATGCAGAGGCGGGCGATGCGCCCGCCGGGCCGGTCCGCGTGGCCAGCCTCGACGCCCGCTGAACGGAAGCCGGAGGTCCCGTCCCATGGCTTATGCCGCCGACGACCATCACGACCACAAGCCCGGCTTCTTCGTGCGCTGGTTCTTTTCGACCAACCACAAGGATATCGGCACGCTCTACCTGCTGTTCGCCGTCATTGCGGGCCTGATCGGCAGCGCCTTCTCGGTCGTCATGCGCATGGAGCTGGGCGAGCCCGGCGCGCAGATCCTGACCGGCCCGGACGGCCAGATGGACGGCCAGCTCTGGAACGTCTTCATCACCGCGCACGGCCTCATCATGGTGTTCTTCGTGGTGATGCCGGCGCTGATCGGCGGCTTCGGCAACTGGATCGTGCCGATCATGATCGGCGCGCCCGACATGGCCTTCCCGCGGATGAACAATATCAGCTTCTGGCTGCTCGTCCCGGCCTTCGTCCTGCTGCTGCTCTCCGCCGTGCTCGACATCGGCGCGGGCACGGGCTGGACGATCTATCCGCCGCTGTCCTCCAGCATCGGCCATCCCGGCATGTCGGTCGATATGGCGATCTTCGCGCTGCATCTCGCCGGCGCGTCTTCGATCCTGGGCGCGATCAATTTCATCACCACGATCTTCAACATGCGCGCCCCGGGCATGACGCTGCACAGAATGCCGCTGTTCGTGTGGTCGATCCTGGTGACCGCCTTCCTGCTGCTGCTTTCGCTGCCCGTGCTCGCCGGCGCCATCACCATGCTGCTGACCGACCGGAACTTCGGCACGGCCTTCTTCAACTATGAAGGCGGCGGCGACCCGATCCTGTTCCAGCACCTGTTCTGGTTCTTCGGCCATCCCGAGGTGTACATCATGATCCTGCCGGCCTTCGGGATCGTGAGCCAGATCGTGTCCACCTTCTCGCGCAAGCCGGTCTTCGGCTATCTCGGCATGGCCTATGCCATGGTCGCCATCGGCTTCGTCGGCTTCATCGTCTGGGCGCATCACATGTACACAGTGGGCATGGACATCGACACGCGGGCCTATTTCACCGCCGCGACCATGGTCATTGCGGTGCCGACGGGCATCAAGATCTTCTCCTGGATCGCGACCATGTGGGGCGGCTCGCTGCGCCTGGACACGCCGATGCTCTGGGCGCTCGGCTTCATCTTCCTGTTCACCGTGGGCGGCGTGACCGGCGTGGTCCTCGCCAATGCGGGCGTCGACATGGCGCTGCACGACACCTATTACGTCGTGGCGCATTTCCACTATGTGCTGTCGCTCGGCGCCGTGTTCGCCATTTTCGCCGGCATGTATTACTGGCTCGGCAAGATGTGCGGGCGGCAATATCCGGAGTGGATCGGCAAGCTGCATTTCTGGATGACCTTCATCGGCGTCAATCTCACTTTCTTCCCGCAGCATTTCCTGGGCCTGCAGGGCATGCCGCGCCGCTATCCGGACTATCCCGACGCCTATGCGGGCTGGAACATGGTGTCGTCCTACGGCGCCTATCTCTCCTTCGCAGGGGCGATCCTGTTTGTGGGGCTGCTGCTCTACACGCTGACCAGCGGGCGCCGGGTGGCGGAGAATTACTGGGGCCCGGGCGCCACGACTCTGGAATGGACCGTGCCCTCGCCGCCGGCCTTCCACACCTTCGATGAAGTCCCGGAGGTCAAGGACGAATACGCGCATTAGCGCCCGTCCCCGACTCCCCGCAGCACCGGAGGTCCGCCCGAACCCGTGAGCGACGTGTCCACCGCAGGAACCGCCGATTTCGCGCCATCCGCCAGCGTCGGCGACTGGCTGGCGCTGCTGAAGCCGCGCGTCATGTCGCTGGTCGTCTTCACCGGTCTGGTGGGCATGGCGATCGCGCCGGGCTCGCTGCATCCGCTGCTGGCGGCCGTCGCCGTGCTCTGCATCGCCGCCGGGGCCGGCGCATCCGGCGCGGTGAACATGTGGTACGACCGCGATATCGACGCCGTGATGGAGCGCACGCGCGCGCGGCCGCTGCCGCAGGGGCTGATCGAGCCGGACGACGCGCTCGCCTTCGGCATCCTGTTGTCCGCCGGCGCGGTCGGCATGATGGGCCTCGCCGTCAACTGGCTCGCCGCCGGCCTGCTGGCGCTCACCATCGGCTTCTATGTCTTCGTCTATACGATCTGGCTGAAGCGCCGCACGCCGCAGAACATCGTGATCGGCGGCGCCGCGGGCGCGATTCCGCCGGTCATCGGCTGGGCGGCGGTCACGGGCGAGCTGGCGCTGACGCCGCTCTGCCTGTTCGCCATCGTCTTTGTGTGGACGCCGCCGCATTTCTGGGCGCTGGCGCTCACCCGCTCGGGCGACTACGCCGCCGCCGGCGTGCCGATGCTGCCGGTCACGGCCGGCGCGAAGGAGACCCGGCGGCAGATCCTGATCTACAGCGGGGTGCTGGCGCCGCTCGGCCTTGCGCCCGTGGCGGCGGGCGGCCTGGGCTGGCTCTACGGCGCGGCGGCGGCCCTGCTCGGCGTCGAGTTCCTGCGCCGGGCGCTTGCCGTATGGCGGCGCGCCGACGATGCGAGCGCACGGTCGCTCTTCGGCTTCTCGCTGGTCTATCTGGCGGCGCTCTTCTTCGCCATGCTCGCAGACCGGGCCCTGGGGCTATGAATGGCGGAGCTGTCGGAAAAAGAACGCCGCCAGCGGGTCAAGAACCGGGTGCTGCTCGCGGCGCTGCTCGCCTTCGTCATCATCGTCTATGCGGTGAGCGTGGTGCGGATGGGAGGCGGCTGAGCCATGGCTGACCGCCGCCGCAACCGACGCATCGCCGCCGCGCTCGTCGCAGTGCCGGTCGCTATGGCGGCGCTCGCCTGGGCGTCGGTTCCGCTCTACCGGCTGTTCTGCCAGGTGACCGGCTTCGGCGGCACGCCGGGCGTGGCGGAGGCGGCGCCCGAGGCCGCGGCGGACGCGCCCAGCATCGAAGTGCGCTTCAACGCCGACATCGCCCCCGATCTCGACTGGCGCTTCGGCCCGGTCGAGCGCGCGGTCACGGTGCGGCTCGGCGAGCCGGCGCTCGCCTTCTACCGGGCCGAGAATCTGGGCGCGGAGCCCGTCACCGGCGCGGCGGTGTTCAATGTCACGCCGCTCAAGGCGGGCCGCTATTTCAGCAAGATCGACTGCTTCTGCTTCACCGAGCAGCGGCTGGGGCCGGGTGAGAGCGCCGACATGCCGGTCTCCTTCTTCGTCGATCCGGAGATCGCGACGGACCCGAATGTCCGCGATGTCGGGACGATCACGCTGTCCTACACCTTCTTCAGGTCGGAAGAAGAGCCGTCGGGAGACGATGCGGCGCCGAACCGACAACAGGCCGCCGCGAACATTACGAATGGCGGCGTCAGCGCCGCCGCGCCGAACGCGGCGAACATTACGAATGGCGGCGTCAGCGCCGCCGCGACCAACCGGGAGCAGACCCATGGCGGATAGCCACGTCCAGAAGCACCCCTATCATCTGGTCGATCCAAGCCCCTGGCCGCTGATCGGAGCCTTCGCGGCTTTCCTTGCGACCATGGGCACGGTGCTGTTCATGCATGACGGGGTGGTGTGGGTCATGGCGCTCGGCCTTGTGCTGGTCCTCGCCACCATGGCCGTGTGGTGGCGCGACGTAATCCGCGAGGCGGAGCATGAGGGCCACCACACCCAGCCGGTGCAGATCGGGCTCCGCTTCGGCATGGCGCTGTTCATCGCCTCGGAGGTCATGTTCTTCTCGGCCTTCTTCTGGGCGTTCTTCGACGGCGCGCTGTTCTTCGGCGCGGAGGAAATGCCGGGCCGTATCGAGGCCACAGGAGGCGTCTGGCCGCCGGCCGGCGTCGTGCCCTTCGAGGCGTTCGGGCTGCCCTTCCTCAACACGCTCATCCTGCTGCTCTCCGGAGTCACCGTCACCTGGGCGCACCACGCGCTGCTGCACGGCGACCGGGCGGGGCTGATCCAGGGCCTCGCCTGCACGGTCGCGCTCGGCGTGCTGTTCACCGGCTGCCAGGTGTTCGAATACAGCCATGCCGCCTTCGGCTTCCGCGAGGGCATCTATCCCTCCACCTTCTTCATGGCGACAGGCTTCCACGGCTTCCATGTCATCATCGGCACCTGCTTCCTGACCGTCTGCCTGTTCCGGGCGATCAAGGGGCATTTCCGGCCCGACCACCATTTCGGCTTCGAGGCGGCTGCCTGGTACTGGCATTTCGTCGATGTGGTCTGGCTGTTCCTGTTCTCGGTCGTCTATATCTGGGGCAGTTAGGCCATTCGGCGGCGCGTCCCGTTCATCCTGTTCGTCCTGCCGGCGCTGGCGGTCCTGATCGGCCTCGGCGTCTGGCAGCTGGATCGGCGGGAGTGGAAGCGGGAGCTGATCGACCGCGCGGCGGCGCGTGTCGCCGAACCCGCCATGACGTCGCTCGCCGGCATCGGTCCCGGCGACGCCTGGCGCCGCGTCAGCCTCGAGGGCGCGTGGGAGGAACCCGAACTGCTGCTCCAGAGCCGGACCTGGAACGGGCGCGCGGGCTTCGACCTGCTGGCGCCCTTCCGGCCTGAGGGCGCGGCGGTATCGGTGCTGGTCAACCGCGGCTGGGTGGAGCCCGCCCGCAGCGCGCCGGATGCGCGCCCGCCGCCGCCGGCGGCGCTGGAGGGCGTGGTGCGCTTCCCGAGCGAACCGGGCTCCCTCGCCGCCGATAACGACCCGGCGCGCGGCGTCTGGTTCCATATCGATCCCGGGGCCGTCGCGGCGCATCTCGGCCGGCCGCTCCTGCCCTTCTACATCCAGGCCGCGCCCGTCGCCGGCGCGCCGGACTGGCCGCGCGCCCGTCCGCCGGAGCCCCGCTTCCGCAACGACCATCTGCAATACGCCCTCACATGGTTTGCGCTCGCCGGGGCGGTGGCTATCCTCTATCTGGTCTGGCGCCGCCGGGCGGGGAGGGAAGGGCCGAGATGAGGGAACGGGATGCCACGCCAGCTTCGCCTTAATCTGTTCGTCCACAGCCGCGGCCACCATGAGGCGTCCTGGCGCCACCCGGAGGCCTCGCCGCTTGCGCTCACGGATTTCGAGTTCCACCGGGACCTGGCCCTGAAGGCGGAAGGCGCGGCATTCGACTCGATCTTCCTCGCGGACAGCCTCTCCATGTCGAGCGAAGTGGCGCATACGGCGCGAAGCTGGCTGGAGCCGATCACGCTGCTGGGCGCGCTTGCCGCGGCGACCTCGAAGATCGGGCTGATCGCGACGGCCTCGACCACCTATACCGAGCCCTTCAACCTCGTGCGCCAATTCGCTTCGCTGGACCATATCAGCAACGGCCGGATCGGCTGGAACATCGTGACGTCCTGGTCGGTCGCGGCGGCGCATAATTACGGCGACGACGCGCAGGTGAGCCATGCCGACCGCTACGCCCGCGCCGAGGAATACATGACGGTCGCGAAGGCGCTCTGGGACAGCTGGGCCGACGACGCCGTGCTCGACGACCGGCCGGCGGGCCGCTATGCGAAGCCCGGCAGCATCTATGCGCTCGACCACGCCGGCGCGCATTACAGGGTCGCCGGGCCGCTGAATGTGCCGCGCTGCCCGCAGGGGCGGCCGGTCTTCGTGCAGGCGGGGTCGTCGGAGACCGGGCGCGACTTCGCCGCCCGCCATGCCGAGGTGGTGTTCACCGCGCAGCTGGAAAAGGCGACGGCGCAGGCCTTCTATGCGGACCTTAAGGCGCGGGCGGCCAAGGCCGGGCGGGACCCGGACCGGATGGCGATCCTGCCGGGGTTCAGCCCCCTCATCGCCGACACGCGGGAGGAGGCGGAGCGCCTGGTTCTGGAACTGAACGGGCTCGCCGATCCGGAGGTCGGCAGGAAGCGGCTCTCCGGGCGCTTCGGCGGCTTCGATTTCAGCCATCTCGACCTCGACCGGCCGCTGACGGCGGCGGATTTCCCGGATCCCGACACGGTCGAGGCGGCGCGCAGCCGGGCGGCGACCATTGTGGGCCTCGTCGAGCGCGAACGGCCGACGCTGCGCCAATTGCTGGCGAAACTCGCCGGCGCGCGCGGCCACTACACCTTCGCCGGCACGCCGGAGCAGACGGCCGATTTCATGGAGGAGTGGCTGACGGACGGCGCCGCGGACGGCTTCAACCTCATGCCGCCCGTGCTGCCCTGGATGCTGGACGCCTTCATCGAGCGGGTGCTGCCGATCCTGCGCGCGCGCGGCCTCTTCCGCACCGCCTATTCCGGCTCGACGCTCCGCGCCCATTACGGCCTCGCCCGGCCCGCGCCTGAAATCCGGCCGGGTGCGCGGGCGATCTAGCGCGGGAGGCGGGCAGGATCGGTCGGCCGCGCTATATTTGCGGGCGCAGACTTTCGGAGGTGTTCAAGCCATGGATCGGGTAATCGGCAGTATGGGGTCCGAATATATCCGGTTCCGCCTCGATCCCGAGACTGTGCCGCTGCTGACGGCGCAGTTCGACTGGAACCGTCTCGCAAAGCGGGTCTTCATCGACCCGGTGACCGGGTTCGTCGATCTGATGACGCCGTCGCCGGAGCATGAATTTCACGCGAGAGGCGCCGACACGGTCGCCAGGGCCCTTGCGGGACGGCTCGGCATACGGTCCATTCTTCTCGGCTCGACCCGCTGGCGGCTTCCCGGGGACCCGGAGAACAGCGGGGTCGAACCGGACGCCTGCTATTATCTCGGCGAGACGGCGGAGGGCTGGACCGGGGCTTACAGGCGGGGACCGGCGGAACGCGAAGTCTTCGAGGCGAACAATCCGCCCGACCTGGTGGTAGAGGTCGAGCGCAGCCGGGGCGATCAGGACAAACCGCAATTCTACAGGCGCCTGGGGGTCCCGGAGATGTGGCGCATCGACATTTCCGGGACTGTCCGGGAAGCGCTTATGCTTGACCTGCAGGCTCCGCAGGGCCCGGCGAACATCGACAGTTCCGGAGTGCTTCCGGGGGCCGGCCCGGAGTTTGTCACAGAGGCCCTCGACCTCGCCATACGGGACCGGCTCGAGGAGCTCGACGTCCTTATCGCCGTGCGGGTCCCGGACAGACGTCCGGCAAAACCGGCCGGCAACGACTGACACAGCATGCCGGAAGCGGCAGCGAGGTCCGGGCGGACGCCGTTCAGGCCCGCCCGGCCCGAAGCATGAGGAGCAACGCCATGAGCGCGACGCCCGTCACCTTCTATTCCGAAGGGTTCAAGCTGGTGGGGGACCTCTACCGGCCGGACGGCCTCGCGCCGGGAGAGCGGCGGGCGGGCATCGTGCTCTGCCACGGCTACACCGGCGTGAAGGACCTTTACCTGCCGGACAATGCCCGCGTGCTGGCGGAAGCCGGCTATGTCGTGCTGGCCTTCGACTACAAGGGCTGGGGCGAGAGCGAGGGGCCGCGCACGCGCCTGGCGCCCTACAGCCGGGTGGCGGATGTGCAGGCGGCGCTCACCTTCCTCGGCGCTCAGGAGGAGGTGGACGAGACGCGGCTCGGCATTTACGGCACCAGCTATGGCGGCGCCACGGTGGTATGGACCGGCGCGGTGGACCGGCGGGTGAAGTGCGTCGTCAGCGTGGTCGGCATCGGCCACGGCGAGCGGTGGATGCGCAGCGTGCGCCGGCCGGACGAATGGTTCGACCTGCTGGAGCGCTCCGCCGGGGACCGGGTGAAACGCGCGATGGACGGCGAGTCGGAGTGGGTCGAGCGCAGCGAGGTGCTGCTGCCGGATCGCCAGTCGGCGGCGCTGGCGGCCGCTGCGCGCCGCGACATTCCCTCGGCGCTCAACACGCTGCCGCTCGAATATGTCGATGACACGCTCGGCTTCCACCCGGAATGGGTCGTGGACCGGATCGCGCCCCGCCCGGTGCTCTTCATCACCACCGACGACGACCGGCTGGTGCCGCCGGAGGAGTCGCAGGCGCTTTACGACCGGGCCGGCGAGCCGAAGAGGCTGGTCGTGCTCAAGGGCTACGGCCATTACGAGGTCTATGTGGACCCCGCCTTCACTGAGGTTATGGACGAAACGCTCGCCTGGTTCCGTGAGCATTTGCCGGCGGCGCAGGGATAGCTGTGCTATCTCTCGCCCGTCTTCGGAGAACGGTGATGAACGGCAATCCTGCAACCCGCCGCGGGCAGGGCGGAGGGTGACGATGCGCTATCTCAGCACGCGCGGCGAGGCGGCGGAGCGGGACTTCTCCGGCGTCCTGCTGAGCGGCCTGGCGGAGGATGGCGGCCTCTGGCAGCCGGCGGCATGGCCGCGGCTGGACGAGGCGGCGCGGGCGCCGGGCGCGGCTTATGCCGAGCGGGCCTTCGCCGTGACGCGGCCCTTCGTCGTTGGCGCGCTGGCGGACGACGACTGGCGGGCGCTGCTGGCCGGTGTCTATGCAGGCTTCCGCCATCCGGCGACGGCCCCGCTCGTGCAGATCGACACGAATCTCTGGCTGATGGAGCTGTTCCACGGGCCGACCTTCGCCTTCAAGGACCTGGCGATGCAGGCGCTGGGGCGGCTGTTCGACCTCGTGCTGAAGGCGCGCGGCGAGCGCATCACCATCATCGGCGCGACCTCCGGCGATACCGGCGCGGCGGCGGTGGAGGCGGTCAAGGGGCTGGAGACTATCGACCTCGTCATGCTTTATCCGCACGGTCGCATTTCGGATGTGCAGCGCCGGCAGATGACGACGGTCGAGGAGCCGAACATTCACACGGTCGCGCTCGAAGGCACCTTCGACGACTGCCAGGACCTCGTGAAGGCGCTGTTCGCCGACACCCGGCTCAGCGAGGAATGGCGCTTCGCGGCCGTGAATTCGATCAACTGGGCCCGTGTCATGGTCCAGATGGTCTATTACGTCCATGCGGCGGCGCAGCTCGGCGGCGGCCCGGTCGCCTTCTCCGTGCCGAGCGGTAATTTCGGCAATGTCTATGCGGGCTACGCCGCGCGCGAAATGGGCCTCGACGCGGCCCGCTTCATCGTCGGCTCCAACAGCAATGACATCCTCGCGCGCTTTTTCGAGGCGGGCGACATGTCCACAAGGCCGGTGACGCCCAGCTGGTCGCCTTCCATGGACATCCAGGTATCCAGCAATTTCGAACGCCTGCTGCACGACCTGCTCGGCCGCGACGGCCCGGCCGTCGCCCGGCACATGGCCGCCTTCCGGCAAAGCGGGCGGCTGCCGCTCGACGAGGCGCGCTGGCGGTCGGCACGCAGGTTGTTTCGGGGCCATGCGGTGGACGACGAGGGCACGCTCGCCGAGATCGCGCGCACCCATGCAGAGACCGGCATGACCGTCGACCCGCACACCGCCGTCGGCGTTGCGGCGGCCCGGACGCTGCGCGACCCCGAAATGCCGACGGTTGCGTTTGCCACCGCCCATCCGGCCAAGTTTCCCGACGCCGTGGAGCGCGCCATCGGGCGCCGTCCCCCCTTGCCCGATGCGCTCGCCGAGCAGGCGGAGCGTCCCGAGCGGGCGGCGCGAATGGCGAACGACCTCGGCCTTCTCAAGACCTTCATTCGCGAAAGGGTGCGCCGGCCATGAGCGTCACCGTCTCCACCCTGCCGAACGGCCTCCGGGTCGCGACCGACACCATGAAGACCGTCGAGACCGTGTCGCTCGGCATGTGGGTCGGGGTCGGCACGCGCCATGAGCGCGAGGCCGAGAACGGCGTCTCGCACCTGCTGGAGCACATGGCCTTCAAGGGCACGGAGCGGCGCACGGCCGGCGGGATCGCCCGCGAGATCGAAGCCGTGGGCGGGTTCCTCAACGCCTATACGGCGCGCGAGGTCACAGCCTATTACGCCAAGGTGCTGAAGGAGGACGCGGCGCTGGCGGTCGATATCCTGGCCGACATCCTGACCGGCTCCGTTTTCGACGCGGAGGAGCTGGAGCGCGAGCGCACCGTCATCCTGCAGGAAATCGGGCAGGCGCAGGACTTCCCGGAAGACGTGGCGTTCGACCTGTTCCAGGAGACCGCTTTCCCCGCCCAGGCGATGGGCCGCAGCATTCTCGGCCGCCCGGAGGTGGTGCGCTCGCTGCCGCGGGAGGCGGTGGCGGGTTGGATGGGCGAGCGCTACCGGGCGCCGGCCATGGTGCTGGCGGCGGCGGGGCATATCGAGCATGAGGCGCTGCGGGGGCTCGCGGAACGCCATTTCGCGGGCCTGCCGGATACGCCCGCGCCCCTGCCGGAGGCCGCCCGCTATGCCGGCGGCGAGGCGCGGGAGGCCCGCGATATCGAGCAGACCCATATCGTGCTGGGTTTCGAGGGGCCGAGCTTCCGCGAGGCCGGCTTCTACCCCGCGCAGCTGTTCTCGACGCTCTATGGCGGCGGCATGTCCTCGCGCCTCTTCCAGGAGGTGCGCGAGAAGCGCGGGCTGGTCTATGCCATCTATTCCTTCGCTTCCTCCGCGGCGGATACCGGGCTGGTGGGCGTCTATGCCGGCACGGCGCAGGAGAATGCGGAGGAGGTGCTCGCCATAGTGCGCGGCGAACTGGAAGACCTGGCCGGCGGCGGGCCGGACGAGGACGAACTGGCCCGCGCCGGAGCTCAGCTCCGCGCCAGCCTGCTGATGGCGCGCGAAAGCACCTCCTCGCGCTGCGAGCAACTCGCCCAGCAGCTCCTGGTCCACAACCGCCCGATCCCGCCCGGAGAGCTGACCGAACGGGTCGAGGCGGTGAGCGCGGCCGATGTGGCGGCCATCGCCGCCCGCTGCGCCGCCGCCCCGCCAAGCCTCGTCATGCTGGGGCCCTGAAGGCGGCGCAACGAGATACAAGCGAAAGGGCCAGTGCGCTCAACCGGCCGATTCGCCCACCGCACAACGTTCCGCAGGCTTGGGTCCGGTTGCGGGTGCTCTGTTGTGAGCGCATATTGTCCGCGCCGGGAGAGAGATGGACTGATACCAGCGGTCGTTGACCGGAACCGATTGTGCGGCGCCTCCCTGCCGTAGCCACGGTCCTTTGTCCTCATCCCGAGTAGCGGCCTCAGCCGCGTATCGAGGGACGCGCCACCGGCGGGACCGTCCTTCGATACGCGCCTGCTGACGCAGCCGCTACTCAGGATGAGGAGAGGCGGGGGCGC
>JAJECF010000078.1 GCA_022822125.1 Alphaproteobacteria bacterium
CGGGGTCGCCTCCGCGGTCACTTGTGGCTGTTGCAAACCCAAAATACCGCCAGGCGACCCCGGAACCGAAAACAGCTACACCGAAATCATCTCAGATCAGCGCAGAAACCATGTCCGCTCGACGGTTCTGCAAGAGGCTCATTTTAAATAGTCGTTTATCGTAGGTTTGCAGACAAAATAGCGCAAATATTCTTGCAAAATCATGAATATCTAAATTGGTCTCTTTCTGTCTCCGAAATCCACCTTTGCTCGCATCATGGCGTTGGAATAACGCCTCATATGCTTGATTATAAAAAACACTGCGCCTTTTAGGAATTTCGGCATTTTCACCGTATGTCAACAGCATTATGGACAGAAGAAGGGGATTGGAGAGGAAAGACTCATGCTCTTTGAATAAACCGTTCTTGAGATCGTCAGTAAATTTTTCCTGAATCTCTGCATCGTAAGGGAGTTTTGATATTAATTCCACGGCTCCGGACAAAGTTAGCGGATTGACCGAAAAGATCGCAAACTCGTCTAGGGACCGTATAGCGTCATCAGGGCGTGTAGAGAGGGCAATGGGACACATGGAATATGTCGTGCTCAGCCTGCGAATATCAGTTAGAAGCTGAGATCGGATTGAAGGGTATACCTCGTCATAACCGTCAAAAAATAAGGAAAAATGCCCAGCTTCCAGTGCCTTTTCTAGGTAAGAGCCAGATGTGTCGAAATTATATTGTTCAAGTATATCTTTCATTAATTCCATGAGATCTCTGTCTTCAGTGTTAAGTTCACGAAGTTCTATGAAGACAGGAACGTGTGTGGTATCTTGTATTGATTGGAGAAAGAGATGTTTCATGAGAACAGATTTGCCACACCCACCTGAGCCAGTTATAATAATTCTAGAAGATCTGCTAAAGCAACGTTTGGGTGATGGCTCGGAAATAATATCAGTCCCACATTGCAATCCAATGGAAACATAATAATCATACAAATTGACAGGCCTATCTCGAACAAAAAAGGACTTAGCTTTCGAATAGCGTGACGCAGTTTTTTCGAGGTAAGTGGTATATGCAGTGCGAAGAGTTATCTGCAATCGTTCATCAACTGCTCCATGTACGGCCTTGGCGATGGAAAGTATTTTGTCAAAGTTGGCTGCAATGAAGTCGGCGATTAGTTTACCTTCATCCATGATGGGGGGGACCTTTGTGAAAGCAGCAAAGTTGAGTGGCACTGAGTGTGGGCTGTACCCGTGTCGTGTGGTTGTTGGATGAGTATACACTAACCGACACGTCGAACTCTACTGGGTACGCGTGCGGTGAGCATGAAATCGTCAAGTGCGCGCAGAGGGCTCCGTTCGGAGGGAGATAAGGAAGGAGGCGGTAGTCTGATCGTGAGGGAACGAACGCACGATTGGGCATCTTGCGCAAGTGGGTCTATGCGGGGATGTAGGGTGTCACGCCCGGCACCGGCAGCGTGCATCTTCGTCTGTATCGATCGGCTGTCTCGTGCTTCCCATAGTGCCGCGCGGCTCGACCAGGGAGCCGTCCGATGACCGCCCGATCCACCTTTGGCGAACGTATCCGCGCCGCCAAGCCTCGCGACAAGCGTTACGAGCTCTGGGACGATGCCGTATCCGGCCTCGGCCTTCGCATCGGCCCCTCCGGCCACCGCGCGTTCTTCCTGCGCCGCAAGCTGCCGACCGGCAGGGTGCGCTCGATCACCCTGGGGACCGCCGAGGGCATGAGCGTGGCCGAGGCGCGCCGGGAAGCGCGCCGGGTGCTGGCGGCCGTGCTCGACGAGCCGGACGACGGGCACGGCCCGAGATATCCGGGCCGCCCGATGAACGAGTTTGCCGAGGAGTTCATCGAACGCCACGCCCGGCACTGGAAGCCGGCGACGCTGGCGAGCAACGCCCATGCGCTGCGCAAGCACATCCTCCCGGCGCTCGGGCATCTCGCCGTCGACGAGATCGCCGTTGAGCATGTGCGCGACTGGTTCGCCTCCATGGCAGACCGGCCCGGCACCGCCAACCGCTCGATGCCGGTGCTCTCTGTGATGATGCGCATGGCCGAGCTGTGGGGCTACCGCCCCCACAACAGTAACCCCTGCAAGAACACCCGGCGCTACAAGATGCCGCCAAAGGAGCGCTTCCTCGCGCCGGAGGAGATGGCCCGGCTCAACGCCGTGCTGACCCGCGACGAGTTCCACTGCCCGCGCGAGGTCGCCGTGATCCGGCTGCTGCTGCTGACCGGCTGCCGCTACGGCGAGGTCATCAACCTGCAATGGGACTGGATCAAGGACAGGCGTATCCTGCTGCCGGACTCGAAGTCCGGGCCGCGCACGGTCTGGCTGTCGAGCGCCGCGCGCGCGGTGATCGACGCCATCCCGCGCTACAGCGACAAGTGTCCGTTGCTGTTCCCCTCGCGGCCGGCCGACAGGCCGACCACGATGGTACCGCACCATTGGGCGCGCATCCGCCGCGAGGCCGGGCTGGACGGGCTGCGCCTTCACGACCTGCGCCATAACTGGGCCTCGGTCGCCGCCATGAACGGTGTCGACATGGTGACCATCGCCAGGCTGCTCGGTCACTGCCTGGTCGAGACCACCGAGCGCTACACCCATTTGTCCGATCGGTCGGTCGCTGACGCCGCCGACCGGGTCTCGAACCGCATCCAGGCGGCCCTGACGGGCCGTGGCCGGAAGCAGGAGGGAAGGACCGGCCATGCCGACGGTTGACCTCACTCCGCGTCTCGTCCGCGACAGCAGGCCCGGCGCCAGGGACACGATCCTGTTCGACAGAGCGCTTCCCGGCTTCGGCCTGCGCATCCACCCCTCCGGGCGGAAGGTCTATATCGTCCAGGCGCGTATCGACGGGCGAAGCCGGCGCATGGTCATTGCCCGGCACGGCGACATGGAGCTCGCCGAGGCGCGCCGCCGCGCCCGCGAGATGCTGGCGCGCATCCGCGCCGGCGCAAACCCCGCCGAGGAGCGCCGCCGGGTGCGGCGCACGCCGCTGTTCCGCGTCTTTGCCGAGGAGTATCTGCAGCGCTCGGAACCGCAGTGGAAGCCGTCGGGGCGCAAGACCGTACGCATCTACCTCAAGGCGCGCATCCTGCCGGCGTTCGGCGCGATGGCGCTCGACCGCATCGGCCCCGCCGACGTGGCCGCGTGGTTCGACGCCGCCAGCAGGGAACGGCCCGGCGCCGCCAATCGCGCCTTCGAGATCTTGCGCGCCATGATGTTCCGCGCCGAGGAGTGGGGCTGGCGCGAGCGCGGCTCCAACCCCTGCCTCGGCATCCGGAAGAATGCGCGCAACAAGGTCGCCCGCTTCCTCGACGCCGACGAGCTCGAACGGCTCGGACGCGCGCTCGACGCCTGCTCGAACCGCTGGCCCGAGGCCGTCGCGGCGATCCGGCTGCTGGCACTGACCGGATGCCGCCGGAGCGAAGTGCTCGATCTGCGCTGGCGCAACGTCGCCGACGACGCGTTGAAGCTCGAAGACTCGAAGACCGGGCCGCGCAGTGTGCCGCTCGGCTCGGCCGCGCGGGCGCACATCGACACGCTGCCCGGCGCGCGCGACCCGGACGGGTTCCTGTTCCCGCGCCTTGCCGAAGGTCGGGGCACCTACAGCCTCACCGAGTGCTGGCACACGGCGCGCGAGCGGGCGAAGCTCGGCAGGTTGCGCTTGCACGACCTTCGGCACACCGTAGCGAGCCATGCCGTCATGTCCGGCGAGAACCTGCCCCAGATCGGCAAGCTGCTCGGCCACCGGCGCCACCGTACGACGGCGGGCTACGCGCACCTGGCCGACGGCCACCTTGTCGACGCCGCCGAGCGCATCGGCAGTCTCATCGCCGAGGCGATGGCCGGGCAGATCGCCCCGCGGTAGCGCGCCGGGGGTACGGCCCTCTCCCTGCACGACCGTCCGCACTTCCGTTCCCGGTCGTGCGGACGGCGCTGCAACGGCTGTCTTGAGCGGTCCCGGCAGCGAGAGCCACGTTTGTGGTTCTCAATGGGTCCTGTCGGTTCGCAACGCCGCATGCCGCTTGTCGAAGAGTTCCCCCATGCGCTCGCGACGGAACTCCAGAAAGTCAGGAACGCTATCCATGCTTCCCACGGGTGTGTCCCACCGAAAATTGTCGAGAGACCAGTTCGGGTCTTCGCAGGGCTTTACCGCCAACGGCGGGGGCACGATGCGACATATGTTGCCGTAGAGTTGCAGCGCCCGTCTCTGGATCAGGCTCCGCAGCCTGGGCGAGAAGTCCGTCGGCCTCAAGAAAGCGCCCGGTACATAAGCCAAGTTCGCTGCGCTCGTGAACAACCCGTATGGTGGCTCCGGCTCCTTTGCACCCGGCGGGATATCCAATTCCTCGCGCCAACGGTTCCCGTGTTCCTTGTGGTCGAAGAGGTGCGCAAGCTGGTAGCCGTCCGGCCCGCGCTTGCGAAACGGCTTGCCGGTGAAGGCGAACGCCCACAAATGCTTTGGATAGTCGTTGTCGTCGAGCGCAAGGCATTGCGGGGGAACTTCATCCGACGTAGCCCGTTGCCGGAACACCGCAATCTCCGTGCTTCCGGCGTACCGCCGAACACCGGGAAAAGCGCAGGGCGAACCTTGCCACAGATAGATGCCGGGATCGATGCCGAGCGCCTCAAGCCGGGAGGACCAGTCGGCCCCCATGCGGCGATTGTCCTCGGTGATCGCGTAGACGATGCCGGGATCGAGAAACCGCACGAACGGTGTCATCGCTCGGGCAAGTTCAAGCATATCCTCGTCGCTCGGCGTCTGCCAAACCGGCCAGTCCGCTCCCGGTTGTCGGGTTCGCCTCACTTGCGGCGCTTCACTCGAATCGGCTCTGCCGCTGCCCGTATCCCGAACGTCGCGATTGGGCATGATCGCGTTCTCTTGGGTTAGACACGCGAGACACCAAGCCCTGCCGCGCGCCTTCGGCGACCAGTAAGCCTGCGAACCGATCGACAGCCGGGTACCACAGGACCCGCAGTTCCAAGCGTACTTCAGTTCGATCCGTCTCAAACCGTCGGGCAATGCGCTTCGTGGCCGACGCATTTGCCAAGGGCGTTTCGATGGAGCTTGTGTCGAAGCGGCTTCGTCGCTCGTATCCCGAAAGTCGCGATAGAGGCCAACTGCACTCTTCAGCGTCGCTGTGCCGTTGTAGGCGTTGCCATTGATCGGAACCTTGTGCTCCGGCCTCTTTGGGTTCAGGCGGTCCATCAGGCTGGTCAGTCGATCCGCATCGTAGAGGGCGTCGAGATCGCCCTCATAATGCTCGACTCGCCTGCAGTTGCTGATCCGGCTTCCGACGGTCCCGGTGCTCAGTTCTCGCTCGACGACCAGCCAAGCTTTGAATGACTCTTCCTGCACCTTGCTCACCCATCTCGCAACGACCGGTGTCAGATTATATCGGCGACGGTTGCTGCACTACTGTTGTTTTCCGCTTTGAGTCGATAGCAGCCCGTCGGTTTTTGTCACATTGATCGGTTGAGGGATTTCCGGGGCTGTTGGGCGAGCGCGGGATAGTTGTCGGGCCGGCTTTGCGTTGCCGGTCCGGCTCCGTAGTGTCGT
>JAJECF010000018.1 GCA_022822125.1 Alphaproteobacteria bacterium
GGCGCTTCTGGGGGCGGACTATGCGCGGGGGCCCTGGCTTGTCGGGTTCGCGCTGTCGCAGAGCGCGTCCGAGGGCGATTATGCGCAGGAGGGCGCGGGCGGCTGTTCGGGGCAGACTGAGGCTGTGTGCGCCCTGGCGGCAAAGGCGGGCCGGGGCGAGGTGGAGGCGTCGCTGACGGCGACGGTCCCCTATGCGGCTTACGACGTCTCGGAGCGGCTGCGGCTGTGGGGCGCGGTGGGCGAGGGCGCGGGCGCTGTGACGGTGACCACGGGGCTTGGCGGCAGCTACCGCGCCGACACGCGCTGGAGCATGGCGGCGGCGGGGCTCAGGGGCGAGCTTCTGGCCCCGCCTGCCGAAGGCTCCCCCGGATCGGGGTCTGGGGCAGGCGGCCCGTCGCTGGCGGTGGTTTCGGACGCGATGTGGGTTCGGACCTCGTCGGAGAAGACGCACGATCTTGCGGCGTCGGAGTCGGATGTGAGCCGGCTGCGTCTGGGCCTTGAGGGCAGTTGGGGCGTGGCTCTGGCGGGCGGGGCGAGCCTGACGCCGAAGCTGGAGCTCGGCGCGCGCCATGACGGAGGCGATGCGGAGACGGGCCGGGGCGTGGAGCTCGGCGGCGGGCTTGCCTGGGTCGATCCGGGTCTCGGTCTGACGCTGGACCTTTCGGGCCGCATGCTTGTGGCGCATGACGACAGCGCGCTGGAGGACCGTGGCGTGTCTGCGTCTCTGGTGTTCGCCCCGGATGCGACGGGCGGGCGCGGTCCGTCCTTCAGCCTCGGCCAGGACTGGGGCGGGCAGGCTGAGGGCGGCCTCGATGCGCTGTTTGCGCCGGCGCCGCTGGAGGAGCGCGAGGACGGCGGCAAGCTGGAGAGCCGCTGGACGGCGGAGGCGGCCTGGGGCTTCCCGGCGCTCGGCGGCCGCTTCACCGGCAGCCCGCATATCGGCCTCGGGCTCGCCACGGGCGCGCGCGACTACACGCTCGGCTGGCGGCTCGCGCCGGCAACGGGGGCGGGCAACCTCTCCCTCGGCGTCACGGCGACGAGGCGGGAAAGCGACGCGGCGCCGGCGGAGCACAGGCTCGGCATCGAAGCCGCCATGCGCTGGTGAGCGTCAGGCACGTTCCGGCGTGGATACGTGCGGGCAATCGCGCATGGCGCCGCTCATCGCCGCCGCGATTTTCGCTCCAACGCGCTCGGCGGCGGCCTCGACCTCGCGGTCGCCGATATGGGCGTAGCGCATGGTCATGGCGACATTGCTGTGGCCGAGCAGGCGGGCGACAACGGGCAGGGGAACGCCGTTCATCGCCGCCTGGCTGGCTACCGTATGACGAAGGTCGTGAAGACGGACCTCCCCGATGCCGGCCTCGTCCCGGACCCGGTACCAGAGGTCAAGCGAGTGGCTTCGAGGCCGGGCCGGGTCCCTGACGGACGGAAACACCCAGGGGCCGTTTCCCTGCGCCATGCGCCGCCGCAGGATTTCCCGCGCCGGGGCATTGAGCAGGACGGTCCGGGGACCGGTCTTGCTGTCCGCGAGTTCGATCCGGTCATCCTTCACCTCCTCCCGGCGCAGACGCATGATCTCGTTCTTGCGGCAGCCGGTGAGCAGCAGCAGGCGGACGATATCGGCCTGCTGCGCTTCGGAGGCGGAGCCTTCGGCATGACGGTCGAGGACACGGTGAAGGCGGGCGATCTCTTCGCGGGAGAGGAAGCGCGTGAGCTTCCTTGCGGGATTGCGCCTGAGGCGGCTCACCGGATTGGCCTCGACATGCCCGAGCGCGCGGGCATGGTTGAGTATGTTGCCGAGCAGGTTGAGGCCGGCATTGGCCGCGCCCGGCGCTGTCCTGCTGTATGCCTCGAACCAGCGCAGCGCCATGCTGCGGGTAATCCGGTCGATGCGCCGGGTACCGAACGCCGGCAGCAGCTCCCGTCTCAGCAGGCCGGCGAAGACCCTCTGCGTGGAGGGCTTGCAGCGCTCGAAGCGGTCCGCCTTCCAGCGCCCGGCGACGAAATCCCCGAAAAGCGGCGCCGCCTCGCGGGACGCCTCGTCCGCACCGCCCGCCCCCGACGCCGCCACGAGACACTCGCGGCGCACGTCCTCGACCTTGCGAAGCAGGGCCGGGCCGAAGGACATCTTCCGGACGCCGGCGCCGGTCTTGCGGTGGTAGATGAAGGTCCGGCTCCCGGTGGGGCGAACCCTGACGCCGAGCCCGGCGACCTGCGTGTCCCAGAGCGTATATTCGCGCGCTCGCGCCCGGAGCTTCGCTATGCCGGCATCGGTCAGCTTCCTGCGTTCCGGCATCGCTCAGCCCCCGAGAACGCCGGCGAGAGCGTCGGTCGCCTCCCGCACCGAACTGTCGGAAAGATGAGTGTATTTCAGCGTGGTCTGCGCGTCGTTGTGCCCGAGCAGCCGGGCTGTCGCGGTGATCGTCTCGCCCTGCATGATGGCGATGCTGGCATAAGTGTGACGGCAATCGTGAAGCCGCACATCGGCAAGTCCAGCTTCCTTCCGCACCCGGCTCCAGAAGACGTCGAAGACCGTGACGGATACCGGCCCTCGCTGCCGCGGCGAGGGAAACACCCACCGGCCCTGCCGGGGAAGCCCGTCGAGAATGGTCCGCGCGGGCGAAGACAGCCAGACCGTTCGGGGACCCGTCTTGCCGTCGCGCAGGAACAGATGCCCCTCCCGGTAGTCGGACCAGGCGAGCGTCGCGATCTCCGTCTTGCGGCAGCCGGTCAGCAGCAGCAGGCGGATGAACGCCGCCTCGCGCGGATACCGCGCCTCCTGGCCGTCCAGCACGCCGCCGAGTCGGCGAAGCTCCGGCTCCGACAGGAAGCGCTCCCGGCCCTTGCGCCGGTAGCGCCGGATGCCGGCGCAGGGATTGCTGCCTTCCGGGCGGTAGCCGTAAATCTCGGCCTGGCGCATGATGACGGAGAGGACCGGTGCCGACCGGTCTGCCGCCACCGGCGTCGCATGCAGCGAGGCGAACCAGTCCTGTACGTCCCGCTTCGTGATGTCGGCGATGTTCCGGCCCCGAAACCGGGGAAGGATCGTGTTTTCGAAATACTTCCGGTTGACCCTCATCGTGCCGGGCTTCCAGTGACGCCCGTAGCGGGAGAAGACCTCCTCCGCCACGGCCTCGAAGAGCCTCTCTTCCGGCAGCGCCGTTCCCTCCTCGTCGCGCCGGATCGCGGCAAGGAGTTCCCTTGCGCGCCGACGCGCCGTGTCGAGGTCCATGCAATCGGCGTCGCCGACGGTCTTCCAGACGCGCCGGCCCTCATGTTGGCTGTGGACGAAGAAGCGCTTGCCGCCCGAGGGCAGGACGCGGACGCCGAAACCCTTCAGGTCCCCGTCACGGATGTTGTAAGGTGACTTGCGGGCCTTCAGGGCCTCAATGCGGCTCTCCGAGAGGCGGACACGGGACATGGATATTCCTCCTGCATTCTGTTGCAGGCGGGGGAAAACGCGGTTGCATTTCCGCCCCGATCTGCAAATTGCACGAGGAAAAACAGCGCTATATCAACGCTTTAGCACCGTAGGTGCGTCAGCATGGTGTCCTCGAAGGTCCTGACGCCGGTCGGCATGGACGAGAAGGTGTTGGTCTCGGTCCCGAGACAGGCGATGAAGACTTTCATGGACTCTCTCTCCTCACTGGGTCGCGGTTCAAGGCGCAACGGCGCCGCCATAGAGATGGCATTCGGTCTCATGGCCGCCGTCCGAGGCCGGGCGAGGCGGCTCGGACCGGCACAGTTCCATGCAGTCCGGGCAGCGCGGATGGAAGGTGCAGCCGGGCGGCGGGTCGATGGGATTCGGGAAGACGGCGCCGAGATGCGTGTCCGGCACGCCGAGGCGCGGGTCGGGCGTCAGCACGGAGCCCAGAAGCGCGCGGGTATAGGGATGGCGCGGATCGTTGAAGAGCGTGTCCGAATCGGCCTCCTCGACGATCCGCCCCAGATACATCACCGCCACCCGGTCCGCCATGTGCTGGACCACGGCCAGATTGTGGCTGATGAGCAGGTAGGTGAGCCCGAATTCCTCCTTCAGGTCCTGCAGCAGGTTCAGGATCTGGCTCTGCACCGAAACGTCGAGCGCGGAGGTCGGCTCGTCGCAGATCACGACTTCCGGGCGCATGATGAGCGCGCGGGCGATCGCGACGCGCTGGCGCTGGCCGCCGGAGAGCTGGCTGGGATAGCTCGACGCCACCCGGCGCGGCAGGCCCACGACATCGAGCATTTCTCCGACCCTGGCGGACCATTCCGATGGCGCGCCGACATTATGGATCCTGAGCGGCTGGGAAACGATGGACTCGATGGTCTTGGTCGGGTTGAGCGAGGAATAGGGGTCCTGGAAGATCGGCTGGATCCGGCGGGCGATCTGGCGGCGGGAAAAGCCGGCCGCACTCTCGCCGGCATAGCGCACATCCCCCGAGCTCGGCCGCTGCAGGCCCAGCAGGATGTTCGCCATCGTGCTCTTGCCGCAGCCGGATTCGCCCACCAGCCCGACGACCTGCCCCCTGGGTATTTTCAGCGAAACGCCGTTGACCGCGCGGAGCGGTTTCGAGCCGCGCAGGAAGCCCTGGCCCACCTGGAAGACGCAGGTGACATCCACGGTTTCGAGCGCGGCGGCTTCGGTCATGGCGCCGCCCGCCCTTCGCCCTGCGCCTCTTCCGGCGCGCGCAGGCAGGTATAGGCGTGGCCGTCGCCCAGGCGCGTCGGCTCGTCCCTCATGCCGGCGCAGGCGTCGCTCGCATAGTCGCAGCGATTGCGGAACATGCAGCCGGCGAGTTCGCCGACGAGGTTCGGCACGATGCCGGGCACGGAGCCCAGGCGCTCACCGCGCTTCGTTCTGCCCGGAATCGGGATGCAGCGCAGCAGCCCCTGCGTATAGGGGTGCATGGGCGCATCGAATACCGTCTCGCAGGGCCCCTCCTCGACCGTCTTGCCGGCATACATCACCTGCACCTTGTCGGCGACGCGCGCGACGATGCCGAGATCGTGGGTGATGAGAATCATGCCCATCCGGAATTCGCGCTGGAGTTCGGCCAGCAAATGGAGGATCTGGGCCTGGATCGTCACATCGAGCGCGGTGGTCGGTTCGTCCGCGATAATCAGCTCCGGGCCGCACATCAACGCCATGGCAATCATCACGCGCTGGCGCTGCCCGCCGGAAAGCTGGTGGGGATACTGGCCAAGGCGGGAAGCGGCCGAGGAAATGCCGACCTTCTCCAGCAGGAACACCGCCCGGTCGCGCGCCGCCGCGCGGTTCTGCTCCACATGGCGCAGATAGACCTCGGCGAGCTGATTGCCGATGGTGTAGGACGGGTTGAGCGAGGTCATCGGCTCCTGGAAGATCATCGACATGGAGCCGCCGCGCAGGCGCGCCATCTCGCGCTCGCGGAGATTTCGGATATCGCGGCCGAGGAAGTCCATGCGGTCGGCGGCGCGCCGGGCCGTCTTCGGCAGAAGCCCCATGATCGCGAGCGAGGTCAGCGACTTGCCGCAGCCCGACTCGCCGACGATGCAGAGCGTTTCGCCGCGCGAGACCGAGAAGCCGATGCCGCGCACGGGGTGCAGCATCCCGGCCGCGACGGGGATATCGACGGAAAGGTTCTCGACCTCGAGGATCGCCCCGGACGCCATCCTACCGCTCCCGTTCGAGCGTGACGTCGCGCAGCCCGTCGCCGAAGAGGTTGATCGCCAGCACGAGCATGAAGAGGCACACGCCCGGCAATGCCAGCAGCCAGGGCGAGAAGAACATGTATTCGCGCCCCTCATTCAGCATCAGGCCCCAGCTCGGCGTCGGCGCCTGCACGCCGAAGCCGAGAAAGGAGAGCGCGGCTTCGAGCAGGATCGCGTTCGCCATTTCGACCGTCGCCACCACGGTCAGCGACGAGAGCACATTGGGGAAGATTTCGCGCACGATGATATAGGGCGTCGAGCAGCCCATGGCGCGCGCCGCCTTCACATAGTCCAGGTCGCGCGCCTGCATGGTGATGCTGCGCATCACCACGGCGAACCGGTCCCACAGGAAGAGCCCGAGCACGAGGATCACCACGGTGAGCGAGGCGCCGAATGCCACCACCGCCGCCATCGCAACGAGGAAGACGGGCATGGCGAGCCGCGTGTTGATGATGAAGTTCACCACCATATCGACCCGCCCGCCGAAATAGCCCGCGGTCACGCCCAGCACGGTGCCGATGACGCCCGAGATGAGCATGGTCGAGAAGCCGATCAGCAGCGAAATCTGGCTGCCATAGATGAGGCGAGAGAGATAGTCCCGGCCCACCTTGTCGGTGCCGAGGACATGCACCGGATCGATTTTCTTTTCATGCCAGAACGGGTTGGTCAGGCGCTTTGTGAGGTCCTGGTCGTAAGGGTCGTGCGGCGCGAGCAGCGGCGCGAGGATCGCCACGGCGAAGATGGCGGCGAGGATCGCCGCGCCGATCAGGAAGCTGTGATTGCCGAGAATGCGCCGGCGGAGCTTGGACCAGGGCGAGGGCTCGAGGATTTCCTCGGCCGTCTGCCGCTGTCGGAAAACGAGGGATCGGGAGGCCCCGGTGTCGGTCATGGGCAGCCCCTCAGCGCACCGAGATTCGCGGGTCGAGATAGGCGTTGAGCAGGTCCGCCAGCAGCGTCAGCACCACATAGAACGAGGCGAAGACCAGCACGATCGCCTGCACCACCGGCAGGTCCGAGCGCAGCAGCGCATCGTAGGAGAGCCAGCCGATGCCCTTGAGATTGAAGATCGTCTCGATGACGATGGACCCGCCCAGCATGAACCCGAACCAGACGGCCGCCAGCGCGACGACCGGGATGATCGCGTTCCTGAGCGCATGCTTGAAGAGCACCGAGCCGGCGCTCAGCCCCTTGGCGCGCGCCGTGCGGATATAGTCCGAGGCCAGCACCTCGATCATGCCGGCGCGGGTCAGGCGCATCAGCGCGGGCGTGGCGTAGTAGCCGAGCGCGATGGTGGGCATGACATAGTTCGCCCATTGCGTATGGCCGGAAATCGGCAGCCAGCGCCACCAGACGCCGAAGACGATAATCATCATCAGCGCGAACCAGAAGGTCGGCAGCGCCTGGCCGAGCACCGCGATGAACAGCGCGATCCGGTCGATGATCGAATTGGGCCGCATGGCGGCGAGCGTGCCCAGCGGGATCGAGACGACCAGCGCGAACAGGATCGCCAGCGTGCCGAGAAGCATGGTCCGCCCGATCCGCTCCGACACCATGTCGAAGACGCGCTGCTTGTAGTGATAGCTCTCGCCGAAATCGCCGGCGAGCGCGCGGCCGAGCCAGTCGAGATACTGGACATGGATCGGCCGATCGAAGCCGTAGAGCTTGCGGATCGCCTGGATATCCTCTTCGCTCGCCTGCTCGCCTCCGATGGTCAGCGCCGGATCGGCCGAAAGGTGGCTGAGCGAGAAGGTCAGCCCCGACACGACGATCAGGATCAGGAACGCAACGAAGGTCCGTTTGAGCGTGTAGGCAGGCATTCCGCCGCACTCCGACGGTCGAAGGAACGGCAGGGCGGGAGCGCGTCCCGCCCTGCCATGTCGCCGCCCCCAAGCGGAGGCGCGGCGCCGTTAGCTGCTCGCCCAGCCGTACTGCCAGAAGCGCGGAATCTCATCCTGGTAGGGGATGAAGTTCAGTTCCTCGCGATAGGCGTAGTTGCGGACATGGTTGAACATCGGCAGCCAATAGACCTCGCGCGTGATCTTCTCGACGGCCTTCCGGTAGGCAGCCTTGCGCACCTCCGGGTCGGAGCTCGTGTCGCCTTCCTCGAGCCACGCGGCCACTTCGTCGTCGAGCGCGAAATCGTCCGGCCCCTTCTTGAAGAAGTGGCTGGTGATCGCCGACATGTCGTTCATGGAATAGGAGCCCCAGTCCATCAGGAACATCGGCGTCGTGCCCTCATTGCGCTGTTTGTCGCGCAACGCGAAGTAAGGCATTTTGGTCAGCGTCGCCTTGATGCCGACCTTGGCGAGATCGCCCATGATCGCCTCGGCCCAGTCCGCGGGGCGGAAGGTGTAGAAGTCGATCTCGAACCCGTCCGGATAGCCCGCCTCGGCGAGCAGCGCCCTGGCCTTCTCCTGGTCGAATTCGTATTTCACCGCCGCCTCGGCGTCGCAGCCGAACTGGGTCGGGAAGCAGGGCGTGTGGATGACGCCGGCATCGCCGCGGATCAGGTTCTTCACGAGCGCGGCGCGGTCGATCGCATGGGCCATCGCCTGGCGGACCTTCAGCTTCGTGGTCGGCTCGAACTTGCCGCGGCCGGCGGCGTCGAAGCCGATATAGCCCGTGCGCATCGTGCCGGCCTGCAGCGCCTTGTAGCCCGGCACCTGGCCGATCTGGTCCACATGGTCAGCCGAAATGTCGGCGGTCACGTCGATGCCGCCCGCCAGCAGCTCGGCGATCTGGGTCTGCACGTCGGCGATCTCGCGCACGACCATCTTGGAGACCTGCGCCTCGCCCTTCGGGCTGCCCCAGCTGTAGTCCCCGTTCTTCTCGAAAACATATTCCTCGGCGGTCTTGATCGAGACGACCTTCATCGGGCCCGTGCCGACCGGCTGCCGGCCCATGCCTTCCGGGCCGACCTCGGCGTAATACTCGTTCGGATAGATCGTCAGCGGCCCCGACAGGAACTCGAAGGCCTGCGGGAACGGCTTCTTCATGTGCAGGTTGACGGTGTACTGGTCCACCTTCTCGGCCCGGTCGATCCAGTTGACATTGCGCTGCACCTTGACGCCGTTATCCGGGTTCGAAATCCAGTTCATGGTGAAGACCACATCGTCGGCGTCGAAGGGTTCGCCATTGTGGAACTTGACGCCCTGGCGCAGCTTGAATTGCCAGGTCGTGTCGTTCAGCAGCTCCCAGCTCGTCGCCAGAAGCGGCTTGTATTCGAAGGTTTTCGGCTCGCGGTAGATGAGCTGGTCCCAGACCATGCGGCTGAACCAGATGCCCGTGCGGTTGGTGTTGAAATAGTTGTCCACATTCTCGATAGGGCCGGTCGAACCCCATGCGATGATGAGCGAATCGTCGTCCGGTCCGGCGCTGGCCGAAGCAGCGATCATCGCCGCGCCGGCGATCGACGCCGCAACGCCCGCAAGTTTCCTGAAACTCATTTGTGTCTTCTCCCTGTTCGATGTCCGGCAGAAAGGTCCGCGTCCGGCCTGCGCAGCAGCGCAGGCCCGCATGTCAACGGGCCGCGGCGCGGGGAGGCTCTGCCGACATGCCGGCACGATGCACCAAGCGCCGCTCAAGTCAACGCAGCGATTGGCCGCGCATCGGACTGTGCATCCCGGCCGGATCGATCCGGCCCGTTCCCGACTGCCGACAAAGATGTTTGGGGCAAGCCTTTGCGGAGTGCTAGAGTGCATCTCCTTCCGCCACCAGAATCCCCGGAGGCCGTCACATGCCGTTACAGCCCAATTCCCCGGAAGCGCGCGACGTCGCGTATCTGCTTCATCCCTATACGAATTTCCGCCAGCACGAAGAACAGGGGCCGATGGTCATCGAGCGCGGCGACGGCGTCTATGTCTGGGACACGGGCGGCAAGCAGTATATCGAGGGCATGGCCGGCCTCTGGTCCACCTCGCTCGGCTTCCAGCACAAGCGCCTCGTCGCCGCGGCCGTGAAGCAGATGGAAACCCTGCCCTATTACCACCAGTTCGGCCAGAAGTCGCACCTGCCCGGCATCGACCTCGCCGAGAAGCTGATGGGCCTGGCACCCGCCTCGGTGTCCAAGGTGTTCTTCAACAATTCGGGCTCCGAGGCGAACGACACGGCGATCAAATTCGTCTGGTATTACAACAATGCCCGCGGGCGTCACCAGAAGAAGAAGATCATCGGCCGGGTTAACGGCTATCACGGCATCACGCTCGCGGCGGCCAGCCTGACGGGCCGCTCGCTCAACCATTCCGGCTTCGACGCGCCGCTCGAGCGCTTCATCCACACCAACAACCCGCACTACTACCGCTTCGGCGAGGACGGCGAGAGCGAAGAGGACTTCGCCACCCGCATGGCCGGGGAACTGGACGCGATGATCGAGGCCGAGGGCCCGGAGACGGTGGCGGCGTTCTTCGCCGAGCCGGTGATGGGCGCTGGCGGCGTCATCGTGCCGCCGGCCACCTATTTCCCGAAAATCCAGGAGGTGCTGCGCAAGCACGATGTGCTGTTCGTGGCCGATGAAGTGATCTGCGGCTTCTGCCGCACGGGGAATTTCTGGGGCTCCGAGACCTTCGGCATCGAGCCCGACATCCTGGTCTGCGCCAAGGCGCTCTCCTCCAGCTACCTGCCGATCTCGGCGACGATGATCAGCGACGAGGTCTATCAGGCCATCGCCGACCAGAGCGCCAAGATGGGCGTGTTCGGCCACGGCTACACCTATTCCGGCCATCCGGTCGCCGCGGCGGTGGCGCTGGAGACCCTCAAGATCTACGAGGAGGAGGACACGCTCGGGCATGTCCGGAGCATAGTCGGCCGGTTCCAGGAGCGGATCCGGGGCTTTGCGGATCATCCGCTGGTCGGCGAGGCGCGCGGCGTCGGGCTGGTCGGCGCCACCGAGCTGGTGAAGGACAAGGCGACGAAGGAGGCCTTCGCGGCGTCGGACGGTGTCGGCGCGCTCGTCAACGACCTCTGCGCCCAGGAGGGCCTGATTACCCGCCCGGTCGGGGATGCGATGTGCTTCGCGCCGCCGCTGGTCATCACCGGGAGCGAAATCGACGAGATGTTCGACCGCTACGCCCGCGCGCTCGACGCCGGCCTCGACCTGCTGACGAGGCAGGGCAAGGCGGTCGCGTAACCCCGGAGGGTCGGGCGGCGCTGTGACGAGGCCGCCCCCCCGGTTTCCTGCGGCCGGATAACGCGCCATGGCTTCCGAATCCGACGCACTGGTCCGGTTTCGGGACGTCGAAAAGACCTATGACGGCCGCGTCAATGTCGTGGACCGCCTCAATCTGGACATCCGTAAGGGCGAGTTCCTCACCTTGCTCGGGCCGTCGGGCTCGGGCAAGACCACCATCCTGCTGATGCTCGCCGGCTTCGAGGCGGCGACGGCGGGCGACATCGTTCTCAACGACCGCTCGCTGCGCAATGTCCCGCCCTTCCGGCGCAATATGGGCATCGTGTTCCAGAACTACGCGCTCTTTCCGCACAAGTCGGTGTTCCAGAATGTCGCCTTTCCGCTCGTCCAGCGCCGGACTCCGAAGCCCCACATCCGCGAAAAGGTGGAGGCGGCGCTGCGCATGGTGGACCTGTCCGGACTCGGCGAGCGGCGGCCGAACCAGCTTTCGGGCGGGCAGCAACAGCGCGTGGCGCTTGCAAGGGCGCTCGTCTTCGAGCCCGAGATCGTGCTGATGGACGAGCCGCTGGGCGCGCTCGACAAGAAGCTTCGAGAGCAGATGCAGATCGAGATCAAGCATCTGCACGAACAACTCGGCATGACCGTCGCCTATGTCACCCACGACCAGGGCGAGGCGCTCACCATGTCGGACCGGGTGGCGATCCTGAATGACGGGGTCATCCAGCAAATCGGCTCGCCGCACGAAGTTTACGAAGAGCCGGCCAACGCCTTCGTCGCCAATTTCATCGGCGAGAACAACAGCTTCGAGGGCCGGATCGAGAGTACGGACGGCCGGGACTGCGCCGTCAGGCTCGCTTCGGGCGACATCGTCCGGGCGCGGTCGGCGCTGCCGCGCGCGAAGGGGGAAGCCGCCATGCTGTCCCTGCGTCCGGAGCGCGTGGCCATCGACCCGGCCGGCGAAGACACGGCGAACCGCTTCGAGGCAACCGTTGTCGAGGTGATCTATTTCGGCGCCCATAACCGCGTGCGTCTGGCGATGGCCGGGCGGGACGACATCGTCGCGCTCGCCCCCGCCGGCGCGGGCAGCGACGCGCTCGCGCCGGGCAAGACAGTCCAGGTCGGCTGGTCCGCAGACCGCTGCCGGGTGCTGGCTCCTGAATGAACGCACCGGCTGCAATAGCGCAGGAAAGGGCTCTCGCCGACCGCAGCCTCGAAGCGAAGCTCCGGCGCGCCGAGCGGCGGCGCTCGCTGAACGCCTTCCTGCTCGTCGCGCCGCTATTGCTCTTCATTCTCGTGGTTTTTGCGGGCCCGATCCTCTCGCTGCTCTATTTCAGCGTCGATGACCCCAAGCTTGCCCGGGTCATGCCCGGGACCGCAAAGATGGTCGCCGAATGGGACGGCGCCGAACTGCCGGGCGAGGAAGCCTATGCAACCCTCGTGGAGGAAATCCGGTCCGCCTACAGGGCGAGGACCGTTGCGGCGGCCGCCATGCGGCTCAATTACGAGATCAGCGGATTCCGGAGCATGGTCATGCGCACGGGGCGCAAGATCCGCCGCATTGCCGGGCCGCCCTACAAGGACGCCCTGATCGCGCTGGACGAGCGCTGGGGCGACATAACCTACTGGCGGGCGATCAAGGCCTCGGCCGGTCCCTATACCACCCGCTACCTGCTGGCCGCCGTCGATCTCGAACGGAAGTGGGACGGCAGTATCGGCGCCGCGCCGCCCGAACGCACCATATATATCGACTACCTGAAGCGCACCTTCTGGATCAGTTTCTGGGTACTCGCCTGCTGTATCGCCATCGGCTATCCGATGGCTTTCCTCATCGCCACCTCAGGGAAACGCTGGTCCCGGTTCCTCCTGGTCCTGGTGCTGCTCCCCTTCTGGACCTCGCTGCTGGTGCGCACGGCAGCCTGGGTAGTGCTGCTCCAGAATGAGGGCATCATCAACGATTCCCTTCTCTACGCCGGTCTCATCGACGAGCCGCTCACCCTGATCTTCAACCGGACCGGCGTTTATATCGCCATGGTTCACATCCTGCTCCCCTTCCTCGTCCTGCCGCTCTACGCGGTGATGCGGAACATTCCGCCGAGCCAGATGCGGGCCGCCGCCTCGCTCGGCGCTAAGCCGGTAGCCGCCTTCCTGTCCGTTTATCTGCCTCAGACCCTGCCCGGACTCGGCGCCGGGTGCATTCTGGTATTCATCCTGGCGTTGGGCTTCTACATCACGCCCGCGCTCATAGGCGGCGCGTCGGACCAGATGCTGAGCTATCTGATTGCCGAATTCGCCACACGGACAGGCAATTGGGGCATGGCCAGCGCGATCGCCATCCTGCTGCTGCTGAGCGTGGCGGCCCTCTACCCTGTCTATCGCGGCCTCGTGCGCGGCGGCGGCTTCAGGGTCGGCTGACCGATGGCGGCGCCCGTCAACGCCACGCGCGGACAGCATGTCTGGTACTGGTGCCTGCGGCTCATCTGCGCGATGGGCTTCATATTCCTGATCGGCCCCATCGTAATCATCATGCCGATCTCCTTCAGTTCGGGGAGCTTCCTCAGCTACCCTCTGCCCGGTTTCTCGATGCGCTGGTACGATGCGGTCGTCGAGCCCTTCCCCTGGATGTTCGCACTGGAGAACAGCCTGATCGTCGCCGTCACGGTAACGATCGTGGCCACGGCGCTGGGGACGCTGGCGGCCTACGGACTGACACGCGCCGACTTTCCGGGCAAGCCGCTCGTCTTCGGTCTCCTGATCTCGCCGCTGGCGGTGCCGCTGGTGATTACCGCGCTCGGCCTCTATTTCTTTTTCGCACGGGTCGGGCTGGTGCAGACCCATATCGGGCTGATTATCGCCCATGTCGTGCTTGCGGTGCCCTTCGTCGTTATCACGGTGTCGGCGACCCTGAAGGGCTTCGACTGGACTCTCGTGCGCGCCGCCGAAAGCCTCGGAGCGCCGCCGCTTGCCGCCTTCTTCCAGGTGACGCTGCCGCTGATCCTGCCGGGCGTGCTTGCGGGCGCGGTGTTCGCGTTCGTCACCTCGCTGGACGAGATCATCGTCGCCCTGTTCCTGAGCGGTCCCGCGCAATTGACCCTGCCGCGCCAGCTCTTCACGGGCCTGCGAGACCAGCTCGATCCGTCCATCGTGGCGATCGCGACCCTGTTGATCGCCGTCTCGATCGCCCTGCTTGTCGTTGTGGAGCTGCTGCAATGGCGAAGCGCCCGGCAGCGGTCAGAAAGGGCGGACTGAGGGCCGCGCGGCGCCGGGATGCGGGAAACCGGTTGCTTATCGCGGACCGGGCTAGGAAACTGGGCGTTCGGGACAGCCAGAAAAGCCGGTTTCGGCGGAAAGGAGGACAGGTCATGAAAGCCATCGGGAGGAGTTTCAAGCCCCTTTTCGTTGCTGCCGCGGCGCTCGGCATCCTTTCGGGACCCGCCGAGGCCCGGGACTTCACCATTGCAAGCTGGGGCGGCACCTACCAGGACGCGCAGCGCGAGATCTATTTCACCCCGTTCAGCCAGGAATCGGGCACCGGTTTCCTGGAAGACGTCTATCTCGGCGGCTGGGCCCAGTTCCAGGCCATGCAGGACACCGGGCAGATCCCCTGGGATGTCGTGCAGGTGGAAACCTCCGAGCTGGTTCGGGGTTGCGAGGAAGGCGTGTTCGTCCAGCTCGACTGGTCGAGGCTCGTGCCCAAGGACCAGATGCTGCCGGACGCCGTCACCGAATGCGGCGTGGGCATGCTGGTCTGGTCGGTGGTCATCGCCTACAACGCTGACACAATATCCAAGGCGCCGGCCACGCTCGCCGATTTCTGGGACACGAAGGCCTGGCCCGGCAAGCGCGGCATGCGCAAGGGGCCGAAGCTCAATCTCGAATATGCGCTGATGGCCGATGGCGTGGCGCCGGCGGACATTTACAAGGTGCTCAACACGCCGGAAGGCGTGGACCGGGCCTTCGCCAAGCTCGATGAGGTCAAGCCGCTGGTGCAGTGGTGGGAAGCCGGCGCCCAGGCGCCGGAATGGCTCGCCGCGGGCGATGTCGAACTGAGCATTGCCTATAACGGCCGGATCACCAATGCCCGGAAGGACGGCAAGAACCTGCAGATGGTGTGGGACGGGACGATCTACGCTATCGACTCCTGGGCCATCATCGAAGGCGCTCCCAACCAGGACGCCGGTTACGCCTTCATCAAATTCACGACCGACCCCGGCCGGCAGGCCGCCTTCACCAAGGCATATGCCTACGGACCGACGCACAAGGACGGCGTTGCGATGGTCGATCCGGAACGGGCGAAGAGCCTGCCGGCGGGCGATAATCTGGCGACGGGCCTCTTCGGTGGCAGCCAGGAGGCGATCGACTTCTGGGTCGACTACCAGGAAGAGTTGACCGAGCGCTGGAACCGCTGGGTGGCGCAGAACTGATGCCGGAAGGCCCGGCCGGCTTCGGCCTATGACGGCCGGGGCCGCCCCAGGCCTGTGGGCGGACCCTTCAATTCGACCGTGTTGCCGTCCGGGTCGCGGATATAGATGGACGGGCCGGCGCCTTCCGCGCCATAGCGCGGCAGCGCCGCTTCCGTCTCGATGCCGCGCTCCGCCAGCCAGGCGCGCAGGCCCGCCTCGTCGAAGGGTGTAATGCGGAGCGCGAAATGGTCCATATTGGCCCCTTCCGGCTCCGGATCGCCCGGCACGAGGTCGATCAGGCTCGCGCCGGCGCGCAATTGCACCAGCCCGATCTCCTCCAGACGCCGCTCCTCCCGGCAGCCGAGCACGCCGGTATAGAAAGCCAGCGCCCGGTCCATGTCGCGGACCCGGAGCACGACATGGTCCAGATGCCGGATGCGGAAACTCACGGCTTCGCCCTCCCCTCGGTCGCGGTTGCGCCCCATATTGGAGCGTGGAGGAGGAGATGTCATGGACGCCGATACCATTCTCGACGCAGCGCTTGCGGTCGCCGCCGAACGCGGCTGGCGCCACGCGACGCTTTCCGACATTGCGGCCCAGGCGGGAGGCGGCCTGGCGGACGTCTATCGCCATTTCCCGTCGAAAGGCGCGATCGCCAGAGCGGCGGTCGCGCGCATCGATTCGGCGGTGTTGTCGGAGATCAGCGCCGATGAAGGCGACAGCTTCCGCGACCGGCTTTTCGACCTGTTGATGCGCCGTTACGACGCGCTCAAGCCGCATCGCGCGACCATCAAGGCGTTCTGGCGGGACCTGCGGCGCGACCCGCTTGCCGCAGCCCCGCTGGCGCCCGCGCTGGCCCGGTCGATGTCCTGGATGCTGGAGGCCGCCGGCGCGCCGGCGCGCACGCCTTTCGACCTGTTGCGGGTGAAGCTCCTCGCCGGCATCCACCTTTCCGTGATGCGGGTCTGGCTGCGGGACGACAGCGAGGATCTCGGCCGCACCATGGCGAGCCTCGACAAGACGCTGAAGCGGTGGGCGCCCCTGCTGGAGGGACGGCGCTGCTGAAAAAATTTTTGCAGCGCACAAAAAACCTCTTGACGCTGCATTGCAGCATAACGATATTGCGTTGCGAGACGCCCGCCGCAGGCTTTTGCGGCCACCGGCTCCCGAGACTGGAACGGAGATGACGAAACCGATGTACAAGATGCCTTTCGCCGACTTCGACCCGGCCCGCTTCATGGCCGATTTCAAGATCCCGGCCTTCGACGCCGAGGGCGCGATGGCGCTGCACCGCAAGAATGTCGAGGCCATGACCGCCGCCGGCCAGACGGCGTTCGAAGGCGCGGGCGCCTTCATGCGCCGCCAGGGCGAACTGGCGCGCGAGGCGGTCGAAGCCTCCGCCGCCAACATGAACCTGTTCTTCGGCGATGCGAGCTTCGAGGACAAGGCGGAGCGCGGCGCGGCCTTCGCCAGGGGCGCCTGGGACTCGGCGGTCGCGGGAACCGGGGAACTTGCGGACATGTCGGCCAAAACCGGCCGCGAGGTGTTCGGCCTGATCGACAAGCGCGTTCGCGAGGCCATGGACGAGACGGCCGCCATGGTCGTCCCGCCGGCAAAGCCCGCCGAGAAGGCCGCACCCGCAAAATCATAGGCGCGTAGTTCCTCCCCTTCGCGCCGGGCCGCTCCCGAAAGGGGGCGGCCCTTTTTTGTTGCATTGCGATATGCCGCTTCCGCGCCGCACGGGACCGCGCCGGCGGCGAGACGGGAACGGTCCCGTGGGCTATGTTCGGGCCGCCATGACAAACGATGTCCTGAACTTCCTGGGCGACCTTGTGCGCGAAGCCCGCGCCCGGGGCGCCGACGAGGCCGACGCCGTCGATATCGACAGCCGCTCGCTGGATGCGGCGGTACGGCTCGGCAAGATCGAGCACATGGAGCGCTCCGAGCTGCGCAAGACCGGGCTGCGCGTGCTGGTCGGGCGCCGCCAGGCGATCGTCGCCACCGCCGACCGGCAGCCGGAAACGGCGTCCGCGCTGGTCGAGCGGGCGGTCGCCATGGCGCGGGCCGCGCCCGAAGACCCCCATGCCGGGCTGGCGGAGCCGGCGCTTCTGGCAGAGGATTGGCCGGAACTCGACCTCTATGACGACGCCCGCCCGGCTTCGGAAGACCTTGTCCGCAGCGCCCTGGAAGCGGAGGCGGCGGCGCTCGATGTCGCGGGCGTCGCCAATTCCGAGGGCGCCGGCGCCAGCCGCAGCGAGACCCATGTCGCGCTCGTCTCGAGCAACGGGTTCGCAGGCGGCTACCGGAGGTCGGGATGCGGGCTGTCCGTGTCCGTCCTGGCGGGCGAGGGCACGGCGATGGAAAGCGGATATGACTGGTCCCGCGCCGTCCACGCTTCGGACGTCGCGGAGCCGGCGGCGGTGGGCCGCAGCGCCGGCGAGCGCGCGGTGAAACGGCTCGGGCCCGTCAAGCCCGAGACGGCCGTGATGCCGGTGGTCTTCGAGCAGCACCTTGCCGGCGGGCTGGTCGGCGCGCTTGCCGGCGCCATCAACGGCGCCGCCGTCGCGCGCGGCACAAGCTTCCTCAAGGACGCCATGGGCGAGGCAGTGCTGAAGGACGGCATGAACCTGATCGACGATCCGGGCCGCGGGCGGGGACTCGGCTCGCGCCCGTTCGACGCCGAAGGCCTGCCATGCCGGCGCCGGGCGCTGGTCGAGGACGGGGTGCTCCGCTCATGGCTGCTGGACCTGCGCTCGGCCCGCCAGCTCGGCCTGCCGCCGACCGGCCACGCTTCCCGCGGCGCCGGGTCCGCGCCCGGTCCCGCTTCGTCCAATCTCTATCTCGAGCCGGGCCGCCGCTCGCCCGAGGACATGATCGGCGAGATCGAAAACGGCCTGTTCGTAACCGCGCTCATGGGGCACGGCGTCGATCTCGTCGCCGGGCGCTACAGCCAGGGCGCGGCGGGTTTCGCGATTCGGGGCGGCGAGATCGCCGAGCCGGTGAGCGAAATCACCATCGCCGGGGAGCTGCGCGACATGCTGCTCGGCCTCGACGCCGCCGATGACCTGGTGTTCCGCGGCACGGCGAACGCCCCCACCCTGCGGGTCGAGGCCATGACGGTCGGGGGGCGATGAGGACGGGGCGGGCCGGCCGATCAGCTGTCCAGCCTGGGCGCCCAGGGGATGCGGCCGAATTCGATGCCTTCGTCTGTCAGCGCCCTGGATTCCTCGGGCGTCGTTTCGCCGTAGATCGCATGGCTTTCGGTCTCGCCGTAGTGGATGCGGCGCGCTTCCTCCGCAAAGCGGGGGCCGACATAGTCGCAGTTTTCCTCGACCTTGCGGCGCAGTTCCCGGAGCCCCCGCATCATGGCGGCCCGGCGCGCCGACGGCCCGTCGGCGGCGCTGTCCGTTCCCTTGGGCGCCACATTGGGCGTCATCAGGCTCTTGCGCGCCGAGCTGTCGCCGCAATGCGGGCACATCACCTTGCCCTCGGCGATCTGCGCGTCGCAGGCGGCGCTGTCGCGGAACCAGGCCTCGAACTCGTGCTCGTTCGCGCAGGTGAGCCGGTAAACGATCATGCCTCACATATAGTGCCATGACGGAACCGACGCCAGTCTCGGCCTGGATCGCGCGCTTCGCCGATCTCGCGCCGCCCGCCGCGCCCGTGCTCGACCTGGCTGCCGGCGGAGGCCGGCATACGCGGTTCTTCGCCGCCCGCGGCCATCCGGTGCTCGCGGTGGACAGGGACATTTCCCGGCTGCCGGGCGGCCTTGCCTGGGACCTCGAGGACGGCAGCCCCTGGCCTTTCGCCGACCGGCGGTTCGGGGTGGTGGTGGTCGTCAACTACCTGCACCGCCCGACGCTTGCCGCCACGGTTTCGCTCGTCGCGCCGGGCGGCCTCCTGCTCTACGAAACATTCGCCCAGGGCCAGGAGGCCTTCGGGCGTCCCCGCAATCCGGACTTCCTTCTGCGGCCGGGCGAATTGCTCCAGGCGGTCGCCGGCCGCCTTGTCGTGCTGGCCTATGAGCATGGCCGGATGGAAGGCCCGAAGATGGTTCAGCGCATCGCGGCGATCGATCCCGGCCCCGCCGGTCGCCCGGAGGCGTCCTCCTCCATTTCGACATCCCGGTAAACCTTGGCCGAGAGCACGAGGCCGAAGCCGATCTGGAGCGTCAGCATCGCCGTGCCGCCATAGGAAATGAACGGCAGCGGCACGCCGACCACCGGGATCAGGCCGGCAACCATGGCGACATTGGCGAACACGAACAGGAAGAAGGCGAAGGTGACGCCGAAAGCGAGAAGCCGGGCGAAATCGTTCCGCGCCATGAAGCCGATGGCGAAGCCGTAGCCCATGACGGCAAGATAGAGCGCGAGGACGAAGAGGCCGCCGGCAAGGCCGAATTCCTCGGAAATGACGGCAAAAATGAAGTCCGTGTGACTTTCCGGCAGGAAGCCCAGATGGCTTTGCGTGCCTTCCAGGTAACCCTTTCC
>JAJECF010000236.1 GCA_022822125.1 Alphaproteobacteria bacterium
CCGCCATGACGAGAAGCCCGTCAAAGGTCTCGAACCGGCCTGTGACCAGCGGCTTCGAGAAGTCCAGCTCGGCGGCCGGGCGCACATCGTCGAAGATCAGGAAATCGAGCCAGCTCGTCAGCGGCGACAGCTCATGGACCGGCTTCGCCTTGCGGCCCGGAGGCGGCGCCTCCTCCAGGACCCACGCCATCTCCTCCGGCCCGGCCCTGGAGACCGTCACCGTCTCGCCGTCGGCATGGGTCAGGCGCGTGCGGCGGATGCGGCGCTGCTCCACATTCATGATATTGCGGTCGAGGAAGCGGGTAAGCAGCTGCACCGGCTGGAAGCCGCCTTTGGCGAGCCAGGACTGCGCCTCGCCGCTCTTGCGCAGGAATACGCCGCCGCCCGCCTCTTCCGGGCGCGCCAGGCCGACCAGCAGGTCCGCGACCGTCTCCTCGCCCGCCTTCGCCACGATCCTGATCGACAGGGCGCTTCTCTCTCCGAGGTCTTCGACCCGGATCTTCGGATAAAGCGCGGGCTTGCTCGTGCGCGGCTCGATCAGCTCGATGCGCGCCAGGTCGTAGAGCATCCGCCTCAGCGTCTCGAAATCGGCGGGATAGCCGTGGCGCTGCACCACGCCCCAGCCTGCGCTCGCGCGCCGGGCCGACACCGTGCCGTCCGCCGTCGTGGAGACCTCGACGAAGTCGATGTCGTTCACGCGTTCGAGCAGGCCGGGATAGAGCATGGCGCCGGCGACGGGGTCGGCGCTGCGGACGCGCTCGTCCACCAGAACGGCGACGGCCGCGGCCGTCGCAGCGGCGGTCAGAACCAGCAGGAACAGGAAATTGCGGAGCTTCATGCGCGTCGCTAACCCTCTTGCGCCGGGCGGCGGCGGGCGCGCCGGGCATAGGCGACGACCGCCGCGAAGACGGCGACCAGGGCCGGGACGAGCGCAATGTTGACGAGCGTCAGCCACGAGGTCAGCGCCTCGACATCGCGGCGCAACCGGTGCTGGACATCGCGAAGTTCGCGGCGCAGCCGGATCACGTCGGCGCGCAGCGATTTGAGCGAGTCGGCCTGGGACGCCGACACCACCACCTGCTCCTCGGCCGAGGAATCCCTCTCCAGCCGGTTCAGCCGCCCCATCGCCTCTTCCAGGCGGTCGAGCAATTCCCTTTCCTTCGCCCGGTGCTTGCTCTCCGCCTGGCGCCGGATGTCTTCCATCAGGGTGAAGGGGCGCTGGAAGCTGCCGCGCGAGCGCAGCGACGAGAGGTCGTCCCGCCCGGTCATGGCTTCGACCGCATTCAGGAAGAAGGCGGCATTGTCGGCCACCGCATGGCCGGCAAGGCCGCCGTCCAGCGGGTTTGCGACCATCCACATCGGGTCGGCGAGCATATCGACGTCGGCCACCGCGACGACATCCATCGGCGCCGAGGACCGCGCCAGATGGGCCGCCTTCAGAGCCTCCCACGCGGCCCTGGCCTCTTCGTCGATCTCCGCCTTTTCGCCTTCGGCCGCCTGCTCCCCGTCAGCCTTCGGCTGCGGCGGCCCGTCCGGGAAGGCGCTCTCCACCTCGCCGGACAGCCTGGCGGCCAGCACCAGCGGCGCTTCGGCCGGCCTGAAGGCATGGAGCACCGCGACCGGATCGACCGGACCCTGCAACAGCGACGCCGGCACGGTGCCGCCATCCTTCGAGGTCGTGACCAGCGGCGTGACCGTGGCCCCGGCGCTCTCGAGCGTCCGGATATGGCCGGGCGAGGCGATATTCAGCAGCGAAAGCTCGGCCGAGACCGAATCCCCGGGGGGAATTCCCCGCTTGTCGACGCCGAGCCACAGCGGATAGTCCACCGCCATCAGCCGCGTCCTGGACCGGTCGGGCACCTGCACCCGGCGCGCGAAACCGGTATCGCCCGCCAGCTCGCCGGCCGGCATCTCTATGCCCCAGGCCTCGAACAGCCGCCCGAGATTGGAGGCGAACCCGCCGGGCGGCATCCCGCGGCGGAGAAGCTCCGGGTTCTGCGCCTCGCCCTCGGAATGCGGGTCCACGAAGACGAGCAGCTTGCCGCCGCGCAGCACGAACTGGTCGAGCGCGTAAAGAGTCTCGTCGGTGAGCTGCTTGGGATGCACGAGCACCACGACATCGACGCCCTCGGGCACCGATGTGGCCGTGCTGACGATCTGGCGCACATCGACCGACTGGAGCAGCAGGTTGTAGATCGCCCAGGCGTCGTTCTGGCCCCGGCCCGACTGGGACATGGGCGAGCCCGCGATCGGCAGGCCGGTAATCAGCCCGACGGCGGGCAATTCCGGGTTGGCGAGGCTGTAGACGATGCGGGCGATATCATATTCGAGGTCGCGCTCCCGCCCCTCGTCGAAAAACGGGATCAGCTCCACATCATCCGTGGAATTGGTTCCCGCAAGGCCGAAAAAGACGCGCTCGCCCGTGCGGTCCACCGGCAGCCCCTGGAGACCGAAGGCGTCGGCCCGGTCCTCGGCGTCGGAGAAGGGCTCGGGATCGAAGACCTGAAGCTCGATCTTGCCGTCGGAGAGCGCGGCGAATTCCTCCAGGATGTCGCGCACATAGCGCGCATATACGCCGACCTGCGGGATTTCCCGCGCCAGCCGGCTGGAGAAATAGAAGCGAAGCACGACCGGCTCGTCGATCTCCCGGACCACGCGCTTCGAGTCCCCGGCAAGCGTGAAGGCGCCCTCCTCCGTCAGATCGAGGCGGGCATGGACCAGCAGCCGGTCCGACAGGCCGACCCCCGCCACGAACAGGATCGCCAGCAGGAGAAGGGCCAGGCGGGCGAGCAGCCTGCGTTGCCGGAAACGCCCCGTCGCCGCCATCGCCTCAGTCCGCCTTCTTCAGATCGACCGCGATGGCGGCCGCGGCCAGCCAGACGCCGATGGCGAGCGCGTAATAGACGAGGTCGCGCAGGTCGATCACGCCCTTGACGATATTGTTGAAATGGCTGAGCAGGCTGAACGAGGCGAGCGTTTCCAGCAGTTCCGCCGGCGCCGCCTCGCCGAGAACCGGCTGCAGGACCCCGGCGCCCAGCACATTGAACAGGAAGCACACGGTCACGGTGAGCACGAAGGCGATGACCTGGTTGCGGGTGAGCGCGGACAGGCAGGAGCCGATGGCGAGATAGGCGCCGGCCAGCAGGAAGGAGCCGAAATAGCTGGCGGCCGCGACCCCGTTGTCCGGCTCCCCCAGATAGTTGACCGTGAGCCAGATCGGGAATGTCAGCGCCAGCGCGAGACCGGCGAAGGCCCAGGCGGCCAGGAATTTGCCGATCACGGCGGCGGCGGTCGAGACCGGCAGCGTCAGGAACAGCTCGATGGTGCCCGTCTTGCGCTCCTCGGCCCAGAGCCGCATCGAAATCGCCGGCATGAAGAAGAGATAGAGCCAGGGGTGCCACTGGAAGAAGGACAGCAGGTCCGCCCGCCCGCGCTCGAAGAACGAGCCGACATAGAAGGTCAGCGCCGCCGCCAGCGCCAGGAACAGCACAATGAACACATAGGCGACCGGCGTGATGAAATAGCCGGCGAATTCCCGCCGGAAGACATGCGCGATGCTAGCCATGCCCGCCGGCCTCCGCCTCGGGCTGCGTCATGCGCCGGAAGACGTCGTCCAGCGCTCCGGTCTCGGTCCGCAGGTCCCGCACCTCCCAGCCATGCGCCTGAACGAGCAGCCCGACATCGGCAAGGATCGGGCCGCCGTCGCGGGAGACCGCCGTCAGCCTGACGGCGTCCGGGCCCGCCGGCTCGCGCCGCACCTCTTCGACGCGGTCCAGGCCCCCGAGCGACGCGACCGCCGCCTCGACGAACCTGAGGCCGAGCGTCAGCGAGACGGCGTTGTGCAGCGGCGACCATGCGGCGAGGTCCGCCGGCGCGGCGTCCGCCAGCAGCCGCCCGCCGGCAATGACGGCCGCCCGGGTGCAGACGGCGTCCACCTCTTCCAGGATATGGGTCGAGATGACGATCGCCTTGGAGGGGCGGATTTCGCGGATAAGCGCGCGCATTTCATGCTTCTGGTTCGGGTCGAGCCCGTCGGTCGGCTCGTCCAGGATCAGCACGGCCGGGTCGTGCAGCAGCGCCTGGGCGAGGCCGACGCGGCGCTTGAACCCCTTGGACAGCGTGTCGATGGGCTGGCCCAGCACCTCGACGAGCCCCGTGCGCTCCACCGCCAGCCCGATGGCGGCGCGGGCCGGCCGGCCGGACAGGCCCCGCATGGCGGCGACGAAGGCGAGGAAGGCGCGGGCGGTCATGTCGCCATAGAGCGGCGCGCCTTCCGGCAGGTAGCCGAGATTGCGCCGGGCGCGGATGGGGTCGTCCGTCACATCGTGGCCGCAGAGCGCCGCGCGGCCCTCGGTCGGAGCGAGGAACCCCGCGATCATCTTCATCGTCGTGGACTTGCCGGCGCCGTTGGGGCCGAGGAATCCCAGCACTTCACCCGCGCCGACCTCAAGGTCCACGCGGTCCACGGCCACATGCGCGCCGAAGCGCTTCGTCAGGCCCTGTGCGGAAACCAGCGCCAACATTCCGTTCCCAATCCCGGCGGCCTCCTCGGGCCGCTCCGGCCGGCGCGGCATATAGCCATTCGCGCCGCGACGCGCCACTGAACTATTGGTAAGGTTCCGCCCCCCAGAGACCGGATCCCCCACGCCATGTCCGACGATCTTCACCGACTGACCGCCCGCGAAACCATCGCCGGGCTCATGGCCGGAGACATCACGCCGCTCGACGCCATAGACGCCGCGCTGGCGCGTATAGAGGCGGTTGACGGCCGGGTCAATGCGCTGCCGACGCTCGTGCCGGAGCGCGCGCGCGACCATGCCCGCAAGCTGATGGAGCGTCCGCCGGCGGAACGCGGCCTGCTGGCCGGCCTGCCGGTCGCGATCAAGGACCTGAACCCGGTCGCGGGCGTGCGCACCACATACGGCTCGCCGATCTATGCCGACCATGTGCCTGACGAGTCCGATGCCGCCGTGCTGCGGATCGAGGCGGCCGGCGGGATCGTGCTTGCGAAGTCGAACACGCCCGAATTCGGCGCCGGCGGCCAGACCTTCAACGAGGTGTTCGGCGCCACCCGCAACCCCTGGAACACGTCGCTCACCTGCGCGGGCTCCTCCGGCGGCGCGGCGGTGGCGCTCGCCACGGGGCAGGTCTGGCTCGCGCACGGCTCGGACCTCGGCGGCAGCCTCCGCACGCCAGGCGCCTTCTGCTCGGTGGTCGGCCTGCGCCCGTCGCCCGGCCGCGTGCCCCGGGGGCCGTCCGACGGCAGCTTCAACTATCTCTCCGTGAACGGCCCGATGGCGCGCAATGTCGCGGATGCGGCGCTTTTCCTGGATGTCATGGCCGGGCTCGACCCGCGCGACCCGCTGTCATGGCCCGCTCCCGCCACGCCCTATCGCGAGGCCGTGGCCGCGCCGGCCGCGCCCCGGCGCATCGCCTTCAGCCCCGATCTCGGCTTCATGCCGGTCGATCCGGAAGTGCGCGACATCTGCGCCCGCGCCATGGCGCATTTCGAAGGCATGGGAGCGGTCGTGGAAGAGCATGCGCCCGACTTTTCCGGCGCCATGGACGCCTTCCACACCTTCAGGGCCGTGCTGTTCGTCACCGAACATGCCGAGCGGATGAAGGCGCATCGCGACAAGTTCAAGCCGGAGATCATCTGGAACTACGAAAAGGGCCTGGCGCTCACCGCGGCCGACATTGCGCGGGCCGAATGCGGCCGGGCGGCGCTCTTCCAGCGCATGGCGGCGTTCTTCGCGGAATTCGACCTGCTCGCCTGCCCGACCGCGGCGGTGCCGCCCTATTCGCTGGAGCAGCGCTATGTGGACCGGATCGGCGACACCGTGTTCGACAATTACGTGGACTGGATGGGCCTGCAATGCGCCGTGTCGGTCACGTCCTCGCCCGCGATCAGCATCCCCTGCGGCTTCACCGCGGACGGCCGGCCCGTCGGGCTGCAACTGGTCGCCCGCCCGCGCGGCGAGGCGGAACTGCTGCAGGCGGCGGCGCTGTTCGAGGAAGCCGCCGGCCTGCACAGCCTGCTGCCCATCGACCCGAGGGAGGCCGTTTCCTGAGAGGCGCCCTGTCAGGGCAGGATCTCGATGGAGTCGACCTTGTCCACATAGAAGGCGGCGTGGCCTGCGATCGCCGCGCATTCGTCGAACGGCGCCGGATAGCTCCAGACCGCGTCCTCGGCGGTGCGCCCTTCCGCCTCCAGCGTGCGGTAGCTTGCGTCGCCCTTGAACGGGCAGTGACTGGTCCGCTCACTGGGCCGCATCAGGTCGAGGTTCAGGTCGGCCTCGGGGATGTAGTGGACCGGCGGGTAGCCGCTTTCGCGCATCAGCAGCGCGCGGCGGCTGTCTGCCACGACCCGGCCGGCGAAAGTCACGACGACCCGTCCTTCGGCGGGCCCGATATCCACGCGGTGGTCCGGCCGCTTGCGGAAACCGGGGGCGGGATTGGGCGCGGCGTTCATCGTCGTTCTCTCCTGAGGGCGTTCACGAAGTCGGTCAGGCCGGTCTGCCGCGTGCGGCGGCGGCGCTCGGCCCGGAGAATGCTGCGGACCTCTTCGATGCTGGCTTCCAGATCGCTGTTGATAACGACATAGTCGTATTCCGCATAGTGGCTCACCTCGTCGAGCGCCTTGGCCATGCGCGCGCGCACCACTTCGGAACTGTCCTGGGCGCGGGCGTGCAGGCGCCGCTCCAGCTCCTCGATGGACGGCGGCAGCACGAAGACGCCGACCAGGTCGGTCCGGGCCTTCTCGGCAATCTGCTGCGCGCCCTGCCAGTCGATGTCGAACAGCATGTCGCGCCCGTCCTCCAGCGCCGCTTCGACAGGCGCGCGCGGCGTGCCGTAGCGGCGCCCGAAGACTTCGGCATGTTCGAGAAAGCCGTCCCTCTCGACCATCGCCTGGAACGCCGCGTCATCGACGAAAATATAGTCGCGGCCGTCCACCTCGCCCTTGCGGGGCGGGCGCGTCGTCAGGCTGACCGAAAGGGCGATATTCTCCTCCCTCTCCAGCACGGCGCGGCTGATGGTGCTCTTGCCCGCCCCGGAAGGCGAGGAGAGCACCAGCATCAGGCCGCGTGTCTCTATGGCGCGCGCCGGTCTCATTCCACGTTCCGCGCCTGCTCGCGAAAGGCTTCGAGCGCGGCCTTCAGGTCCAGCACGATGCGGGTGAGGTCGAGCGCCGCCGATTTGGAGCCGAGCGTGTTGGCCTCGCGGTGGATTTCCTGGCAGAGGAAATCGAGCTTGCGGCCGACCGCGTCCCCGGAAGCGAGCAGCGCCGAGGCCGCCTCCAGATGCGCGTCGAGCCGGTCGAGTTCCTCGCGCACATCCGCCTTCGCAGCCAGCAGCGCGACTTCCTGCGCAAGGCGTTCCTCCGGAAGCTCGGCGTCCAGCGCGGCGATGGCGGCGGCGAGCCGGTCCCTGAGCGCCGCCGGCTGCGCCGCCGCCAGCGCCCGCGCCGCGCGCGCCTGCGCCTTCATGGCGAGGAGGTGCTCGTCGAGCGCCGCCGCGAGGGTCCGGCCTTCCGCGCGCCGCGCCTCCTCAAGCCCGTCCAGCGCCTCTTCAAGGCCCGTGAGCAGCGCCTCCTCGTCGCGCGCCTCCGGGTCCGCATCGACCGCCTCGATGACGCCGCGCAGGCCCATAAGGCCGGCCATGTCGCCGCCGCCCCGGCTTTCGGCTATCGCCGCCAGTTCGTCGAGCCAGGCCTCGTCCACCCGGTAGCGCTGCCGCCCCTCAGCCCGCTCGAAGCGCAATTCCAGAGTGATGCTGCCGCGCCGGAACCGGGCCTGCGCCGCCTTGCGGGCCGCCGGCTCCAGCCCGTCATGCCCGGCCGGCAGGCGCAGGCGCAAATCGAGGCCGCGATGGTTGACCGAACGGACCTCCCAGCGCCCGTCGGGCCCGCCGGCGGAGGCGAAACCGGTCATGGAGGACAGACCCGTCACTGCAGACGCCTCGACAGCCTGCGGTAGCGGGCGACATTGCGGTTGTGCTCCCGGAGCGTGCGCGCGAAGAGGTGGCCGCCCGCGCCGTCGGCGACGAAATAGAGCGCTTCGGTTTGCGCCGGCCGCGCTGCCGCCTCAAGAGCCGCCAGGCCGGGATTGGCGATCGGGCCCGGCGGCAGCCCGTGAATGCGGTAGGTGTTGTAGGGGTGGTCCGCCCGCAGGTCGGCGCGGGTGAGCGCCCGGCCGAGCGCCCGCCGGCCGCCGGTGAGCGCGTAGATGACTGTCGGGTCCGTCTGCAGGCGCATGCCGCGCTTCAGGCGGTTGATGAACACGCCCGCAATCCGGGCGCGCTCCCCCGCTAGGCCGGTTTCCTTCTCGACGATGGAGGCGAGGGTGAGCAGCTCCGTCTCGCTGTCGAGCGGCGAGCCGGCCGGCCGGTCGCGGAACAGCCGCGCCAGCGCCTCGTCCATGGCGCGCTGCATCCGCGCCACCAGGCCCGCACGGCTGTCGCCATGGCTGTAGTGGTAGGTCTCCGGCAGAAGCCGCCCTTCGCCGGGATCGGACGGCGCGCCGACCAGCCCCTCGGCCTGCCGCACGAGGTCCAGCACGGCGGCGGTGGTGAGCCCCTCCGGCACTGTCAGCCGGCGCATGACGGTCCTGCCCGCCACCAGCAGGTCGCGGACCGATGCGGCGCTGATCCCGGCGGGGAATTCGTATTCGCCCGCTTTCAGGCGGTTCTGGGCGCCGTCCACGATCACGAAGACCCGGAACGCCAGCGGGCCGCGCAGCACGCCCCGCTCGGCGAGCAATGCCGCCAGCGGCGCAAGGCCCGCGCCCTTCGGCACGACCACCCGGCGCGTCTCGGCGAGCGGGCCGGGCGCATTGAAATCCTGCCAGGCCCGCAGCGCGAACCCGGCGGTTGCCGCCGCCAACAGTGCCAGAAGGACGCCGACAAGCCGACGGCGGCGCATTGAGCGTCAGGGCGCGCCGGCGAAGACGAGCGACGTATTGGTGCCGCCGAACCCGAAGGAGTTGGAAATCGCATGGTCGATCCTGCGTTCCTTCGCCGCGCCGGGCACGAGGTCGAGATCGCAGCCATCCGAGGGGTCTTCGAGATTGAGCGTCGGCGGCGCGACACCGCATTGCACGGCCTTGATGGTGAAGATCGCCTCGATGGCCCCGGCCGCGCCCAGCAGGTGGCCGTGGGCGGACTTGGTGGAGGACATCGACAACTCATAGGCATGGTCGCCGAAGAGGCGCTTCACCGCGCCCAGTTCGATCTCGTCGCCGAGCGGCGTCGAGGTTCCGTGGGCGTTGATGTAGTCGATGCTCTCGGGGGCGAGCCCGGCCCGCCTGAGCGCCGCTTCCATGGCGCGGTAGCCGCCATCGCCGTCGGCCGCGGGCGCGGTGATGTGGTGCGCATCGCCGGAGAGGCCGTAGCCGACGACCTCGGCATAGATGCGGGCGCCCCGCGCCTTCGCGTGTTCGTATTCCTCCAGCACGACGCAGCCCGCGCCCTCGCCCATCACGAAGCCGTCGCGCGCCTTGTCCCAGGGCCGGGACGCGCGCTCGGGTTCATCGTTGAAATTGGTCGAAAGCGCCCGCGAGGCGGCGAAACCGGCGATGCCGAGGCGGCAAATTGTGGCTTCCGCCCCCCCGGCCACCATGACATCGGCATCGTCGAGCGCGATCAGGCGGGCGGCGTCGCCGATGGCGTGCGCCGCCGTCGCGCAGGCCGTGACCACGGAATGGTTCGGGCCCTTGAAGCCGTGCTTGATCGAGACCTGGCCCGAAACGAGATTGATGAGCGCCGAAGGAATGAAGAACGGGCTGATGCGCCGGGGGCCGCGTTCCTGAAGCAGGAGCGAGGCGTCGTAGATGGTCTGCAATCCGCCGATGCCGGAGCCGATCATGACGCCGGTGCGGTTGCGGCCCTCCTCGTCCTGCGGCTCCCAGCCCGAATCCCCGACCGCCTGGTCGGCCGCGACCATGCCGTAGATGATGAACGGGTCGAGCTTGCGCCGCTCCCTCGCCGGCAGCCATTCGTCCGGGTCCCAGCGGCCGTCCTCGCGGCTGCCGGCCGGCAGATGCGCGGCGATCCGGCAGGGCAGGTCGGACACGTCAAAGGCCTCGATGGGGCCGATGCCGGACTCGCCTTCGATCAACCTGTTCCATGATGGTTCGACACCGATTCCCATCGGCGAAACCAGGCCCATCCCGGTGACCACCACGCGGCGCATGCCGAATTCTCCCCGGCCGCGTCAGGCGTTCTCGTTGATATAGTCGATCGCGTTCTTGACCGTCACGATCTTCTCCGCCGCATCGTCCGGAATCTCGACGCCGAATTCTTCTTCGAACGCCATCACCAGTTCGACCGTATCCAGGCTGTCGGCGCCAAGGTCGTCGATAAAGCTCGCCCCTTCCACGACCTTGCCCTCATCCACGCCGAGATGCTCCACGACGATTTTCTTCACGCGATCGGCGATATCGCTCATTCAATCCCCTCCCTTCGGACTGTTCTTTGTCGGCCTGTCGCTGCGGCTCGCTGGCCCCGGCACATGAGGGCACGGCTCTTAGCACAGCCCGCAAGGGCGAGCCATAGCCGCATCATATCATCGCCATGCCGCCATTCACATGCAAGGTCTGGCCGGTGACATAGGCCGCCTCGTCGCTGGCGAGGAACACCGCTGCGGCGGCCACGTCCCCGGGCAGCCCGAAGCGCCCGGCCGGCACCCGGTCCAGCGCCTGGGCGCGCTGTTTCTCGTTCAGCTCCTGCGTCATGGCGGTGTCGATGAAGCCGGGCGCGATGCAATTGACCGTCACGCCCCGCCCCGCGACCTCGGCGGCGACCGCCTTCGTCATGCCGATCATGCCGGCCTTGGAGGCCGCATAATTGGCCTGGCCCGGATTGCCGGTGACGCCGACCACGGAGGAGACGGCGATGATGCGCCCCTGCCGGCGGCGCATCATGCCGCGCAGCGCCGCGCGGGCGAGGCGGAAGCCGGCCGTCAGGTTGATGTCGAGCACGGTCTGCCAGTCCTCGTCGCGCATGCGCAGGAAGAGGCCGTCGCGCGTGACGCCCGCATTGCTGACAAGGATGTCGAGCGGCCCGAGCGCCTCTTCCGCCCGCGCGACCAGGCCGTCCGCCGCGGCGCTGTCGCCGAGATTGCAGGGCAGGACCGCGGCGCCGTCGAACTCGCCCGCCAGCGCCTCGAGCGCCGCCTCGCGGGTGCCGGACAGGCCGACCTTTGCGCCCTGCGCCGCCAGCGCGCGCGCAATCGCGGCGCCGATGCCGCCCGATGCGCCGGTGACCAGCGCGGTTCTGTCGGAGAGGTCGAACACGGCCTAGAGAAAGACCGTGCCGCCGTCCACCATCAGGGTCTGTCCGGTGACGAGCCTGCTGGCGTCGGAAGCGAGGTAGAGCACGGTGCCCACCAGATCGTCGGTGGTGAGGCTCCTCTGCAGGCTCTGGCTGGCGGCGACCGCCTGCAGCAGCTTGTCCTTCTTGGACCCGAAGAAGTCGTCGGTGCCCTCGGTCAGCACCGCGCTGGGCGCGATGGCGTTGACTCTGATCCAGTCGCGGCCGAGCTCGCGGGCGAGCGCCCGGGTCATGCCGATGACGGCGGCCTTCGATGTCGCGTAGTGCAGGCCGAAGGGCATGCCATAGACCGCGGCAAGGGAGGCGATGTTGATGACCGAGCCGCCGCCGGCCTCGCGCATGGCCGGCACGCACGCCTTGGCGCATTGCCAGACGCCGCGCACATTGACGGCCATGGTGCGGTCCCACTCGTCCTGCTCGATCCTGTCGAAGCGTCCGCCCTGGGTGTCGCCGTAGAGGGCAGCGTTGTTGATGAGCACGTCGATGCGGCCGAACTCGTCCACCGCGTGCCGGGCCATGGCTTCGCAGCTCGCCATGTCGGCGGCGTCCAATGCCGTTCCGGTGATGCGCCCGCTGGCGGCGGTGACGGCGGCCACCGTCCCGGCAGTGTCCCGGATGTCTGCGGCGACCACCAGCGCGCCCTCGCGCGCCAGCGCCTCGCAATAGGCGCGACCCAAGCCCCGCCCGCCGCCGGTGACGACAGCGACCTTCCCCTCAAGCTGTGGCATCGGCCCTCCCGCTTCTCTCGCCCGCACCTGCCGGCCGGCGGCGGGGCAGGGACATAGGCCATATGCGCTGCTGTCGCAAGCCGAGGCGCCCGGAGCCGGCTGGCGTCGTGTTTGCGAAGTCCGTGAACGCAACGCTAGCTGTCGAGCGCGAGTTCGGACATCGGGTAGCCGGCGCTCCGGGGAATCTGAAGCACCCGCCCTTCGGGCGTGGCGGCGATGCGCGTCATCACCGTCTCCACGGGTTCGGCCTCAGCGCGCCTCAGCGCGTCCGCCACGGTGCCGGACCGCGCCAGCCGCGAGAGAATGGCGCGCGTGGGGAACATGATGGGTCGGTTCCCCTCGGCCGCGTCGCGGAGCGCCGTCTCCGGCCGGATCCAGAGCGAGTCCACGGATTCGGAGCCGTCATGGCTGCCGTCCTGGCCGGGCGGCAGGGCCGCCAGATAGAAATGCACATCGAACCGCCTCGGCGAGCGCTCGGGCGTGATCCAGTGCGCGCAATGGCAGAGCGCCGCCGTGTCGGCGAGGAGGTCCTCGGCTTCGAGGAAGGCGCCGAACGGCACGCTGCCGTCATGCACGCCGGCCCGCAAGCGCGCCACGATCCGGCGGGCGTCCCCAGGGGGCAGCAGGCCGTCCGCGCGTTGCGCCAGCAGCACGCCGGTTTCCTCGAACGCCTCGCGCACGGCCGCGATGCGGTGCGCCCGCGCCCGCTCGCCGAAGCGGCCGGTGGCGCGCGCCGCGAGCGCGGGGTCGGCGTCTTCGGGATCGACCTTGCCGCCGGGAAAGACCAGCGCGCCGGAGGAGAAGTCGAGCTCCGGGCTGCGCAGCACCATGAAGACCTCGAGGCCGTCCGGGCGGTCGCGCAGGATGAGCACGCTGGCGGCGGGCTTCGGAATCGCCGGGGACCGTTCCATGCGGCCCTTATAGCGGCGGCGGCGCGCGAGGGCACGGGCATTCCGTCGCGCAGGCAGGGCTTGAAATCCGTATCGTTCCGGTCCAATTTCCAATCCGGAGTGAATGACTACGGATTGAGGCGATGCTGAGACTGAGCCGGATGAACGACTACGCCGTCGTCGTTCTGGGGCAATTGGCGTCCCGGCCCGAACGGCCGCGTTCGGCGAGCGAGGTCGCCGAGGCGACGGGCCTCGCCGCCTCCACCGTGTC
>JAJECF010000220.1 GCA_022822125.1 Alphaproteobacteria bacterium
CCATTAGGGAGAGACGCCAATGACCGACGCGATGCTGAACCCGTCCCATCCGGGAGAGACGATCCGCGATTGCATCGAAGAAATGGGATGGACGGTGACCTATGCCGCCGGACAGTTGGGCGTGGCGCGGCATACCCTCTCGCGCCTGCTCAACGGCCATTCGGGCGTTTCGCCGTCGATGGCGCTGGCCCTGGAGCGGACCGGCTGGAGCAATGCCGGTTTCTGGATGCGGCGGCAGGCCTCCTGGAACCTGGCGCAGGCAAGGTTGCGCGAAAGCACAAGGGCGGCGTGACAAGCGGAATTTGCGGCGAGCGCCCCAATAGCGAAATTCGGATAATTTCAGGCCCTATCGAGGCTGTCACCTCCCGGCCCGTTGTTCACAGTGCCACAGCGCCTTGCGCCGACGCTGCATCCGCTTCCAAGGCCTCCGCCATTCGGCGGAGTTCGGCTTTCTGGATCTTGGTGCCGTTGGGGCTGTGGGTGACGGGGAAGGCGTCTATGGCGGCGGCGCGGACGGGCACCTTGTAGTTGGCCATGGTCTCGCGGCACCAGGCGAGGAGGGCGGTTTCGTCATAGGGTCCTTCCGCCGGGCGCACGAACGCGAAGGCGCGCGGGCCGCGCGGCGTGGCGACGCCGACGACCTGGCAGCCGGCGACCGTGGGATGCGTCTCGATATGCGCCTCGATCTCGCTCGGAGCGGTCAGGAAGCCGGCGAGGCGGAGCGTGTCGCCCATGCGCGCCTCATAGACGAAGCTGCCGTCTGCGCGCATCCGCCCGGCATCGCCGGTGCGCAGGAAGCCGTCTCCGGTCATCGCGGCGGCCGTCGCTTCCGGATTGCCTTCATAGCGGAGGAACAGGCTCGGGCAGCGGATTTCGACCTCGCCCGACACCCCCGGCGGGCAGAGTTCGCCCGTCTCGACATTCCGCACCCGGACGACCGCTTCCGGCGCGACCGGATAGCCGCCGCCGGCGAGCCGGTCCTCCAGCGGCGCGTCGATCTTCTGGACGGCCATCAGCGCGCCCACCTCGCTCATGCCGTAAAGGCCGATCAGAGGCACGCCGCGCGCGAGCGCCCGCGCCTCGAAATTCTCCAGCGTCGGGTTGAACAGCGCGTAGCCGCACAGGCGCAGGCTCGGGAAGGGCTCCGGCTCCTCGCAGAGCGCCAGCATGCCCGCATACATGTCGTCCGTGCCCATGAAATGGGTGACGTTATGGAGGCGGACCGCCTCGGCGGCCTCTCCCGGCGTGAACAGCGGCGCCAGCACGTTCGGCGCGCCGGCCGCCAGCGTCGCCATCATGGTCGAGAAGCCGAATACCCCGCAAAGCGGCGTCGCCTGGTAGCTGACCGCGCCCGGCCGGTCCCAGCCGAAGGCCGACACGCAGTCCCGGGCATGGCGCGTCACCGGCCCTTGGCCGTGCAGCACGAATTTGGGCTTCGAGGTGGTGCCGGAGGTGGTGAAGATGTTACAGGGGTCGCCCGGCGCGGCGCGGTCGTCGGCCAGCGGCGGCGCCTCGAACAGCGCCCGCACGGCCGTCACCGGCTTACCGGCCACACGCTCCGGAACCGGAGCTTCGCCCTCGTCATAGACCAGCACCCGCTCCAGCCCGGCGAGCGCGCTATCGTCGATCTCGGCCAGCAGTCCGGCGAAGTCGATATCCTTGAAGCCCGGCCACATGGCGAGCGCCCTTGCGCCGGAACGCGAGAGGATGTCCGCGACCTCGAGCGCCCGGAAGCGGGTGTTGACCGCAACCGCCACCGCGCCGAGCCGCCCGAGCGCGAAATAGAGCGCGAGATACGCCGGCACGTTCGGCAACCAGAGCGCGACCTTGTCGCCGCGGCCGATTCCAAGCGCCGCCAGGGCGGAGGCTGCCTTCTGCGATCGTTCCAGAAGATCCGCGTAGCTCCAGGTCTCGCCGCCATAGATGAGCGCCGGCGCATTCCCGGCGTCCGCCGCCGCGCGTTCCAGCAGCGCAGACAGGGTCTCCCGTGCGTCCGTCATGCCTGGACGAAACGGAAAACGTCGTCGGCGCCCCGCTCACGCTCGACGCGGCCTCCGTGCCAGAGATTGTGGAGATGCGCGATGGCCTCGCCGATGGCGAAGGATTGCTGGTGCAGGTCCAGCGGGCGGTGGAAGAAGACCGGCAGCAGGTCGATGGCGTGGCTCGGTTCGGCCAGCGCCTCGCAGCCGTCGTCGAGCCGGACCTGGTGGTGGTCGCGCAACTGGGCGAGGCGCTCATGCAGGCCGTAGAACGGCCGGTCGTGGCTGCAGAGCGTGAAGGTGTCGTCCGGCAGGTGGGCGAAGGCGCGGGTGCTGTCCAGGAAGTGCTGCAGCGGGTCGCCGTCGGGCTCGACGAACTGCACGGACACATTGGTCGTGATGCGCGGCAGCACCTGGTCGCCGGATATCAGCAGCTTCGACTCCGGGCAGGCAAGGCAGACATGCTCCGGCGAGTGGCCGGAGCCGATGATCGCCTGCCACTCCCGCTCGCCGATACGGATGCGGTCGCCATGCTGGATGCGGCGATAGACGATGGGAGGCCGGACCACGTTCTGGGCGTAGAAATTGCCGCGCCCGCGCATGGCGTCCACCGTCGACGTGGCCATGCCGTTGCGCCGCCAGAAGCGCAGCATCTCTTCCATGTTGCGCTCGCGCGCATCGAAGGCGAAATGCGACCAGAGCCATTCCGACAGGCTCATCCAGAGTTCGGCTTCGGGGAAGCGCGTCAGCAGCCACTGCGCGAGGCCCATATGGTCGGGGTGGAAATGCGTGACGATCACGCGACGGACCGGGCGCCCGGCAAGCAGTGTGCGGATCAGCGTCTCCCAGATTTCGCGCACGCCGTCCTTGTTCAGCCCGCAATCGACGACGGTCCAGCCGTCCCCGTCCTCCAGGAGGTAGAGATTGATGTGGTCGAGGACGAAGGGCAGCGGCATCCGCACCCACCAGATTCCGTCGGCCACCCGGCGCGCTGCGCCTTCCGGCGGCGGCTCGTCATAGGGATACTCGACGACGATCTCGCTCACTTGGCGGTTTCCGCCAGTCGGGCCTCCAGGGCGGCCACGCGCGCTTCGAGCCGCTCCTGCTCCATGCGCGCGTTCTGCGCCATTTCCTGCACGGCCTCGAAATCCTCGCGCCGCACAAGGTCCATTGAGTCGAGCAGGCTTTGCAGGCGGTCGCGGACCATCGATTCCATCTCGTCGCGAACGGCGCCCGCCGCGCCGGCGGCGCCCGAGGCGACTCGGGCAAGGTCGTCCAGGACACGTTTTCCGGTTTGCATGGGTCCGACTCCGGGCATAGCTTCTCGACCGCGCCGACAGGATGGGCCATGAAATGATGCTTGTCACGGGAGATAGCGCCGGCCGTTCCGGATCGGCGGTTCCCCGGCGATGACCCTGCCCGTCATCCCGTTCCCGGTCATCGACCCGGTCGCGATCGAGCTCGGGCCGTTCGGCATTCGCTGGTATGCGCTTGCCTATCTCGTCGGCCTCATCGTCGGCTGGCGGTTGGCGCGCCGGCTCGCCGTGCTGCCGCCCTATCTCATGCGCGCGGAACGGGTGGACGACCTGCTCGCCTGGATGGTGCTCGGCGTCGTGGCCGGGGGGCGGCTCGGCTATGTGCTGTTCTACAAGCCCGGCTACTATCTGCTGAACCCGGAGGAGGCGCTGTTCCTCTGGCAAGGCGGCATGTCGTTCCACGGCGGCCTCGCCGGAGTTGTGCTGGCGGTCTTCCTGTTCGCGCGCCGCCGCGAGCTGCCGTTCCTGCGCGTGGGCGATATCGTGGCGGCGGGAGCGCCGGTCGGGCTGTTCCTCGGCCGGCTGGCCAATTTCGTGAACGGCGAACTTTACGGCAGGGCGACGGACGTCTCCTGGGCGATGGTCTTTCCCTCGGACCCGGCCGGGTTGCCGCGCCATCCGAGCCAGCTTTACGAAGCAGCGCTTGAGGGCCTGTTACTCGGCCTCGTCATGCTGGCTCTGGCGTCTCGGGAGCGGGTGCGGGCCCGGCCCGGCCTGCTGATCGGCGTCTTTTTCCTCGGCTATGGACTGGCGCGTTGCTTCGCCGAACTGTTCCGCGAGCCGGACGCCCATCTGGGCTTTATCCTGGGACCCGTCACGATGGGACAACTCCTTTCCCTGCCGCTCATCGCCATCGGCCTTGCGCTTGTGGTCCGCCGCCCGTGAGCGGCCGGCTGGCCGCGCGTCTCGCCCGGCGCATCGAACGTGACGGGCCGATCCCGCTCGCCGAATATATGGCGCTCAGCAACGCCGCTTACTATGCCGGCCGGGACCCGTTCGGGCGCGGCGGGGACTTCGTTACCGCCCCCGAGGTCAGCCAGATGTTCGGCGAGATCGTGGGCCTGTGGTGCGTCGACGCCTGGGAACGGATGGGCCGGCCTGCCGATGTGCTCCTGGTCGAACTCGGCCCCGGGCGCGGCGCGCTGATGGCGGATGCGCTGCGCGCCGCCCGGCTGGAGCCGGCGTTTCGACCGGAAGTGCATCTCGTCGAGACCTCGCCCGCGCTCCGCTCCCTCCAGCGCGCGCAAGGCTTCGATGCTGTCTGGCATGACCAACCGGAGACGATACCGGACGGTCCGTCCATCTGGATCGCGAACGAGTTTTTCGACGCCCTGCCGGTACGCCAGTTCGTGCAAATCGGCGGGCGCTGGCATGAACGCCTGGTGGGTCTGGAGAAGGGCGGTTTCCGCTTCGTCGCAGGGCCCGCCCTCCGCCATGCAGGCGCAGGGGAGGAGGGCGACATAACCGAAGTCTGCCCGGCCGCAACCGGCATGACGGCGGCGCTGGCGGCCCGCCCCGGCTACGGCCTTGCCATCGATTACGGCTATGTCGAACCATCCGGCCGGCCGAGCGTGCAGGCGGTAAGCGGGCACGAGCCGGTCGGTCCGTTGTCCCGGCCCGGCGAAGCGGATATGAGCGCGCATGTGGATTTCGCGGCCTTGATGCGCGCGGGACGCGAGGCAGGGGCGGCGGTCTGGGGGCCGGTGCCGCAGGGCGAGTGGCTGAAACGTCTGGGAATCGAAGCCCGCGCCGCCCGGCTCGGCGGTCAGGATGCCGCGCTGGCCCGGCTGGTCGGCAAGGACGCCATGGGCCGGCTGTTCCGGGTGCTGGCCTTTGGCCCTGCCGGCGCGTCCGCGCCCGCGGGCTTTGTCGAGGGGGAAGGGGGATGATGCAGGGGAACGCGCTATCGGGCGTTCAGGGCGTTGCATACGCCTTTCTGGAACGGGAGGGCGGCGTCAGCACGGGCCTTTATGCCGGGCTTAATTGCGGCTTCGGCTCCGGCGACGAACGGGACGCCGTGAGCGAGAACCGGCGCCGCGCGCTCGCTGCGGTGGGCGCGGACCGTCTGGCGACGCTCCACCAGGTTCACAGCGCCGAGGCCGTGACGCTGACGGAACCGCCCAGAGGGCTCAGGGCCGACGGCATGGCCACGGACCGTCCGGGCCTCGCGCTCGGCATATTGACGGCGGACTGCGCGCCCGTGCTGTTCGCGGACGAGGAGGCGGGCGTCGTCGGGGCCGCTCATGCCGGCTGGCGGGGCGCGCTTGCCGGAATCTCCGAAGCGGTGCTGGAGCGGATGGAGCGGCTCGGCGCAGAGACGAATCGAACGGTCGCCGCCGTCGGTCCCTGCATCGCCCAGGCCTCCTATGAGGTCGGCCCCGAGTTCCGCATCGAATTCGAAGCGTTCGACCCCGACAACGGACGCTGGTTCGTTCCGGCCGAACGGCCCGGCCATTTCCGCTTCGATCTCGCGGGTTATGTCGCGGCGCGGCTGGAGCGCGCGGGGCTTGCGGCGGTCTCCGTCGCCGGGGCGGATACCTGCGCGGAAGAATCCCGGTTCTTCAGCTACCGCCGCGCCTGCCTGAAGGGCGAGCCCGACTACGGGCGCCAATTGTCGCTGATCGCGCTGCAGCTCTCGCCCTTGCGGCCGGGCGGTCCGCGTCAGGGGCCCATGTAGTCGGCAAGGTCCTTCGACGGCATCGCATCTTCGACATAGGCGAAGGTTCCGCTGTCCCGCACCTCCCGGGCAGCGGCCTCGAGCCCGCCCATAGCGGTGCGGTAGAGCGAGGTGGCCAGGGAAATGCGGCGAACGCCCGCCGCTGCGAGGTCCTTCACCGGAAAGGATCTGCCCGGCATCCCCGCCATGAAGCTGAACGGCTTCGTCAGCGATGCGCAGACCTTCTCGACAGCAGCAAGGTCCGGCAAGGCCGGAGCCATCAGCACATCGGCGCCGGCAGCCTCGTAAGCCTGAAGCCGCGCAATGACTTCGTCGAGGCCCGGCCTGCCTCGGATGAAGCCTTCCGCCCGTCCGGTGAGGACGAACGGAATGTCCGTCGCATGTGTTGCCGCGGAGGACGCTGCAATCCGCGCCGCTGCCTTGTCGATGTCGTAGAGCGGTTCGTCGGGGTCCAGCGTCGCATCCTCGATCGAGCATCCGGCGAGCCCGGCCCCGATCGCCAGTTCGACCGTCCTTGCCGCTTCGGCGGGCTCATGGCCGAAGCCGTTCTCGAAATCGGCGGAAACCGGCAGATCCACGGCTTCGACCACGGCCCGCGCATGGGCCAGCGCCTCCTCGCGCGTCACCTCGCCGTCCCGGCGTCCGAGCGTTCCTGCGAACCCGCCGCTGGAGGTTGCGAGCGCCGGAAAGCCCATCGCCGCGAGGATTTTCGCCGAACCCGCGTCGAACGGATTGGCGATCACAAATGGCCGGTCGCCCTCATGCAGTGCCCGGAACCGCTCAGCCCTTTCCCGCTGCGTCGGCCTCATGAAAACGCCTGCAAGCCGGTCTGGGCGCGGCCGAGGATCAGCGCGTGGACATCGTGCGTGCCTTCATAGGTGTTGACGGCTTCCAGGTTCATCGAGTGGCGCACGACATGGTATTCGTCGCTCACGCCGTTGCCGCCATGCATGTCCCGCGCCTGACGGGCGATGTCGAGCGCCTTGCCGCAATTGTTGCGCTTGACCAGCGAGATCATCTCCGGCGCGGCGCGGCCCTCGTCCATCAGCCGCCCGACGCGCAAGGCGCCCTGAAGGCCCAGCGCAATCTCGGTCTGCATGTCGGCCAGCTTCTTCTGGATGAGCTGCGTCTGCGCCAGCGGGCGGCCGAACGCATGGCGGTCAAGCGTGTATTGCCGGGCCGCGTGCCAGCAGAACTCGGCCGAGCCCATCGAGCCCCAGGCGATGCCGTAGCGCGCCTTGTTCAGGCAGCCGAATGGGCCGCCGAGGCCGCGCGCATGCGGGAACCGGTTCTCTTCCGGCACGAAGACATCGTCCATCGCGATCTCGCCCGTGGGCCAGGCGCGCAGGGAGAACTTGCCCTCGATCTTCGCCGTTGTGAGGCCCTCCATGCCGCGCTCCAGCACGAAGCCGCGAATGACATCCTCGTCGTCCTTCGCCCAGATCACGAAGACATCGGCGATATTGGCCTGCGTGATCCACATTTTCGCGCCAGTGAGCCGGTAGCCGCCTTCGACCTTCCGCGCCCGCGTCGTCAGCCCGCCGGCGTCGGAGCCGTGATCCGGCTCGGTCAGGCCGAACGCGCCGATCCGCTCGCCGGACGCCAGCTTCGGAAGGTATTTCTCCTTCTGCGCCTCGCTGCCATAGCTGTGGATCGGGAACATGACCAGCGAGGACTGCACGCTCATCGCCGAGCGGTAGGCGCTGTCGCACCGCTCCACCTCGCGAGCGATGAGGCCGTACATGACCGAACTGCCGCCCGGACAACCGTAGCCGTCAAGACCGACGCCCAGGAACCCGGCTTCGCCGAAAGCCTTCATCATGGCCGGATCGAAGGTTTCGCTGCGATGCGCGTCGCGCACGCCGGGCGCCAGCGTCTCGGCGACGAAGCGCCGCGCGGTCTCGCTCACCAGGCGCTCGTCCTCGTCGAGTTGGTCTCCCAGCAGGAACGGGTCTTCCCACACGAAGGCGGCGCGCTTCTGCTTCATGGAATCGGGCATCGTATGCTCTTCCGATAAGGGTTCAGACAGTCAGGGCAATCGCTTTTTATGGCAATGCCGGCCCCTGTTCGTCACCCCGGCCGGAGCGAAGCGGAGAGCCGGGGTCCATCTCCCGCCTCCTCCGCCGGACCGAAACGGCTGGGGATAGGCCCCGGATCGGGGTCCGGGGCGACGAATGGGGTAGGCGAAACCGTTTTGTTTCAAACGCAATCCCCTGCAGCAAAGGGCAACGGGACGCTAAGGCGCCGTTGCGCCGCCGGCATAACCGGCCTGTTTCAGCGCGGCCTCGATCTCCGCCATAATCTCCGGATCGTCGATAGTCGCCGGCATTTTCCAGGTCTCCCGGTCGGCCACTTTCTGCATCGTGCCGCGCAGAATCTTGCCGGACCGCGTCTTCGGCAGGCGCTCGACCACCACCGCCGTCTTGAATGCCGCAACGGGGCCGATCCGTTGGCGCACCAGGGCGACGACCTCGGTCTCGATTTCCGGATGCGGCCGGTTCACCCCCGCCTTGAGCACCAGGAAACCCACCGGAATCTGGCCCTTCAAACGGTCGGCGACGCCGATAACGGCGCATTCCGCCACATCGGAATGGGCGGCCAGCACCTCTTCCATGGCGCCGGTCGAAAGCCGGTGGCCGGCGACGTTAATGATGTCGTCGGTGCGCGCCATGATGTAGGCGTAGCCGTCCTCGTCGATATAGCCGGCGTCGGCCGTCTTGTAGTAGCCGGGAAACTCGGTGAAATAGGTATCCAGATAGCGTTCATGCGCATTCCAGAGCGTCGGGAACGCGCCCGGAGGCAGAGGGGTCCCGACCACCAGCGCCCCGATGGTGCCGGCGGGCACTTCGTTATTGCCGTCATCCACCACCCGCAGGTCCCAGCCCGGCACGGGGCGTGTCGGCGAGCCGTGCTTCACGGGCAGGAGCTCGATACCGATGCAGTTGGCGCACATCGGCCAGCCGGTCTCGGTCTGCCACCAGTGGTCGATCACCGGGCGGTCCAGCACGTCCTCCGCCCATTTCAGCGTGTCCGGGTCGCTGCGCTCGCCCGCCAGGAAGAGTGTGCGGAAATGGGACAGATCGCGCCCCTCAAGCAGTTTCGCCTCGGGATCGTCCCGGCGGATCGCCCGGAAGGCCGTGGGAGCGGTGAACAGCGCGGCGACCTTGTGCTGCTCGATGATGCGCCAATAGACGCCGGCATCCGGCGTCCCGACCGGCTTGCCCTCGAACAATATGGCCGTATTGCCGGCGAGCAGGGGCGCATAGACGATGTAGGAGTGGCCGACCACCCAGCCGACATCGGAGGCGGCCCAGAACACCTCGCCGGGCTCCACGCCATAGACGTTTTTCATCGTCCAGTGCAGCACCACCATATGGCCGCCATTGTCCCGCACCACGCCCTTGGGCTGGCCCGTCGTGCCGGAGGTGTAGAGGATGTAGAGCGGGTCGAGCGCGCTGACCGGAACGCAGTCCGCCGGCTCGGCGGCGGCCACGGCCTCTTCCCAGTCAACGTCGCGCCCTTCCACCATCGAGGCCTCGCATTCGGGCCGCTGGAAGACGACGCAGAATTCGGGCTTGTGCTCCGCCAGCTCGATGGCGCCGTCGAGCAGCGGCTTGTATTCCACGACCCGTCCCGGCTCGATGCCGCAGGACGCGGCGATCACCGCCTTGCAGGCGCTGTCGTCGATGCGGACCGCCAGCTCGTTGGAGGCGAACCCGCCGAAGACGACGGAATGCACCGCGCCCAGCCTGGCGCAGGCGAGCATGGCGACGGCCGTCTCCGGGATCATCGGCATGTAGATGACGACCCGGTCGCCCTTGCCGATGCCGCGGCTCCTGAGCGCGCCGGCGAAGACGGCGACGGCGTCGCGCAATTCGCGGTAGGTGAAGGAACGGACCGTGTCGGTCACCGGGCTGTCGTAGATCATCGCGGCCTGCTCGCCCCGCCCCGCCTCGACATGCCGGTCGAGGGCGTTGAAGCAGGTGTTGGTCACGCCGTCCACGAACCAGCGCCCGGCGGGCGTCGACTCCGTTTCCAGGATTTGCGTCGGCGCCTTGTACCAGTGCAGGTCGGCGGCGGCTTCCGCCCAGAACGCCTCCCGCTCGTCTAGCGAGCGGCGGAACGCGGTCTCATATGCTCCGGCCATGACGATCCCTCCACTTCCGCTGGGGCCGGATGGATAGCACCTCGGCGGCAGGGGAGGAAGCCGGCGCGCACCTGCCGGGATGCGGAAAACCCGCCCCCGGCGCAAGCGGGAAGGCGGCAAGGGCATGGCGGTGCGGGAAATCTGTTTGTTCGAAAAATTTGATATTAGTCCTAAATTTGGCTTGAAATTCTTCGCGCCAATCGTAATATGGAGCGGAGAAGGGACGCGGCATCCGCGGGGCCGCATCCGTTCTTCGTGTCGGCGCCGGCGCGAAAAAGCCCCTGATTCGGCCAACGGGTGAAGTGCGCCCTGCGTCCGGCTCGCGCGCGCGAGCGCAGGCGCAATCAGGCGCGCAAGCCACGCCGCCGCGAAACGCGCGGGCGCGGGCGCCGGCGCGCATTACGCGCGAAAAAGGGTCCGCCGCGTTCGGCGCGGCGGCGCCAACGCCGCCATCTGCAATGTTCGGCACGGCGGCGTGGAGAAGGGAACGAAGATGGATCGAAAGGAGAGACCTATGCCGGAGATACAAGGCGGGAAAAACCGGACGGCATACCCGGAGCCCCCGCCCGAAACGACGGCTTCATGCCCGAAAGGACCAGTCCCTATGCGTCGTGCGAATGCAGATCATGACATCGCATGACGGAACATGACATTCCATGACACTTGCAGCGGTGTCTTTGCAGCAGCGCCGGCAAGGCGGGTGCCGGGAATTGAATTCCGGACGGCAACCGCCTAGAGCGTATTCCTGCCGATGCGAAACGAAGAAGGAGCCGGCCCTATGGAACTCTGCGCTTTGGGCGAACAGCCGCCGCTCGGCGAGGTGCCCGAGACGATGCACGCCTTCCTTGTGCGCCAGGACCGGTTCGGGGAACCGAAGGACGCCTGGCAGCATGAGGTCGTCCCGGTTCCGGACCTCAAGCCGGACGAGGTGCTCGTCTATGTCATGGCGACCGGCATCAACTACAACAATGTCTGGGCGGCGCTCGGCTATCCGATCGACGTGATCGGGGAGCGGATGCGCAAGGGCGAGCCGGAAGACTTCCATGCCGGCGGCAGCGACTGCTCCGGCATCGTTCAGGCGGTCGGCTCCGGGGTCACGAATGTCAGGCCCGGCGACGAGGTGGTGATCCACTCCGGCTGGTGGGAGCCGGACGACCCCTGGGTGCTGTCGGGCAAGGACCCCATGCTGGCGACCTCGACCCGGATCTGGGGCTACCAGACCAACTACGGCTCCTATTGCCAGTTCGCGAAGGCGCAGGCGCACCAGTGCCAGCCGCGCCCGAAACACCTGACCTGGGAGCAGTCGGGCTGCTACCTGCTCTGCGCCTCGACCGCCTACCGGATGCTGATGGGCTGGCCGCCGCACACGGTCGAGCCGGGCGATGCGGTGCTTGTCTGGGGCGCGTCCGGCGGCCTCGGCGCGATGGCGCTGCAGATCACCGCGGCGCTTGGCGGGCGGCCGGTCGCCGTCATCTCCGACGACGCCAAACGCGACTGGTGCATGGAGATGGGGGCCGTCGGCGTCATCAACCGCACCGCCTTCGACCATTGGGGGCCGATGCCCGACACGACCGACGGCGCGGCCTACGGCGCCTGGGCGAAGGGCGCCCGCGCCTTCGGCGGCGCGATCTGGGAGGCGCTCGGCGAGCGCGCGAGCCCGAAGATCGTGTTCGAGCATCCGGGCGAGGCGACGCTGCCGACATCGGAATTCGTCTGCGACACGGGCGGCATGATCGTCATCTGCGCCGGCACCACCGGCTACAATGTGACCCTCGACCTGCGCTACCACTGGATGCGGCAGAAGCGCTTCCAGGGCAGCCACCTCTCCAATGACGAGCAGGCCGCGGCGGTCAACCAATTGGTCATCGACGGCAAGATCGATCCCTGCCTTTCGGAGGTGTTCGACTTCGACGACCTCGGCCACGCCCACCAGCTGATGCACGAAAACCGCCACGCCGCCGGCCAGATGGCCGTGCTGGTCAACGCGACCGAACGCGGCCAGGGCGCTTCATGATCGTCGAGGCGCTGGTCGTTTTCGGCGCGCTGGCGCTGGTCGCCGGTTTGAAAATCTGGCTGACCTGGCGGCGCATCAAGGCGGCGAAGCCGATGAAGGACCTGCCGCCCGACGACGGCGAG